>CAJTJZ010000033.1:29042-37532 GCA_910576895.1 uncultured Lachnospiraceae bacterium | reverse complement strand
ACTATCTGCTGTCCAACCTGAATATAAATCATCAGCACGATTATCCGTAACGCCATTATTGTAGCCAATCCAGTTATCTACATATTCAATTCTTGCACCACTTTCTGGTACTGGTGTAAATAACATATAATTTCCTTCACCACTACAACGAATTGCATAAGCATATCCACTATCTGCACCTGCAAAGGTATGTGCTGTAACACGCTCATTATATACATTATCTACTTCTGGATATTTGTTATTCCATGGCATTGGAAGTCCTACATCACCAAACTCAATATAATTTTCACTTGTATTCTTTAATGTAATATTCCATAAAAGAGAACCATCCTTTGTTTCCATATCATAAACAGAAGAAACATTAAAGCCTTTCATGGCACGTTCTACATCAGAATCTTCTTCAAGCCCCTTATAGGTAACTTCAACCTTCTTATCACCAATTACCTTTTTTTCAATATAAGGATTGTCCGTATTTACATCCGAACAAGTTGTTGTGCCACCTGCTGCCATTGTTTTATTGGTATCAACTTCTGTAAATCCACTATTATCTTCTGGAAATGTTCCATCTTTACTAGTACGGTAAGAAAAAATCATTTCTCCCATCCACTGATGATTTGCATTATTTTGAGGACTGGAATCATTTGGTAATACAAAATTTACTTGATTACCATAATTATTGGTACGGTTATTTACAATATTCATTTCGGCAATCTGTCCCAAATCACCAACTTTAATACGTAAACTATTATTTGCTATAGTATCTCCTGCAATTTCTGCTGCCTGCACAACTCTTACATTTTGTGGAACATAACCATTTGCAGAGGAGAGGGACATTGCAAGGGCTATGGTAATCGCTCCTGCCCTTTTTAATAAAATTTTAGTTCTTTTTTTCATGGAAACCCTCCTTTTTTTCCAAACATTGTTATCTCTTTCGATTTTACAAGAACAGAACATCCCTCCTTTTTCAAAGCAAGGGAACTTTTTATATCAAAGTTCCCTTGTCTAATCTTACTTTATAATAATATTAGTTTTTTTATTGTCCTACTTCATTTTGCAAATCAGCTTGTGCTTGATCAAGTGCCTTTTTTACATCCACATCATTTTCAAAAATTTCATTTAAAGTAACCGTACAAAATTCATTGTTAATATATGGATAGAGAGAAGAAGCATGAGCACTTAAACCTGCAATTCCATCTTTAATCTCATTTAATACATCAAATGGATTATTTACAAAATATTTTACAAACTGATTATCTTCATTATGTGTTACGTCTTTTTCATTCCATACAGACATATTACATGGGTCAAAACCAAGAGCATTCCAAATTTCTACATTGCCATCATAAGAAAGCTTTGCATAAGCAAGAAATTCTGCTGCAAGATCAGCGTGTTCTTTGCCTGCTACAACGGAAGTACCTGTACCGCCGCCACCAACAGATTTTGCTTTTGTATTATCTACAACAGGAGCTGGGGCAATGGCAACTTTTCCAGCAAGATCTGGCATATAGCTTGTATATCTGGACATTTGCCACATTGGCATAATGGCACAAGCATAATCACCATTATTAAATGCACCATAAGCTTCTTCCTTATCAGGATTACCGCCCGGAACAGTTTGAATTGCATTTGCCTTTTGTAAATCTTTTAATAATGTCATTGCCTCTACCATAGCATCACTATTTACTTGAATCTTATCACCATCTACATAATCACTTCCAAGCTCTGCCATTAATAAATTGGTTGTCCATAAAGCACTGGTATCTGCTGTTCCAAGATATTTTCCAGTTGCTTCATAATATTTGCTTCCTGCTGTCTTAAAATCAGCCCATGTTTTAATTGTTGTATAATCAATATCTGCTGCTTCTAAAAGTTCTGTGTTATAAAAAGCAACGGTTGCACCTACATGTGTTGGAAGTCCATATACCTTGCCATCTTTACTATATAAATCAAGTCTTGACTGAACAATATCTCCTTTATAATCAGCAATCGCAGAAGTTAAATCAAGAAGTGCTGGCTGACCTTGTGTAAAATTGGAAAACTTTCCTTGTTCAATATCTACAAAATCTGGTGTCCCCTCATTAGAATTTAAAGCAATTTGTAATTTATTATGCATATCATCATAAGGCATAACATTTACATTAATCTCAACCTTTTTGTCTGGATGTGCCTCATTCCATTTTACAGCCATATTTTTGTAAAACTCTCCATGAAGTTCTACAAATGTCCACATCTCTAATGGCGTTGCTTCTGCAGAATCTCCTGTGGAATCTTGATTGCTGTCATCCCCCGTACTATCATCCCCTTGATTGCTGTCATCTTGTGTATTATTACTATTATTGTTTGCTGGCTTTGTATCATCATTTCCACACCCCACGAAACAGCCTGCCATAAGTGCAAGAGTCATCCCCATTGCAATTATTTTTTTACTTTTTTTCATAATTACATCCTCCTTTTATAATAGATAATGACTAGTTGGTTAAACGTTTAACTTTATACTGATAAATATAACATATTATTTGTGAAATGTAAACATATTTTTTATTGATTTTATTTAATTTGTATAAATCATACAATTTTAATGCATATTTTTTGGTAATATTTACTAGAAATTCTTCTGTTACACGTTTTACGTTTTATCTTTTGTACTTTTAATATTTTTTTATCTTATTTTAAAACGAAGAACATTCCAAGACGCTTTTTTAAGTGTCACATGAAGCTTTCCACTTTCTATTTTACTTCCCTTTTCACTCACTGGATATACCTGTTCTTTATCCTTTGTATTTTCTGCTTTTAAATCATCATGATGTAACACAATATGTTCTAAAAGTTCTATATTTCCTAAATCTGTCATACTACGAATATCAATACAAAGCATACAATCTTCTTCTATATTTCTATTTACAATAAAAGCAGTTATGATTTCTTCTTCCTCATTATAAACAGCAATACTTACAAGATCGGATACTTCCCCATGTTCTAAGGTAGCATGACTTTCACTGTCAAGAAGCGGCTGTAAGACAATACCACGTCCATATTTTGATGCATGAAGAAAAGGATAATAAATGGTCTGCCTCCATGCCTTTCCATCAGGTTCTGTCATAATTGGTGCAATGACATTGACAAGCTGTGCAAGACAAGCAATTTTTACTCTATCTGCATGTTTTAATAATGTAATCATCATAAGTCCCACCATTAAGGCATCTTCAAAATTATAATGATCCTCTAAAAGAGATGGTGCAACTTGCCATGGATGATTACTTGTAATATCTTCTTCTTCTTTTTTTGAATGAAACCATACATTCCATTCATCAAAACTTAAATGAATTGTTTTCTTCCCACGTTTCTTTGCTTTCACAAAATCACAAACAGCAATCACTGTTTTAATAAACTGATCCATATCATCAGAATGTGCTAAATAATCGCTGCTGTCATTATTTAAGTTTCCATAATACTGATGCAGGGAAATATAATCTACATAATCATAATCAAGCTCTAATGTAGTTGCTTCCCATTGTGGAAATGTTGGCATTGTCATATAAGAGCTTCCACAGGAAACTAAGGAAATTTCTGGATCAATTAATTTCATTGCTTTTCCTGTTTCCGCTGCCAGTCTTCCATATTCTGTCATTGTTTTTTGTCCAACTTGCCATTCACCATCCATTTCATTTCCAAGACACCATAATTTTATATTATAAGGATCTTTTCTTCCATTACGAATACGCATATCACTATATTTTGTACCACATGGATGATTGCAGTATTCTAGTAAATTACAGGCATCGCTTACTCCTCTTGTTCCAAGATTGACTGCCATCATCGTATCCGCTTTCACTTTATCTGCCCAACGGGAAAATTCATCTAGTCCAAATGTATTTGGTTCTAGGCTTCGCCATGCCAATTCTAAACGAGGTTTTCTATTTTCTATTGGTCCTACACTATCTTCCCAGAAAAAATTGGAAACAAAATTTCCACCGGGATAACGAATCACAGAAACATCCAAATCTTTCACAAGCTCTATGACATCTTTCCGAAATCCATTTTCATCGGCAAGAGGATGATCTGGCTGATAAATACCATTGTAAACAGCACGTCCTAAATGCTCAATAAAAGAGCCATAAATGCGAGGATCTACTTTTGATATTTTAAAATCTTTATCAATTATCATTTTTGCATTTTTCATTTTTCTATTTCCTTTCATTTTTCTATTTCTTATCCCTTTACTGCACCTGCTGTCATACCTTCAATAAAGTATTTCTGGAAGCACAGGAATAAAATCAAAATTGGCAGTACCGAGAAGAAAGAACCAACAATTAATAAATCATAATTATTGCCATAAGGTGTCATTAAGGTATTTAAACCGATTGGCAATGTATACTTTTCGGAATCTCTTAATACAAGTAATGGCCATAAGAAGTTATTCCAACTATTCATACCATTTAAAATTGCCATTGCTGCAAAAGAAGGTTTCATAATTGGAAGAATCAACTTAAAGAAAATACCAAACTCGGAAGATCCATCAATTCTTCCTGCTTCAATAATTTCCATTGGAATCCCAGATAAATATTGACGAAAGAAAAATATCGTAGATGCATGTGCCAAAAATGGCAATAAAATCGCAATATAAGTATCACTAAGATTCATATCATTAATCTGTACATATAATGGCAACATTAACATTTCAAATGGTACTGACATAATTAAGATAACACACATAAATAATACATTTTTAAATTTAAAATTATAAACAGCAAATCCATAGGCAACAAAAGCACTAATAAAAAGAGTTCCTACTACTTGTAATAATGTTAAAAACACACTGTTAAAAAACCAGCGAAAATAAGATCCAGATTCTGTAAACAGCATAATATAATTATCAAAATTTGCTGTGGAAAAATCTAGTGTTAAGTTAAGACCATAGCGTATTAACATACTCCCTTCTTGAAATGTACCAATAAAAATAGCCCAAAAAGGAAGAAGAATAATCGCAGCCAATGCTATAAAGAATGCAATCATAATAATACGATATACTTTATTTTTTGTTCTAGTCTTTTTCATCTTATTTCTCCTCCTTTTTAAATGTACCTGTCAGTGTAAGCTGCACAATATTAATTACAAGTACAAAGATAAGTAATGTAATACCAACGGCACAGGCGTAACCCATATCATTTTTTTCAATTCCCTGACGGTAAAGATATCCAACAATCGTTAAACCAATATTTTGCGGAGAATTATTTCCCTGCCATAACATATAGCTCTCTATAAACATAGACAGTCCACCATAAATACTAATCGTTAAAACATAAACAATTGTCGGTTTTAACTGTGGTAATGTAATATGAATAAATCTCTGCCATGTCGTTGCTCCATCAACCGATGCTGCTTCATAATATTCTTCTGGAATGCTTTGCAGTCCCGATAAGAAATACATCATATTAACACCAAACCAACGCCAGCATGCTAAGGTAAGAAGTGCTGCAAAACCAGTGACTGCTCCCTTTAACCATTTTATAGATTCCATACCAAATAATCCAATAAAACGATTCATTAAAGAAGTATCCATTTCTCCAAAAATTAATCGAAAGATTGTTCCTGCTACTACTACAGAAGTTAATGCTGGAACAAATAAGGATGATTTAAAAAAACTATTAACTTTGCCTTTTGCAATCTTAGAATTAACTAAACAAGCAAGTGCCATTGGAATTGGAATTAATAAAATCAAAGTAAATATCATATATTTAAAACTATTGGTAACTGCCAGCCAAAAAATTCTGTCTTTATATAATCTTTTAAAATTATTTAATCCTATAAATTGTACCTGTCCCGGCAGAACTTTTTCTAAACTCATTACCCCAGATTTTAAAATTGGTACAATCCAAAAAATTGCAAATGTTAATACAAACGGCAAAATAAATAGATATGGTGCTGCTTTTTTTGAATACAGAATTTTCTTCATTTCCTTTCCCCCTTTAATTACTCAAACCATTCTTTCAGCCATACAAGCATTTCTCCCGTTTTTCTATTCCCCCAATAGCAATAAGGAACTGCTGTAAGTTCTACTTCTTCAAATTCGGCTTCTTTTCTTTGATATAACGTCTGTTCATCCCAACCATGACTTCTAAGCTTTCGTCCATGTAAATGAAGCAAAGAAGTACCTTTTAAAATGTTTTCATCATAATCTTCTTGAATCTCTTGATGACTGCTTATATAAAGGGAGGCTAGATTTTCTCCATTGTCAATTTCTTCCAGACAATACACTAAAGGTCCTTTCATAATTGCAATTTTACCAATATCTGCTCGTACTTCTGGATTTGCATGAATAAAAACGGCTGGTATAGAAAAACGAATCGAAATTGTATCATTTTGAAATTCTCTACTGATTTTTAAATATCCCTGTTCCCTTACAGGATTTTCTACAATTTCTCCATTGATAGAGATTTGAAAATCAGAAGAACCATATGGTATCCGAAAAGCTAGGGTATGATCTACTTTTTCTTCTCCAGAAAGTTTCATTTCAATCTTTCCCTGCCAAGGATAGGAAGAATCCATATTGATTTTAAATGTATGATCATTTAATTTAATTTCTGTTGTATTGCCTATATATAAATTAATATAAAGCATGTCTTGTTCCTGAAAATACAAATACTGTCCAAGAGAAGCAAGTGTTCTTGCAATATTTGGAGGACAACATGCCACACCAAACCATTTTTGCCTTACTGGCTTTACATGAGCTTTTGATGTTTGTTCCATACAATTTGGAGGCCATACTTCTAATGGATTTACATAAAAAAAGCTTTTACCATCCATAGAAATCCCTGATAATACTGTATTATATAAAGCACGTTCTACAACATCCATATAACTCGCATTTCCTGTTATACTTGCCATTCGCTTTCCAAAAAGTGCTAATCCAATCGATGCACAACTTTCTGAATAATTACTATCATTTGGTAAATCATAATCTGTAGTAAAACGTTCTAATAACCCAGAACTTCCAATACTTCCCGTTATATACATCCGTTTAAAAACAATATTATTCCACAATTTTTCACAAGTATCCATAAGTGATTTATCTTGATATTCCCATGCAAGATCTGCCATAGCACAATATAAATAAACAGCACGTACTGCATGACCCTCTGCTGTTGTTTGTTCTCTTACTGGTAAATGAGATTGAGAATAGATAGGATTATATGGTTCAAATTCAGGAAAAATCCGCTTAAATCCTGATTTTTTTTCCTCCTTTAAAAAGTAATTTTCCCCTTTGCCCCGAATATCAATAAAATATTTCGCTAGTTCCAAATAGCGTTTTTCTTCTGTTACTCGATATAATTTCACAAGTGCTAATTCAATTTCTGGATGTCCCGGATAACCATGAATTTGATTTTCCTCCTGCCCAAATGTCTTACAAATCAAATCTGCCATTTTACATACAATATCTAAAAAACGTCTTTTACCTGTAGATTCATAGTAAGCAACGGCTGCTTCTATCATATGTCCTGCAATATAAAGCTCATGTCCTTCTTCTAAATTTGTCCATCTTTTTTCTGGTTCACTAATTGTATAATAAGTATTTAAGTACCCGTCTGGCTGCTGTGCACGTCCTAAAAGTTCTATGACAGTATCTGCTGTTTTTTCCAGCTCTTTATCATCTTCGTAAGCTAGTACAAAGCCAACAGCTTCCAGCCATTTTGCTACATCAGTATCTTGAAAAACAACACCTGTAAACGTGCCTTGTTCTTCATGAGCAGCTATTTTAAAATTTTTGATACAGCCACTTTCCATTGTGCCTTGTGCCATATCATTTAAAACTTCCCATTGATAGGGAATAATCACCTCCTTTACAAGCCTTACATACTTATCCCAAAAGGAATCATGGACAATAATCCTATTAAGACATATGTCAGAGTTCGCTTTTTTGTGCATATTGATCGCCTCTCTTTCTAGTTAAACGTTTAACTTTTGTCATAAAAGAAATAGTGACCATTTTGTCACTGATTCTTAGTTAAGTTATACCATAATCTACAAAAAAAATCAATCTTTTTTGTATAAAACGTTTAACTTTGTTAATAATACACAAATATACAATTGTAATTTGTGCATTATTAATAGAGCCTTTTTACTATTGTATTGTCTTTATGGAATTTCTAATTTTCAATTTTCCCTCTTTTTCAATAATCATTGTATTTTCCATTTGTTTCCATATATCTTCTTTTGAATGATTTTCTATTTTATCAATTAAGATTCGACAAGCCGTTTCCCCAATTTTATGTAATGGCAATGCAATGGTTGTTAAGGAAGGCGTCATAAATTCAGCAACTTCTTGATTATCATATCCTGCGATACTAATATCCTGACCTACTACCTTTCCATTTTCTTCTAACCATTCATAGACTCCTCCTGCCATTTTATCATTCATACAAAAAATTGCTGTCACTCCTTGTTTTATCATCTTCTCTGCTGCATGATAGCCGCTTTGTTTACTCCAATCTC
>CAJTJZ010000033.1:0-29026 GCA_910576895.1 uncultured Lachnospiraceae bacterium | reverse complement strand
AACAATAAACTCTGGATTATAAAAAATCTTATTATCATATAATGCCTTCTGATAGCCAAATAAACGATCTCTTGTATGTAGACTACGCTCCTTTCCTGTAATTACGCCAATTTTTTTATGTCCTTGTTCTATCATATAGTTGACAATTGTATATGCCCCCTGTACATCATTTACAACAACCGATGGGAATTTCTGTGAACCTGTATATCCATATGCCATCACTGCTGGTATTTTTAAATTATCTGGCAAACATCTTAATTCTCTTTCATGGGCTGTTACATAAATAATGCCTTCTACTTGTTTTGAAATTAGCTCTCGTATTTCTTGCCTTACTACATTAAAAAAACTTTCTTCTTCCAAATAATTATATCCATATTTTTTATGTAATCTCAAATTAATTAAAAGCACATTATACTTTTTTTGCTCACAATAATAAGTAATACCATCAATAATTTCCGGAGCACAAAATACAGTAATATCTTCTATTAGTGCTCCAATTGTTCTTGTATTTTTCGTTTTTAGATTCTTTGCAATTGTATTTGGTGTATAATTCATTTCCTCAATAGCCTTTAATACTTTTTGCTTTGTTTCCTCTCCTACATTTGGTTTATTATTTAATATATTAGATACTGTTGCTATGGATACGCTACATTCTTTTGCTATTTCTTTAATTGTTACCATATAAATTACTGTTACTATAATATTTTATGTTCTTAGTAACTTTCTCCTTCCTTAATAATATAATTTTTACTTATAAACGAAAAAATTTTCCGTTTTTCGACTGCCAATATATACAAGTTTTTCCTTTATTCGTTATTATTATAAATATTGTAATATACATCCCATAAAATTTCAACTAAATCTATCGAGTATTAGAAAGATTATATTTGCATCTTTCTTTTGATTATGATACTATACTTATTAAAAAAAACAACTACATTTAAGGAGAATTATTATGCCAGCTACGAAAAATCAAATTCGTCTTATTGCACTTGATTTAGATGGTACTGTATTTAATGAAAAAAAAGAAATTACTTCTGTAGTACGTTCTGCTATTCGTTCAGCAATAGCATGTAATATTATTGTCATGCCCGCTACTGGTCGCCCTATGGCTGGACTACCAGAAGACTTTCTGACAATTCCCGGTGTTACTTATGCCTTAACTTCTAATGGTGCACGTATTATTAATATACATACAAAAAAAGCTGTTTTTGAAGATACCCTTCCGCTTTCTCAAGCACTTCTTATTTTAGATTATATGGCAGGATACGGCTATATTCCTGATGTTTATATTGATGGAGAAGTTTTTGTAGAACGTACTGCCTATGAACAAGTATTAAAAAATTTTGATCTTGGTGGTCTTTTGCCTTATTTTCTAAAATCAAGACAACCTGTAGAAAATTTACGTGAATATATTGAGAAAAAAGGAAAAAATATAGAAAAAATCAATCTTATGATTCAAGATCAAAAAAAGAAACAAGAAATGATGCAAGATCTTTTTCGTCTTACTCCTGTTTCTATTTCCGCTGGTCTTTCTGTTAATATTGAAGTTACTTCAAAAACTGTCAATAAAGGAACTGCTTTAATTAAATTTGGAGAACAACTTGGTATTAAAAAAGAACAAATTATGGCTTGTGGAGATAGCAGCAATGATCTTGATATGATAAAAGCCGCTGGAATTGGCGTTGCTATGGGAAATGCTGATAAAGAAATCAAAGCTGCTGCCGATTTTATTACAAAGACAAATGAAGAAGATGGGGTTGCTTATGCTATAAAAACATTTATTGATATTTAAAACAATGAAAACTTTTTGTCTATTTCTAATACTACAAAAAGCTTTTATTCCCAATTTTGCAAAAACTACCAAAAACCATGCTATTTTCTCTTTTTTTCTTTTTCTATTATTTATGCATTTTCTGCACTTGATAAAGAAATATGAAATGCCATTTTATCTTGATTTGTTGTTTTATTCGTATAAGTATATCCCGAAATTATCATTGTACCAATTCTTTCTGAAAAATAAGTTTCCTCTCCTAAAAGCCTTTCCAAATAACTATCCAGTTTTTCTACTCTCTTTTGTTTTCTTTTATTATCAGGAAATAAAAGAGAAGCTGCTGCCCTTACAAAGAAACACACTTGATCAAAATCTGTACTTTCTATTTCTGTATCAATTAATCTTCCACTAACGGAATCCTTTGAAATACGATAATATTCCATAAAATCCTCTGTTAAATAAAAGGTCTTAATATTTTCAAAATAAGAATATTTTTCACTTTGTTCCGCATTAAAAGCAATATAATTTTCCATATGTTCTGCATTTTCGATAACATCAAAATCAGCATCATTTAATATTTGATGAAGTTTCTTTGTAAATTCTTTTCCATCAATTGCAAAATGTGTAAGTCCTGTACTTTCTTCTCCTCGTGTTACAATTTCATTATAATCTGGTGTTTCATAACTCCAATCACTTGAAAACTCTATTTCATTGCCTTCCCCTAACTCCATATCTTCCACATCTTTTATCTGTTTTTTTTCAGGAAAAAGTCGTTCCACTTTACTTTTTATCTCTCCAATGGTAGCCTTTGGTATTTTAGAATATAGAACAATCCCAATCTGAAATAAAATATAAATAAGAAATAACCATAAAATATGATACTGTCTTTTTTCTGTTTTCTGTGTTGTTTGTATTGTATTTTTTTTATTATTTAATTCTATTTCTGTTTCTCCCTCTGATTTTACAGCAGCACGATCTAAAGAATAATTTATTTCCATATAATAAGGATTTCTTACAAATTCATGGCAATTCCGACAATAATATCTTCCTTCCATAGCATGATCACATATTGGACAAACATAAACTTTCATCCTTTTTCCCTCCTAAATAAAATCCTTAACCGTGATCCTATAATTCTTTATTATAACATATTCTCTTATAATACCACACTGTAATTTTTTCCAAAAAACGCAGAAAATTTTATTGAAACTTTTATTAATTTACGATATAATAAAGAAATATAACCTTATCGTAAAAATTATGAAAGGAATTGATTTCTATGATTAAAATGCCAAGCGAAACTTGGAGTCTTTCTCCAAAACATACTTTCCTTAATCGTGAACCGGGGGAAGAGTTCTATGACAAACTTCCTTACATACGAAATTATGATCAATGCAACAGCGATCATATCACTATGGAAAGCGGCAATATTTATAAATTTTATGACTGCAAAGAAAGCAAAAAAGGATATCGTATTCCAAATAAAGATGATATCTTTTTCGATCTTATTGCCAAGCAGCAAAAGGAAAAAGAACAACGGGATACATCAAAAAAAGAAGCAACGAAAACAAAAAAGTAATATAGTATTTATTTAAAATCCCAAACAATCGATCCTTTTGCTCCATCAATATCTCCTTTTCCAACATCAATGCTGCCCTCAGAGAGATTAATCATATCTTCAATTTCCTCTAACGGCAGCTTTGTATACTCTGATAGTTCAAATACGGTAGCAATTCTACCAAGTTCTTCTGCCAAAGTACGTGCTGCTTCATGAACAAGATTTATTTTTGCAACAATTTTCATTTCCTGATCTTTATCGCTAATTTGAGCATCGACTGCAAATGCTATCCATTGACGAATATAATCATCTATCATTTTAGCACAATCTTCTTCTTTTTTTTCTTTTGCATGATATAATTCAGAAAGTGCTGCCAAAAGTCCCATATTTCCTTCTTGAATTAAGTCTTCTGTTATAAAACTATCCTCTACATATTCCCTAACAAGTTCTACTACACGATAAAGCTTTCCTTCTGCAAGACGTTTTTGTGCCTGTTTATCTCCCTGTAATAATTTATGATATAATTGCATCTCTTCGCTTACACTACAAGCAGAAATGCTATCTAAATCCTGTAAATACATTTGTAAATATGCAGATTTTTCTTCTGTTTTCTGTCTTTTCCAAGTGTTCTTATATTTCCTAGCATCCTTTTGTAGCACATTTCCATCTTTTACTGAAATTTTATTTGCTAAAAGATACGCATAAATTTGATCATAATGTTCTTTTGTTAATGCAATTTCCTCAAAAAAACTTTCTACTTCCTGTTTTGTAAGTTCCATTTCCTGCATTTTAGCATATTCTAATAATTTTGGCAATGCAGCCAGAAATTTTACTCTATCTTGTTCCGATAACATTCTTTCTTTCCTTTCTTTAAATTCCAAGCTTTTGTTTATATACTTTAAATGCTGATGGCATAGAATATTCTTTTTTAAGTGTTGCTGGTGTTTCCCAATTTCGTTCTTTTAATAAATCTTCTAATATAGGTACAAGTTCTTTTCTTTCTTCCTGAATATGATATCTATTTTGTTCTGCTACTATCATAGGATTCCCAGAAAGTCGAATCAAATATCCTGTCATATGCCATTCTATATGAGAAAAGATATGTTTTGCCTCTCCAAGTGCTTCTATTGTTTCAAAGCGAAATCCTGCTTCTTCAAGAAGCATCTCAAGCTCTGATTTTTTTAAACGGCCAGAAAGCATAGGAAATTCCCACATATTTGCTAAAAGTCCTTTTTCTGCTCGCCGTCCTACAGCAATTTTTCCATCTCTCTCAAATAAAAATATGGTCCAATCCTCTTTTTGTCTTTCTTTTTTTGGTGCTTTCCATGGAAGTGATTGTGCATAAGACAAGTCATGTTCTATTCCTTGTTCCCTTGCCTGACAAAATATCTTGATTGGACACTGTAAACATTTTGGCAGTCCATTTGGAACACATACAACTGCCCCAAGTTCCATCAGTGCTTGATTAAAAATTCCCGGTTTCCCTTTTGGTATTATCTGTTTTAAATCTTCTCTTAATTCTCGTTTTACCTTTTCTTTTAAAATATCTTCATGATTTTCTGTTACTCTCATTAAAACACGCAAAACATTTCCATCAACAGCAGGTTCAGCTTGCCCAAAGGCAATAGAAGCAATTGCACCTGCTGTATACTCCCCAATTCCGGGAAGTTTTAAAAGTTCTTTATATTCTGATGGCATTTTACCATTGTATTCTTCTAAAATAACAATTGCTGCTTTTTTTAAATTTTTTGCTCGATTATAATAACCAAGTCCTTCCCAAAGCTTTAAAAGTTTATCTGTATCTACCATAGCAAGGCTTTTTATATCAGGCAATTCCTGAATGAAACGAGCAAAATATTCTCGAACAGCTTCTACTCTTGTCTGCTGCAGCATAATTTCTGAAATCCAAACATAATAAGGCAGGGGATGTGAACGCCAGTACATCTGTCTATGATCCTTTTCAAACCAATCGCATAGGAAAGGCACGATGCTCTGAAATAATTCTATTCTCTTTTCTTTCATATTTTTTTCCTTTATTCTTTATAATCTGATTTACTTGCCTTTGTTATAAGCTTTTTAAATTCCTTTGCTGCCATATGATCTTTTTCAAATCGTTTGCTTCCTACTAAAAAATAATCATATCGTAGCCGATCCTCGCCTCCTGTTGGATCGTCCCATGTTACATCTAAATAATACCACTTATTTTTTACTTGAACAAGATTCCATGCATGATCCTCTGTCTTTTTTCCATTATTTGCTTTTCCAGAAATAAAATGACATTTTATATTAGCATCGGTCAACATTTTATAAGCAAGCTGAGAGTATCCTTGACAAACTGCCTTGCCCTGTAATGCCCCATAAGCTGTATGAGAGTTTTCTGAAGATATATATTTTGTATTATTTATAATATAATCATGAATTAATTTTACTTTTTGAGCTTCTGACTTTCCTTCTAAATCAAGCTTTTTAAGAATCTTTTTTACTTTTTTATTTACTTCCTTAAGCTGCTGTGCCGATTCAAGATATTTAATCTTAATTGTAATTGTAGAATCAATAATTTTAGAACCAATATAATTATAACTTGTGCCTACATTAATCGAAGAAATACTATTTTCCAAATAATCAGCATCATCACTTGTTTCTTTATCATCAATTGCACAAATTTCACTTAATAATTTATTGATATCCCCATGAAAGATATCATTATAATCGCCTTTATAATAAAAAGTTCCTGATAACTGTCTATTTAAAGCCATAAGATAGACAGCATCAAGAAAACTTTGATGATCGCTGACTTCCACAGTATCTTCTGTAACTGCTTTTGCTGTTTCTAAATCCGCATTTTTTTCATATTTTGCTACCCAATCAGCACTATGCTCACTTATCAGTGATAGTCCTTTCATAGAAGCAAGGCTAAAAATTGAAATTCCTAGTAATACTTTGATACATTTTCCTATTCCGCCCATAATTTCCTTTCTTTTTAAGAAAACCCATGTCCCATAATAGATGGAACACGGGTTTTTATTTCTTGTAATACTTTTTGTAATACTTTTCATAAATAAAAAGCATTACATTAATTATTAATTAACTTATCTTCGCCATTCCAGCTATAAAGCTTACGAACTTCTTCACCAACAACTTCTGATGGATGTTCTGCTGCCAATTTACGCAATGCACGAAAATGAGCCTGTCCGCCTGCAGAAGACATATCTAATAAGAAGTCTTTTGCAAATGTACCATCCTGAATATCTGAAAGAATTTTCTTCATTGTCTTCTTTGTTTCTTCTGTAATAATCTTTGGTCCTGTAATATAATCACCATATTCTGCTGTATTCGAAATGGAATAACGCATTCCTGCAAAACCACTTTGATAAATTAAATCTACAATCAGCTTCATTTCATGAATACATTCAAAATAAGCATTTCTTGGATCATAACCAGCTTCACATAATGTCTCAAAACCTGCCTGCATAAGAGCACAAACACCACCACAAAGAACAGCTTGCTCACCAAAGAGATCGGTTTCTGTTTCTGTACGGAACGTTGTTTCCAAAACGCCTGCTCTTGCTCCGCCAATACCAAGTGCATAAGCAAGTGCCAGATCTTGTGCTTTTCCAGTTGCATTTTGTTGTACTGCTACAAGACAAGGAACGCCTTTTCCAGCCTGATACTCACTACGTACCGTATGTCCCGGTCCTTTTGGAGCAATCATAGTAACATCTACATCTGCTGGAGGTACAATTTGTCCAAAATGAATAGCAAAACCATGAGCAAACATTAACATATTTCCTGCTTCCAAATTTGGCTCAATATCCTTTTTATACATAGCAGCCTGCTTTTCATCATTAATAAGAATCATAATAATATCAGCTTTTTTTGCAGCCTCTGCAGCCGTAAATACTTCAAATCCCTGCTCCTCTGCCTTTTTCCAAGATTTGCTGCCCTCATAAAGTCCAATAATAACATTGCAGCCTGATTCCTTTAAATTTAGGGCATGGGCATGTCCTTGGCTACCATAACCAATAATAGCAATTGTTTTGCCATCCAATAAAGAAAGGTTACAATCTTCCTGATAAAAAATTCTGTTTTCCATTGTTTCTTTCCTCCTAATCATCCAGATTTTATATGGCTATCACAATATAAAAATAAAATAAGATTTTTAAAATTTTTATATTATGCGTCATTCTTCTTTTTCTTTGCTTTTATTTTCGCTTCCATCATATGTACCACGCACAAGTCCTGTTGTTCCTGTACGGACAAGCTGCGAAATAACATATCCATCTAATAATCGAATAAATGCATCAATTTTTTCCTGATTTCCTGTTAATTCAATCATTAAAGAATTAATAGAAACATCAACAATTTTTGCACGAAATACATCAGCAATTGCAATAATTGCCTGTCGCTGCACCTGATCTGCCTGTACTTTAATTAATACAAGTTCTCTGCAAACGGATTGCCCCGGTTCTAATCTTTTGATATCAATAACATCTTCCAGCTTTCCAAGCTGCTTTTCCATCTGTTCTAAAATTAAATCATCACCAGTAACAACAACAGTCATTCTTGAAAACTTTGGATCTTGTGTTTCTCCTGCTGTAATACTGTCAATATTATAGCCTCGCCGACTAAATAAACCAGAGACTCGACTTAAAACACCAGAGGTATTTTCAGCAAGAATTGATAACACCATTCTTTTCATAACTAGGCAATCCTCCTTATCTTTCTTTTACTTTCTAATGTAAGATTGTAGCAATATATCTATTTTTTGTCAAGGCTCAACGAAAGGGTTCTTTTATTCTTTTGTTTCTTCTTTTTCTCCATCATATTCAAAAATAAAATCAGACAATGCTTTTTTATTTTTTTCTAAATCAAGCACAAGTACCTCCATGCCACGAATTGTTTCGTCTGTATAGCCATCATCTACTGGCAAACGGAATTGATCAATTTCCATTGTACCCATAAAAAGCACATTGGATATATAAGAAAGAATTTCCTTATTTGTTAAATCTGTTTTTACATTTTTAAGCACATTTTTCATAATCTGCTGAAGCTTTGAATTTGGCAATGATTTTATTTTACGAAACATTCCCTCTAAAATATTTCTCTGACGCTGTGTACGTCCAAAATCCCCATTTTCATCATAACGAATACGAGAATAAGAAAGTGCCAGCCAGCCATTTAAGTTATTTGTTCCAGCCTTTAATTTCTGTGCTCGTCCATAATCAGGATACTTTCTTTTGAGCCAATCACATTCCCATTGTGTCAACTCTACTTTTACTCCTCCCATTTCATTAATTACTTTTTTAAAATCTACAAAATCCACCTGCACAAATCCATCTAACTTAATACCAAAATTTTGTGCAATTGTTTTATATAAAAGCGTAACACCGCCATAAGAATACGCTGCATTAAAACGATTATCTTCATAACCCGGAATGGAAACATACATATCACGCATAAGGGAAGATACTTTTAATCTCTTATGTTTTCCATCAATCGTAGCAATCATCGTAGAATCAGAACGTCCATCTTCTGTAGAATAAGAACGCTTATCTGTTCCAATTAAAAGAATATTTACTACCTTATCACTGGAAATTAAATCATATTCTCCTACATCAACGGAATCCAAATCTGATTTTACATCTCTATTTACAAGCAACATTGCCGCCTCAAATTGATACTGCAAACGTCCTATGGTATATCCAACAACAATAGACAATAATAAAAATATCGTTGTAATAACATAACTCTTTACTTTTGATTTCTTTTTTCTTTTCTTTTTTTCTGCCGAAGCTGCCTGTTCGCTATAATAAACTTCTTCTTTCATTGCTTCTTTCCCTTTCACTTAAAACAGCCTTTTGTGCCTTATATTGCTCATAAGGCAGCTTTAAATCTATAAAAAATGCTGGATGCTTTCCCCGTTTCTGTTCTTCTAATGACGGCGGAATCATAAAATTCTGTCCATACAAAGCCTTTAAGTAACGCTCTGGCTCTTTTACTCCAAAAAACTGATGCCCTTCAAATTCATATTCTATTGTTGGAAACATCCACTCTTTTAAAATATTTTCTTTTCTCCCCCAATGCCCTAAATGATTAGAAATATAATGGCTCTTTTCTAATGGATAATGAAAAACTGTTTTCGTTAATTGTTCTGTCAGTTCATAAATCGTATAGTGTTTTTGAATATATTTTATTAGAATTGCTTTAAAAAAAACTCGATGCTTTTGTGCATAATCCATGATTTTACCATATAAAAATCTTTTGTCAATTACAACCTTAATTTCTTGCAAGATTTGCATACATTTTTTATTAGAACAGCCTGTTAATGGAAAAATTTCAATATAGACACCCCCTGCATAGCTTTCATGACTTCTTCTATGTTCAATATAGGTTGTTCTTTTATCCTCCATATGTGCAAAGGCATAAGGTATGTCCTGTTCTAATGTCCGATAGCGAACCGAAAATTCTTTTGGAAGTCCTGTTCCATCTTTCCTAGAAGCAAGAGCAAGAAAACGATGAAAATCCTTTTCTGGAATTCCAATATCAGCATCATCATCCCAAGGGATAAATCCCTTATGCCTATAAGCTCCTAACATTGTTCCACCAAGCATTACATAGTTTATCTGATTTTCTCTGCAAAACTTGTCAAATACGGTTAATAGTCCCAAAATTTTTTTTTGAAGCTCTGTCATAGCTCCCCCTTCTTTAAAATAATATTTTGATAATGCGATTTTCTTGCTCTTCTTGGCGGCGGCAGCATATAATTTTCATCAAAAATATGTGTAAGATATTCATGTACCATAGCAGGACCTTTAATTGTCATATCATGAAATAAAAATTGCGATGCTTCACTATAATCACCAAAATATTCTTTTGGTACAATTTCCCTAATATTATAAGCCCCTGTAATTGTACCTACATAGTGAGAACTGTTATAATCCTGCTTTTTAAATAAGCGATCCATTCTTTCATAAACTTTATGCACATCAATAATTTTATAAAGTCTAAAAAACTTGCAAAGAGCAAGAAGAATTCGTTCTCTTTTTGGACGGCTTGTCCTAATTCCTGTATATACATTAGCCGCACCACAAAGAAAACGATAAAATAATACTTTTAAATAATAAATTTTTCGCTTAATTGGATTATTTGGTGTGCCATCTAAAGGAATAATATCTATTAAATATCCAATTCTTGTATTCATACTTTGAGATTCTAAGCTTTCATAAAGCTCAATTTTTTTATTTCTTATTTTTGCAAAATAACTTAAAAATTTTTTATTTCCCCACGGCTCGTCCATAACAAGATGTTTTGGTAAAAGAGATGGTGCAATTTCAAGAAATTTATCATAAGACGGTCTTGGCATTGCTACATCAATATCATCATCCCAAGGAATAAAGCCTTGATGACGTACTGCACCTAACAATGTACCACCAATCGCATAATATTCTAAATTATTTTCTTCACATATTTTTACAAAATAGTGAAATGCATCAAGTTCATATTCCTGAATTTCTTCTAATACTGTTTCTGACATTTTTCTTTCCTTCCCTATTCTGTTTCTTATCCCACCTTTTTCATATTATTATTTTCTTTCTGTTTCCAATACTCTTTATTTAAGCTAAATGCACGAACCCATGCTGGTGGAAGCGTTTGATACTTTTTTCCAAAACGATATCCTAGATATTTTGCACCACTTTGCATAATAAGTTTTGGAAGAAGATACCATTTTCCTACATGAAAAAGATGTTTCATTGTCTTAATTACTAAGCGAATCCCCTCTGACTCCGATTTTACATTACCAAAATATTCCTGATACTCTATCTGGGATACTGCCAAATCAAAATTTCTTTTAAACTGCTGTTTACAATTATAATTATGCGAATGCACGACTTTTGCATTGGCTGCATATTGAATGGCATATCCAGCTTCTATTAATTTTGCCGCCATAATCATATCTTCATTAAAAATCGTATGACATACAAACCCTCCCAATTCATCGTATGCACTTTTTCGATAAGCTGCACAAACATTAGAACAAAAATAAGTTTTAATTCCAAGTATTTTTTTATCCTTTGCTGTTTTTAGATAAGAAGTTTCTGGATAATTAAATATCCTTGTATAACGCTCAATTTCCCCCGCATCTTCTGTTGGTATTTGACGTGCATAAGCAGCCCCTACTTGTCTTTCCTCAAAAGACTCCAACAAATATTCTATCAATTTTTCATTCTCTGGAACAGCATCTTGTGTCATAAAAATAATAAATTCCTCATTAGAAAGATCGGCTGCTGCATTTCTTGTACCTCCATGATCAAACTTTTTTTTCGGAATAGTATAAAGTTCAATATCCATTCTTTTTATTTCCTTTTCACTATATCCACCCTGCTGCCACCAAGAAGTATCACGAAATTCCTTTGGCAGTTTTCCTGCGTGAAAATAATTTGGAATTGACACTGCATATTTTTGTAAAAGCTCCTGATCAAGTTCTGCTCCAGTTAATGTCATCATTAAAATAACATGTTCTGGCAATATTGTCTGCATTGCCAGCATAGTTAAAAGATGATCCAGTTTTTCATCTGGCTTATAAACAGGAATTAACACATCTGCATAATATTTATTCCCCATCTTAACTATCCTTTCTTTTCATAAAAAATCAGCAAGGAAACCCACTGTAGGCAATACTTTTCATTCATGAAAAGCATTACAAGCTTTAGGCGGTGGAAGGAATTGCGTATTCCATCCCTGCATCTTCTTTCCTTAAATTATGCTGGCATAATGCTTATAAAGCCCCCTGCCAGCTAGGGTAATACAGCCATCGCCAATGTTATCCTACGGTTTTATGCATACATCACTGTTCCTACCCATCAGAACTGTTTAAACATATGCCTTAGAGCTTGGGACTTGGCTGTACATCCCAAGGTAACTATCTATTCGCAGGTAACGTAGCCAGGGAAGGCTTAGGCTAGTCAACCATGGACTTTTACAAGCCCATTCCATGCAATGCTTTTCATAAATGAAAAGCATTGCAAACTTTAGGGGATGGGTAATTGACTTTTCTAAGTCCTTTTTCACAGTTTTTTCTATGAATTTAAAGTAATTTTAATATATCATATCTAAAATTATTTTTCAAGTATTTTTGAAATTATTATTCTATAAGTATCATTCTTTATAACTTTCTGGAAAATTTTAAAATTGTATTTTTAGATAACAGAGAAGAAGCTAATCAAAAAAAGAAAGTAGGAATAAAATTTTATATAATTATAGAAATAAGAGCAAATGATGAAAATAGCAATTTATAAGGGCTCAATTATTACTAAATTTATCTTTGCGACAAAATACGACAAAATTCGACAAAAATACCTTGACAGAATGAAAAAATCCTGTTATAGTTTTCTACATGGTTAGAATTTTTCGTAAGAAATATAGTGTTTTATAGTTAAAAAAATTTAGGAGGGAACAAAATGAATAAAGGGATCAAAATAGCAATAGCAGGTATTATGGCAGCAACAATAGTAGCAGGTAATGCATCGGCAGCAGAAGTAGGCACTGTAGATGAAGGTAAATTTGTTAGAAGCAGCTTTTCTTTAGGAGAAGAAAATGGACCAGAAGAGGAAATTATTACAGATGTAGATAAAAAGTGGAATATAATTGATATGACAAATTCTTTTAGTGATAATACTAGAGAAGCTGGGTATGAATATAAGTGGACAATAAAATCAAACGATGTTTATACAATTGATAATATTTATCGTAGAAAAGGAACTAAAATTAAAGTTGCTTGTGTTATTAGAGAAGGCAGTGGTGAAGATTATGTTGTAGCAGGTATTATTGAGCCTGATAATACAGCAAGAGCAATAAAGGATGAATTTTGTGTAGATGGTGAATTTGAAGCTAAAGAAGATGGATATTATAGTGTATTTGCCAGAAATATTAATGATCATAGTATTAAAGTAAATTTTATTTACTATACATATAATTAAGAAAAAATACACTTTTAGATAGAAAACCAGCAAAGGATATAATTTCCTTACTGGTTTTTTGTAGTATTCATAACTAAATTGCATTTTATAACTTTCAAAATGTAGCTAAAATCCATGTTTTTCTTGACAAATTTGACAGATACTGATATAGTTTTTCATACGGTTAATATTTTCAATTGTTTATGTTTATTAAGGAGGAATTAATTATGAAAGCTTTAACAGAAAGTGAAGAAATTGTTATGAAATCTGTATGGGATCTTGGTGGAAATTGTACCCTTTCCCAGATTGTTAAGCAGGCCGAAGAGCATGGAAAGATTTGGCAATTACAAACAGTAGCCACATTTTTAAAGCATTTGGAGCGTAAAGGTTATGTGAAACCATATAAAGATGGGCGTTTTTTGCACTATGAAGTTTTAGTTGATGAGCAAAAATATAAGAATAGACAAATTCGCAATTTTATCAATTTCTGGAACAAAGGAAGTGTAGAAAATTTTGCGTGTGATCTATTTAAGGAAGAATGTCTGTCAGAACAAGAAGTAGGGGTTATAAAGGGTTTGCTTGATGAATTGGATGATTAATATTTTTTTTTTATTATTTTTAACTTCGCTGACGGGAATGTTTATGCAATTAGTATGGCTGGCAGCTGCAAAGCTGTGCGGCCATAAGAATCCCGTAGCTATTTATATTGGATTGTGGTTTGTATGCTTAAGCTATCTTATTCCAGTAATATATATTTTAGCTTCTATGCATTTTAAAAGTAGTTTTTATAGCATTGATGATAATGATCACAGTCATATTATGGAAAGAGTTTTTCCAATTACACTTCCGTTAGCGAGAAATGTAGTATTTATTATTGGTATTATATGGGTAATTGCAAGTTTAGGTTTTTTATTTTATCATTTATATCAGTTTTGGGGAAGAATGAAGTTTCGGAAATCATGTTATTTGGAAACGAATAAAGAAGTATTAGAAAAATTAACGGAATGTCAAAAACGACTTTCTCTTAAAAAAGCACCAAAAGTATATCGTAGTTTAGAATTATCAGGTCCATTATGTATAGGTGCTTTTTCAAAAGCAATTATTATGCCAGAGAAAGAATATCTTCCAGAAGAATTAGATGTTATTTTTATGCATGAATTAACGCATATTAAGTATCATGATTTAGAACTAAAGTTTTTATCACTTGTTGTTGCAATTATCCATTGTTGTAATATCCCAGCACATTTCTTATTTCGTCAAATTTCTGTATGGACTGAAATTAAATGTGATATTCTTACTTGTAGAGAGAGTAAAGAACTATTCAATACAAAGAAGTATTATAGCACTATCATAAATATTATGGGTAATAGTGGAAATAAAACGATTAAGAAGTTTTTTATTACTGCCTTGGCAGAAAAGAAGTCAGAACTTACCAAAAGAATGATTTATGTGAATCAATATAAAAAAGCTGGGAAAGGAATCAGAAATGCTACTGTAAGTATTGTAATAACAGCTTTTCTTGTAGGTTCTACAGTATCCTTTGCTGCTGGAACAATGTCATAAATTGTTATGATAAATTTGTTAGTGACAATTTTATTGTAGAAGAAAAGGAAATGGTACAAGAAAAAAGATTTGAAGAAGTTACTAAAAATGTAGATAAGATATGGAATTTGGTGAATATAACAGATTCTTTAGTTAGTACAACAGAAGAAGTAAATGGGTATAATTGGACTATAGATTCTATGGATACTTATTTAGTTCAAAAAGTTTATTTAGAAAAGGGTAATGGCATTGAGATTAGCTGTTATTCTATGGAAAATATAGATAACAACATAGTAGTAGGTATTATTGATTCAAACAATACAGCAAGAAGCGTTGAAGATATACAAATAGTATCGTATGATTTTGAGATTGAGGAAAGTGGCTATTATAGTATATTTGCTCAAAATAGTAATGCTTCTGCAATGGATGTAACATTTACATATCGTGTTTTATAAAATTAAAAAAGGTCAACCAAAGGAATTTTTCCTATGGTTGGCCTTTTTAATAAAATATATAATTTTTTTGTAAGTAACGTGATGATTATAACTTACAAGATTCAGAAAAAATTTCTTGAACCCTTTGGAAATAAGTTCTTTAAAGGATATCACTTTATAAATTTTTGTTTCTTAAAGTGATAGCCTTTAAAATTTTTAATCTTCATAATGGCCTTTGCATGATATAATTTTAATATTTTTTAACTCGTCAATATCATAGACTAAACGATTTGTTTCATCAATTCTTCTGGAATACCCATCACGACTTTTTAATTTTTCTGGTTTTCCTATTCCTTTCATTGTTCCATTACGCTTTATATCATCCAATAAATTATTGATTCTTTTCAATGTTTTTTTGTCTTGCATTTGCCAGTATAAATAATCATTCCAGCCCTTAGAATCGAAGGTTAAATCATTCATTTTTCATTTTCCTCATTCCTTTGTATTCCATGTTTTTTTTCAAATTCTAAAATTTTTTCGGTCGGTTTCCAATCCTCAGACTCCATCGCCCTCAATTCTTCCATTGTAAAAGAAATAGTATCACCTTTTTTATGGTTCTCTATGCTCTCATCTATTTTTGTAAGATATTCAGCATTTCTTTTCATTTTTTGTAAATCTTCATATTCTTTTTGAGATATCACTACTACATTTTTATTTTCCTTACGTGGTACAAGGATAGTATCACCATCAAAAGCCATATCAAAGTAATATTTTATATTGTTTCTTATATCCATCTGCTTTGCTATTGTCATATAATCACCCTTTCTAATAAACGTACTCTTTTTGGTACTTTTATTATATGTTCTATTTTATTTGTTGTCAATTTGCTTTATATTTTTTTAGCTTTTTTAAAAGGTGATAAAAACGATATATTTTATGTCAAACTCACATGAAGCAGCTTATTTTTCTCCAGTTGATCCAAATCCTTTTTCTCCACGTTCTGTGTCATGAAGTTCTTTAGATTCTTTAAAATCAGCTTGTAAAAATGGAGTTATAATCATTTGTGCAATTCGTTCTCCTTGTTCTATAAAAGCTGTTTTTGTAGAGTGATTATATAATGGTACTTTAATTTCCCCACGATAATCGGCATCAATAACACCAACTTTATTTGCCGGAGCAAGTCCTTTTTTAGAAGCAAGTCCACTTCTTGCATAAATCAATCCTGCAAAGCCTTCTGGAATTTCCATAGCAAGTCCTGTTGGAATCATTACCGTTTTTCCGGGTGCAATTTCTATTGATTCATTTGTATCCAAGCAAGCATATAAATCTGCTCCAGCAGCAGAAATACTGCTATAAACAGGAATCATTGCCTGTTCTTTTAATTTTTTGATAGATATTGTATCTCTTAACATTCTATTTTTTCCCTTTCTTTTTCTTTAAAAAATGATATCATAATATTATTATGGTTCACTTTCAGGATTCCATAAAATAATATTCCCTGCTTTTAGGGATTCTTGTACCATAATAATTCGTTGATTTGATGAGCCTTTAAAACGCAGAGAGAGATCTTTTTGTTCCTCTATAAATTCTCCATCTACTAAAACATCAATATATTGAAGCATTTCTTTGGTTTCTTCCCATTTTTTACACATAACTCCAAGAATATCCTGATCAAATAAATAGCCAGAAAAGCACCAAATATCTTTTTTTGGATAATGTTTTTTAATAGCACGTAGTAGTGGTAAAACGCCTTGTTGGTTTTTGTATTCAAATGGTTCTCCTCCAAGAAGTGTAAAGCCATGGATATGTTCAGGTTTTAATAAAGTAAGAATTTGATCAATTTCTTTTTCAGTAAATAAGCTTCCATAGTTAAAATCCCAAGTTTCTTCATTAAAGCAGTTCTTACAGTGATGTGTACAACCACTTACAAAGAGAGAAATTCGTATACCCGGACCATTCGCAACATCACATTCTTTAATATCCGCATAGTTCATAAAAATTCCACCTTTAAGATTGATATAATGTTAATTATTATACTGGCGTTCGAAAAATATGACCGCTCAGTATAAAGTGATGTGCACGACCGCACAAGGCAGGTCATGCCCGAATGGGCACGACAGGAAATAAGCCACTTCGTGGCTGCGGTCGGCACGAACTCACGAGCGAAAAGAGGAAAGATTTTTCGCTCGTGAGTATAATTATAGTATATATTTTATAGTGAATTGCAGAAAAAACAGCCGAAATAGGGAATACATTCGGCTGTTTGAAACTCTGTTTTTTATAGGTAAATAAAGAAGATTTATTTTGATTTTATATTTATAAAATATTTATAAATGCAATACCCTTGCCTTGATTTCTTTTGTCTTTCCAACATTCCAGAAATTTTCTCCTAAATATCCGCAGGTACGGCGAGTTACATTCATTTTGGAATGATCTTTGTTATGACATTGTGGGCATTCCCATTCAAGTTTATCATTAATCTCAATTTCACCATCAAATCCGCAGATATGGCAGTAATCAGATTTTGTATTAAACTCGGCATATTGAATATTATCATAAATATAACGTACTAATTCTTCTAATGCAGTTAAATTATTTCGCATATTGGGAATTTCAACATAGGAAATAGCACCTCCAGCCGAAATAACTTGAAACTGGCTTTCAAACAGAAATTTTTCAAAAGCGTTAATTTTTTCACGTACATCAATATGATAAGAATTTGTATAATATCCCTTATCTGTAATATCAGGAATACTGCCAAATTTTTCTTTATCAATCCTTGCAAAACGATAACAGAGGCTTTCTGCAGGTGTACCATAAAGGCTAAAGCCAATGCCTGTCATATCTTTCCAAGTATCAGTTGCTTGACGAAGCCGTTTCATTAAGCGAAGGGCAAATTTCGTGCCTTTTGGTTCTGTATGGCTAACGCCTGTCATAAGTTTTGTAACTTCATATAGACCGATATAGCCAAGGGATATGGTAGAATAACCATTATGTAATAGTTCGTTAATTGTTGCACCTTTTGGAAGACGTGCAATTGCACCATATTGCCAATGAATCGGACTAACATCAGAAAGAGTATCTTCTAAAGCACGATGACGGCACATTAATGCTTCAAAGCAAAGAGATAGTCGTTCTTCTAACATTTGCCAGAAGGCTTCTTCATCACCTTGACATAAAATACCAATCTGCGGTAGATTGATGCTGACAACACCTTGGTTAAAGCGACCTTCAAATTTATAATTTCCATCTTTGTCTTTCCAAGGAGTTAAAAAGCTGCGGCAGCCCATACAACTGTAAACATTGCCTTCATAATTTTCTCTCATTTTCTTAGCAGAAATATAATCAGGGTAAAGACGTTTTGCAGAGCATTTTACGGCTAATTTTGTAATATAGTCATATTTTCCGCCTTTTAAACAATTATGTTCATCAAGCACATAGACAAGTTTTGGAAAAGCAGGTGTAATAAAGACCCCCTTTTCATTTTTAATTCCCTCTAGTCTTTGGCGAAGTATTTCTTCAATAATTAGTGCATTTTCTTCAATATATTCATCATTTTTATCTAAATTTAAAAATAGTGTTACAAAAGGAGATTGTCCATTTGTTGTCATTAAAGTGTTAATTTGGTATTGAATCGTTTGTACACCAGATTTTAATTCATCCATTAAGCGATCATTGATAAATTGTTCCATTAATACTGGATCAAGCTGTGCACCATAATGTTCCATATAATGTTTACGATATTTATCACGACTCTTACGTAAATATTTTCCAAGATGACGGACATCTACCGATTGACCGCCATATTGACTGCTGGCAACAACGGATATAATTTGTGTCATAACAGTACAAGCTACTTGAAAGCTTTTTGGGCTTTCTACAAGTTTACCATTCATAACAGTACCATTATCAAGCATATCGCCAATATTGATAAGACAGCAGTTAAAAATGGATTGTACAAAATAGTCAGCATCATGAAAATGTAAAATTCCTTCTTCATGTGCTTTGGAGATTTTTTCTGGAAGTAGAAGTCGCTTTGTTAAATCTCTCGAAACTTCTCCAGCAATCAAGTCCCTTTGTGTAGAAGCAATTGTAGCATTTTTATTAGAATTTTCTTCCATCACGTCCTTATTATTATTTTGAATTAGGCTCATAATAGAGTCATCTGTAGTATTTGCTTTTCTTACAAGCTCTCGTTGGTAACGGTAAATAATATACTTCTTCGCAAGCTTATATTTCCCTTCTGCCATAATTTTTTCTTCGATGATATCTTGAATATCTTCCACTTGAAGGGTAGAACGGTTCATGGCTTCAATACTGAGAACAATATTTTGGATTCGTTCTTCAGTTAGTTTCTCCCAATCTTCCACTTCTACATTTGCTTTTCGGATGGCAGCTAAAATTTTGCTTTTGTCATATTCTACTGTGCGACCATCTCTTTTGATTACATTCATACCTAAACCTCCATTCAAAGTAAAACCTATTACATAAAAAGAAAACAAGAGCATATTCTTTGCTAAATTCGGAAAATGGCGTGAAAAAATACAGCCATGCCCAAGACATGATTGTAGTAAAAAAGTATGCAGTTGTTTCTTACAAGCAGAAGTAACTCTCTGCTGTGGATTCTATTATAGCACTATCCCTTGAGAATGTCTACTAGATATTGGTATTTTTTTAAAATAAGACACAAGATATTGTGGTTCTTCCTATTAATATGAGTTTTTTGATGATTTAAAAGAAATTTGTCTTAACAGTCACAAACACTTTTGTTACAATAAAATTATGAACAAAGAAAATTAAAAATAGTCAAAGTACTGCATAATTTTTTATTCATTTTTATTGAATGTTTAATGTTCTTAGACGTTTATTTAATGCGAAGTTTCAGACATTAATAAGAGGTTTCTGAAAGGAAAATGAAAAAAATTTACTCATCAAAGCGAAAGCTTATTAACACAATATTGACACGTATTTATTGTAAACTTGATAAAGAACGATTGGATGGACAGAAATAGAATTTAATTTCTAAAATAATCTGCTAAAGTTTCTATACTAAAATGGCAAAAGAACACTACAGATTGTATTAGTATTATATCGGGAAAAAGGTTTTAGCAAGGCGTTTTTATAGCCGATTTGTGCCTAAGCGAAGCGAAAGGAATGTGAGTTGCTATGGATAAAGTTTATCTTATTTGTATGATTCTTGGTATTGTCTTTCCTTTATTAAGCTTGGTTTTTGATGTTTTTGAGGATGCTTTGGATGCTTTGTTTTCAGGTTTGGAGTTTTTAGACATTGATGGGGCAGAAGTAGATTTGTGGTTTTTGCCATTGTCAGCAAATAGTATTTTCGGGTTCTTATTATTTTTTGGTGGTTCTGGAAGATTACTAAAGTATACAGGTAAGGGAAGTATTACTATTTTCTTCATTGCTTGCGTGATTGGGTATGTGGCTGCTATTCTTATTCAATCCTTTATTCGTAAATTAAAGAAAGTGGAAAGCCCATCTATTAATGTGACAGATTTGTTATTGTATGAAGGAAAGGTGGAAAATGCCATTGCAGAGCAAGGCTATGGAAGCGTCTCTTTTTGGATTGATGATAAAGTGATAACCTATCCTGCAAAATCTTTCGATGGTCATAAAATTTTGCAAGGAGCTACTGTAAAGGTGAAAGAAATCCAAGAACAGAATATTTTAGTTGTAGAAGATGTAGATAGTTTATTAAAAAAATACGAAGAGTAAAGAAAGGAAGATGTTATGGTAGAAATTGTAATTACAGTAGGAGTTCTTGTCATTGGAGTGATTCTTATTTTGAGCGTAATACTTTCTATGTGGAAGAAAGTTCCGCAGGACAAAGCAGGTGTTGTTACAGGTATGAGAAAGCGTGTTATTACAGGTGGCGGTGGTATGGTAATTCCAATCTTTGAACGAATTGATTATATTTCGCTGGGAAATATTCCATTGTCCGTAAAGACAAATAATGGAATGTCTTCTCAGGGAGTTCCTATTAGCGTGGTAACAACGGCTGTAATTAAAGTACGAAATGAATCGGGAAGTATTTTGACTGCAATCGAGCAATTTACAGGAAAGAATGAAATTGCAATTATTCAGAATATCAATGCAACTGCAAACAGTGTATTGGAAGGAAAGCTGCGTGAAATCATTGCTACGATGACAGTAGAGGAGTTGTATCAAAAACGGGAAACATTTTCTTCTAAAGTCTTGGAGGTAGTGGGAACAGAGTTAGGAAATATGGGGCTGGAAGTGAAGAACTTCACCATTACAGATATTTCTGACGAGAATGGATATATTAAGTCATTGGGAGAAGGCGAGATTGCCAGAAAGCGAAAAGATGCGGAGATTGCAAAGGCAGAGGCAGCGAGGGAACAAGATATTAAGACATCTGAAGCAAGAAAAGAAGGGGAACAGGCAAAGCTACTTTCAGAAACGCAGATAGCAGAAGCAAGGAAAGCAAAGGCATTAAAAGAATCGGAATTTGCAAAGGAACAGGAAACGGCAAAGGCAATTGCAGATGCTGCTTATGCTACACAGAAGTTTGTGACTTCTAAGCAAACAATTGATGCGGAAATGGGAGCAGAACTTTTGAAACAGCAGAAACAAAAAGATATTGCAGAAGCGGAAATTCAAATACAAATTCTTTCTGAGGAGAAGAATATTGAATTAGAAACAAAGCGTGCAGAAAGGAAAAAGCAAGCCTTACGTTCTGAAGTAATAGAGCCATCTTTGGCTGATAAAGAGAAAGCCAAAGCAGATGCAGAGGCGGAGAAATTTCGTAAAATTGCCGAGGCAGAAGCGAAAGCAGAGGCTAGAAAGAAAGAAGCGGAGGCAGAAGCAGAGGCTATTAAAATGAAAGGGCTTGCCGAGGCAGAAACTATTCGAGCAAAAACAGAAGCAGAAGCGGAAGGAATTAAGGCAAAAGGAATTGCGGAAGCAGAAGCTATGGAAAAGAAGGCAGAGGCTTATCAGAAGTATACAGGTGCTGCTATGGCAGAGATGATGATTAATGTATTGCCTGATATTGCAGAACAGTTTGCAAAACAGTTTGCACAAATTGACAAGATTACTGTGATTCAAAGCGGCAGTGATGGACGGAATGGAACGGAACAGATTATGGAGAATGTTCCAAGTGCTATGCTTGGTTTGATGGAATCTATGAAAGAAGTGACAGGAATTGATTTACAGGAGATTATGAAGGCAGGTACATATGATGCAAAAGTGACAAGAAACATTAATATTAGTGGCATTCCTGAACAAGCAATAAATGCGAAAGACTATGTCAAGGAGCAATAAATAAATAGCGGAATCTTATTCTTTGTTTCACCTGATTATAAGAATGTATAGCAGATAATGAAATAATGTAACTAGGAAGATGGAAGGGAGAAAAAATAAGATATGAAAAAACAAATTTTGGCACTTATAATTGTTATGGGACTGATTATTGGGCAGAAAGATAGTATTTCTATTAAAGCGGCATCGAAACCATTTTCTCTTTCTTATTCTCTTATTGTTCTCAAGGAAAATCAATCTAAAGCTGTCATAGTACAGAGTAATAAATTTGTTGCGAAAACAGTTACTTTCGCAACTTCTAATAAGAAAATAGCAACTGTTACAAAGAAAGGTAAGATAAAAGCGAAAAAAGCTGGAAAGGCAGTTATTAAGGCTAAGATTACTTATAAAAAAGGTAAAAAAATAGCTACAACAACCTTAAAATGCAAAGTGGAAGTGATAAAAGAATTACCTTTAATTTTTGAGAAAAAGCAAGAGGAAGCTTTAAAGCGATTAATTGCAGAACAAAAAGCATTGGGAGCAACTATTAGTGAAGATTTTAACAGTAGTCAATATCAATGGGATAGTGAGGGAAATTTAATTTCGATTGATTGGTCAAATTGTTCTCTTAGCGGAGATATTTCTTTTTCTGCTTTTGTGAATTTAAAATCTTTGAATTGCGATAACAACAATTTGACTACATTAGATATCAGTAGTAATCCTTTGAGTTCTTTACGATGTAGTAATAATGCTTTAACTAGTTTAGACATTAGTAATAATGGAATTTTGGAAATTTTATATTGTAATAATAATAATTTAACTACTTTGGATTGTAGTAATAGTGTGGCTTTAGGAACAATTGTATGTCATTCGAATGCATTGACTGCTTTGGATTTAAGTCGTAATACAGATTTAAATGTTTTAAGTTGTTCTGAAAATAAATTAACAGATTTAAATTTAAGTAATATTGCAGTATTAGAAACTTTATATTGCTATAATAATAATTTGGAAAATTTAGATTTGGGTTTTAAGCCTGTTTTAGAAATTTTGGATTGTTCTGGAAATAAATTGACTAGCTTAGATCTTAGTGATAGTACAGCTTTAATCGATTTAAAGTGTGATAAGGATGTTGTAGTGACTGGGTATGATAAGAAAGAGTAACAAGCGTAAGGAATAAAAAAGAAATATAGTTATATTAATTTGGAACTGTTTCTAAAAAGGAACAGTTCTTTTAAATTGTATTTCAATAAATTTTCATTGTATTGTGTGTGTGCTTATGGTAGAATAATCAATTATATGGAGTAATTTAATAAAAATGAATTTATGGAGGTATCCAGATGGCAGTTGAAATTTTAGAAATAAAGAAAGAAAGTTGTCCAAAAGCACGATTGATTGGTAAAAGATATGAAGGTGTTCCAAATTGGGGTGAATGGTGGGAAAATAATTGGTTTGAAACATTAGAAACAAATCAGAGGCTTTCTTTTAATGGAGATGCTTATATTGGAGGTGTACATATAGTAAATGGTATGCCAGAACATTGGATTGGAATGCTTTTTCCAGAAAATACAGAAGTTCCAGAAGGTTTTGAGTATGTTGATATAGCTCCTTTAGATTATGCCATATGTTATTTATATGATAAAGAAAATAGTAATGAATTTTATACGATAGATACACATAATCAATGTTTAGAAAAGTTAAAAGAATACAATTGGAAACGAAAAGAAGATGATTGGTGCTTGGAACGATATAATTGTCCAAGATTTACAACAGGAGATGAAAAGGGAAATGTAATTTTAGATTATGCAATTTCGATTGAGAGCTAATATTTTATCTGGTTTATAAGTTGATAAATAGAGGGGTAGAAAATGGAATTTTGGTATACGGATCAACATACAAAGGATGTACGTTTCTCAATGAAAGTAGTAAAGCAAATTAGTGTCTGTGAGAGTGAATTTCAAAGGGTTGATATTTTAGAAACAGTTGAGTTTGGACGTGTTCTTATTTATGATGGGGAACTTATGATTACAGAAAAGGATGAATTTATTTATCATGAAATGATTACTCATGTACCACTTGCAGTACATCCCCATGTATTTGATGTGCTTGTGATTGGTGGTGGTGATGGTGGTACAGTACGAGAATTATGTAAATATCCTTCCATTAAGCGAATTGATTTAGTAGAAATAGATAAAGAAGTAGTAGAAATGTGTAAAAAACATTTTCAGCGTACTGCTTGTAGTTTTGATGATAAAAGAGTACATATTTATTTTGATGAAGGACTGCATTTTGTGCGAAGCCCTAGGCAAGAATATGATTTGATTATTGTAGACTGTGCAGACCCTTATGGACCAGCAGAAGGTTTTTTTACTAGAGAATTTTATGGTACTTGTTTTAAAGCATTAAAAGAGGATGGCATTTTAATTAATCAGCATGAAAGCCCTTTTTATAAAATGCATTCTCTTTCTGTACAAAAAGCACATAAGCATATTACACAGGAATTTCCATTAAGTCTTGTATATCAATGTCATATTCCATCCTATCCTTCCGGGCATTGGTTATTTGGGTTTGCTTCTAAAAAATATGATCCTATTTTAGATTTAAGGGAAGAAGAATGGAATCAGCTTGGATTAAGAACAAGATATTATAATACAGATTTGCATAAAGGATGTTTTTATTTGCCAAATTATGTAAAAGAATTGCTTGGTACATAAAAAAACAAAAGATAGAAAAAGTAAGAAAGAAGAAATAAATATTAGGAAAATAAATAGAAATGAGGTACAAATTATGGGAAAGGCTTTAATTATTGGCTGTGGTGGTGTTGCTTCTGTCGTCATTCATAAATGCTGTCAAAATTCAGAAGTATTTGAGGAAATTTGCATTGCAAGCAGAACAAAGGAAAAATGTGATAATTTAAAAAAGAAATTAGATGGTGGAAAAACAAAGATTTCTACAGCAAAATTAGATGCCAATAAAGTAGAAGATATTATTGCATTAATTCAGAATTTTCAACCAGATATTGTAATTAATGTAGCACTTCCTTATCAGGATCTTACAATTATGGATGCTTGTCTTGCAACAAAAACAGATTATATGGATACAGCAAATTATGAGCCAGAAGACACAGCAAAATTTGAATATAGTTGGCAGTGGGCTTATCGTGATCGCTTTGAAAAGGCAGGAATTACAGCACTTCTTGGCTGTGGTTTTGATCCTGGTGTTACGGGTGTATTTTCAGCCTATGCTATGAAACATCATTTTGATGAGATTCATTATATTGATATTCTTGATTGTAATGGTGGTGATCATGGCTATCCATTTGCAACAAATTTTAATCCAGAAATTAATATTCGTGAGGTTTCTGCAAAAGGGAGTTATTGGGAAGATGGTAAATGGGTAGAAACAGAACCAATGGAAATCAAACGTTCTTATTATTTTGATGGTGTTGGAGAGAAAGAAATGTACCTTTTACATCATGAAGAATTAGAATCACTTGGAATGAATATAAAGGGAATTAAGCGGATTCGTTTTTTTATGACATTTGGACAAAGTTACCTTACACATTTAAAATGTCTTGAAAATGTAGGAATGACAAGTATTGAACCAATTGAATTTGAAGGAAAACAAATTGTTCCATTGCAATTTTTAAAAGCAGTTCTTCCAGATCCAGCTTCTCTAGGTTCTCGTACCAAAGGAAAAACAAATATTGGATGTATTTTTCAGGGGATAAAAGATGGAAAAGAAAAAACTTATTATTTATATAATATTTGTGACCATGAAGAATGTTATAAAGAAGTCGGTTCTCAGGCAGTTTCCTATACAACAGGTGTTCCAGCTATGATTGCTGCAATGCTTGTAATGTCAGGAAAATGGAAAAGACCGGGTGTTTATAATGTAGAAGAATTTGATCCAGATCCTTTTATGGAAGCATTAAATCGTTGGGGACTTCCTTGGAAAGAGAATTTCCATCCTATCTTAGTACCATAGGAATCTTATATTTAGGAATGATATATATAATTGAGTTGTTGATGTAATTGAATTATTAAGGGAAATAAAATTTATGAATGTAATATCAAAATATCCAAACTTATATAAAGATGTGGAAACTCCTTGTTATATTGTGGAGGAGGAGCTTCTGCGTAAAAATGCAGAACTTTTATATTCTGTAGGAAAACGTTCTGGAGCACAGATTCTTTTGGCACAAAAAGCATTTTCTATGTTTTCTACCTATCCACTTTTAAAAAAGTATTTAAGTGGTACAACAGCAAGTGGTATTTATGAAGCAAGACTTGGAAAAGAAATGTTTGGTGGGGAAACACATGTGTTTTCCCCTGCTTATACAAAGAAAGATTTAAAAGAACTTTTACAGATTTGTGATCATATCGTTTTTAATACACCTGCTCAAATTAGAAAATTTAGAGAAGAAATAAAGGAATCAAAAGTTTCCTTTGGTTTACGTGTTAATCCAGAATATTCCGAAGTAGAAACCGATCTTTATAATCCCTGTTTTTTTGGCTCTCGCCTTGGAACAACATATACTGCATTAAAAGATACAGAAGATGTTTTACAAGAGATAGAAGGGATTCATTTTCATACGTTATGTGAACAAAATGCAGATACTTTAGAAAGAACGATTGCTGTTTTTACAGAAAAGTTTGGAACATATCTTTGTATGGAACAAATACGATGGATCAATCTAGGTGGTGGACATCATATTACACGTAGGGATTATGATTTAGAACGGTTAATTGATTGTATATTAAAACTTCGTAAGACTTATCAGGTAGAAGTTTATTTAGAACCGGGAGAAGCTGTTGCATTAAATACAGGCTTTCTTGTTTCCACTGTATTAGATGTATGGAAAAATGGGATAGATATCGCAATTTTAGATACTTCTGCTGCCTGCCATATGCCTGATGTATTGGAGATGCCATATCGACCAGAATTAATAGAAAAAAACGGTACATTATCTGGAAAGCCCGGAGAAAAGGCCTATACGTATCGTTTGGGAGGATCAACTTGCCTTGCAGGGGATATTATTGGGGATTATTCCTTTGATGAGCCTTTGCAAGAAGGAGATAAATTGATTTTTTGTGATATGGCTCATTATTCTATGGTAAAAAATAATACTTTTAATGGAATGAAATTACCATCTATTTTATATCGTCATGAAGATGGAACAATCGAAACGATTCGAAAGTTTGGATATGAGGATTTTAAACAAAGGCTTTCTTAAAAAGAAAAAGAGTAAATCCAAGTATTTGAATTTACTCTTTACAGGGGATGAGGGAATCGAACCCCCGCTAAAGGTTTTGGAGACCCTTGTCATACCATTTGACCAATCCCCTAAGCAAGACTGCCTTATTATATTACTACATATAAAAAGAAATGTCAAGACTTTTTTTATAGTTAAAATGTCTTTTTGGAAAGTAACCAAAAAAATAGTGAAAATGCAAAAAATTAACCCATCAAAGGAAACAGCCCAAAAATGAAAGCCTATAAACTTTCATTTTTGGGCTGTTGATGATGAAAAATTTATAGATGAAATTCAATTTTATGGCAAAAAACAGTAAAATCACCATAACAAAAATAATTTCTAGTAAGCAAATTCCTTTAGAAAATGAGGAAATTGATTTGTTTATTAGTTAATCAAACTTTTAACTGTTCAATAAGTTTATAAAAATTCTCAAAATTTTTGTGAAAATGTCTTATTTCGATAGAGTTAGATAAAAATTTTGCCGAAAGGATAATAGGATCCATGCGTTAAATTACTACAATAAAAGAAAGTGAGAACAAGATGAAAAAGATAATTACAGAACAGGAACTACTGTTATTTCAGGAGTGGCTTTTCCATACAGAGAAATGTTTGGCTACTGTTCAGAAGTATGTAAGAGATTTAAAAAAATTAATGACTTTTGTACAAGAGAATGAAATTACTAAAGCACAAATGCTTGCGTATAAACAAATGCTTTGGGATTGCGGAAAATATAAAATCAGTAGTATTAATTCTTTTTTGGTAGCAGCGAATCGTTTTTTAAAATTTATGGGATGGTATGAACTTATGGTGCAAACATATCCTGTGCAAGAGGAACTGTTTCGTTCGGATGAGAAAACTTTAACCGAGAAAGACTATAAAAAATTAATTGAAATTGCAGAACAGGAAGGAAAAAGAAAACTGGGAATGATGTTACGAACATTAGGAAGTACCGGGATTCGGATTGGGGAATTGAAATTTATTACGGTAGAAGCTGTAAAGGAAGGAGAAGCCATTATTTATAATAAAGGAAAGGTGAGAAATATTCTTCTTTCTGATGAAATTAGAAAAGCGTTGCAAGAATATATAAAAGAAGAAGGTATTGTAAGCGGAAGCATTTTTCTTTCCAGAAAGGGAAATCCTGTAGATCGTAGTAATGTAAGTAAACAATTAAAAGCCTTAGCAGAGAAAGCAGGCATAGAGAAAAAGAAAGTCTTTCCGCATAACTTTCGT
>CAJTJZ010000032.1:8386-38472 GCA_910576895.1 uncultured Lachnospiraceae bacterium | reverse complement strand
TGTAAAATCTTAAACGTATAAAAAACCAACTGCATGGCATGGGAATTTTGAGTACTTGTAATACTTTTCATGAATGAAAAGCATTACAGATGATGCAGTTACAGCAGAGTATATCTTTGTTGTAAAGGGTGCTGTCAACCACCCTATGATGTAACGCCACTTTAAGTAGGAATACTTATCGGGGATGAAAGGTCGGAGGCATGAGCCGTTACTACGACTGGGCAGTTACAAGCCCATTCTAGGTAATGCTTTTCATAAATGAAAAGTATTACAAACTTTAGGGAATGGGTAGTTGACATAGGGCAGATACAATAAAAGTAAAATAAAAATAACATTTACCATTAATAAAACCTCGCTTTTTCTTTTCGATATTGTATGATTGTAAGTTCTGCTGCCTTTTTCTTTCTATAAGATATTGGCACTTGTTTTCCTGATTCTAATATAAATTTTTTATTTATACAGCTTTTCACTGCTCCTAAATTTACCAAATAAGATTTATGGCATCGAAAAAAGTCGTCTTTAAGTTTTTCTTCCCAATCTTTCAGACTTTTTTTGCTTATAATAAATTCGTTTTCCAAACAATAAATACAAGTGTCATCTCCCAAAGATTCTATATATTCCATCTTTTCTGTTTCTATAAAACAAATATTTTCGTCTGTTTTTTTCACTTTTATTATACTTTGTCTTGATATTTCATAAAGTGCTGCTTCCAAAGCTTCTATCCATTCTTCTTTCTTACAGGGTTTTTGTAAATATCTTAATGCCCTTACTTTAAAAGCTTGTCTTGCCATTTCTCCATGATTTGTTAAATAAATAATTTCTATCTCCAATTTCTTTTTTCTTAAAATTTCTGCTATTTGGAAACCATTTATTTCTGGCATTTCAACATCAAGAAATACAATAGAAAATTGCTCTGCATTTTCCAAAAATTGTTTTCCTGTTTTATAGTAATAAAATTCATAAGCTAAGTTTTTTTGTTCCATATAGTTCTTTAATAGTTCTTTAAAGCGATCCTCTACCATTTGTTCATCATCACATAACGCAATTTTAATCGTATCTTCCATTGTTATTTCCTCTTTTTCTTAGTTAGGTAGTTTTTTTAAACAATATCCAATTTTGATAAAAATTTTGATAAACTTTTATTATTTTGTTTATTTGTAACTAATTTATATAAATATCTTATCATATATCTATTCTTTATGCAATCTTCTTATTTAGAAATATGTCAAAAAAGTATTAGTATAGAAACTATATAAATGAAAAAGAACAAATTTTAAATTTTAGTTTATTAAGAAGATATTATAGTAAGCATTTAGAAAAATTCTGTTGATTTTTGATAACCAAATTTTGTTTGCCTATAAAGATCAAAAAGAAAGCTGCCGATATAACAATATAGATTACTTTAAATATTATGAGAAGGAAGGTAGATGGATATGCAAATTCAAGAGGTAAATAAAGCAGCACTTCAAGATACAAAAGCTGCCGCAGAGTCAATGGAAGCTGCCATTGAGAAGGGGAATTCGGTCAGCCAAGCACCAGTGCAGGCATCAGAGGCACAGCAAATGTCCAATCAGGACAAGTTAAAGGCATATAAGAGTTTTAATCGTGTTTCTTCTATGCAAGTTTCTGATAATGGAGATGTTGCAGCATTTAGCCAAACGGGACTAGCTATGGCTCATGTAAGTTCAAAAGCACAGTTGACAACAACAGCTTTAGATGGAGAGAAGAAAGAGCTGCCGAAACTGAATAAATTAAATGTTCCAATACCAGAATAAGTTTGTAGAAAATAATAGCTATTGTTTTAAGTATTGACATATAAGATATAGTAGTTACTATGCTATATTCTATGATGTTTTTCCTTAATGCGATAGCTCTTTTTATGAAAATAAAAATATAAAAGATAATTTTGACTAATTGTAAAATTAAAAAGACAAAAAATATTATATAAAAAAAGAAAACATAGAAATGGGGCAGATATAGATGGAGCAAAAAGCAAGAGAGATAAGTCGGCGTGATTCTCTAAGATGGTTTATGCATAAAAATTTTATTGAGATTGGAGTTATGGCTGGAACTTTAATTGGGGTTTTGGCAATTATTATTGCAGTTCTTGGATTTCAGGTAAAAGCTGGATATAATAAGGCTGGGGTGACAAGTTATAATTGGATAGGTGCTGTTGGGGTTCTTATCTGTGTTTGTTCTATTCTTTTAATTATATTAATTGATATTGTCTTATTTAGAATGGCAGGCAGAATTATTAATAGAATTCATGGTTCTTTGGAAGTGGTTGGTACTTCTATTTCAGCATTGTCAAAAGGCGATCTTCATACAACATTAGAATATAATGCAAATGATGAATTTGCACCAATTGCAGATAATACAAGGCATACAATAGAAACATTACAACAATATGTAGAAGATATTGCTATAACAATGAAAGAACTTTCACAGAAAAATATGGATATTGATACAGATGCTGAGTATGTTGGAGATTTTAAGCCAATTGGGGAAGCTTTAGTAACAATTATTCAGTCGATTAATGAATTGATTGGAAGTATGAAAGAAGCTGTTGTTGGTATACGAACAGGGGCACAAAATATGGCAGAAACTTCTACAAGCCTTGCTGAAGGTGCTTCTTCTCAGGCAGGAGAAGTAGAACAACTTGTTTCTCATATTGGAAATGTAACAAAAGAGATTTCTGAAAATGCACAGAAAGCAGGAACAGTAGAAACACTTTCTGTAGAGTCAATGGATATTATAGAAGAAGGTAATGATCGTATGGCACAATTACTTTCTGCTATGGAGATTATTAAAAAGCAATCAGATGATATTTCTAATATTATTCAGGTAATTGTTTCTATTTCAGAACAAACACAGCTTTTATCATTAAATGCTTCTATTGAAGCAGCACGTGCTGGAGAGCAAGGCAAAGGATTTGCAATTGTGGCAGATGAGATTGGAAAATTAGCAAATGATTGTAGTGATGCGGTTGCAAATACAGGAGAATTGATTACAAGAACTATGGAAGCTGTAGAAAATGGCAGTGAGTTAGCAAATCAGACAGCAGATTCTCTTTCTGAAGTCGTAAAATCTGCTAGTAAAACAACAAAATTAGTAAAAGATATTAGTAAAGCTTGTAAAAAGGAAGAAACATCTATGAAGCAGATTTTAGATGGACTTAAAAGGATTAAATCTGTGGTAGAAAGTAACTCCGCAGCTTCTCAAGAGAGTGCAGCAGTTAGTGAAGAACTTTTAGCTTATATTGAAAATATGGAAGGACAAATAAGAGAATATCGGTTAAAAAATTAAAGAGAAAGAAGAAAATAAAATAAAAAAATCATAACATAGGCTGTTACATAACATAAAATAGATATAAGATAAGAGATAAAATGATAAAAATAGAATCACTTTTCTATGAATGTTATATGACAGCCTTTGTTATACTATTATTGAGGTAATAAAATATTAATCGTATAGTGATTATTTTATAAAATAAAAAGGTCTTAATAAATATAATTTAATAAAAATTCTTATGCTTGCGAGCATTTACAATCTTTTTTAAGAAATTGTTTATCAAATTCTGGATTGAAATAATAAAAATTCTTTTTATCAAGTTTTTCCTTTGTACGTTCTAATGCTTCTCCAAAACGTTGAAAATGCACAACTTCTCTGGCACGAAGAAATTTAATTGGTTCTCGAATATCAGGATCATCTACAATACGAAGAATATTATCATAGGTAGTACGTGCTTTTTGTTCTGCAGCAAGATCTTCTGTTAAATCAGTAATGGCATCTCCTTTTGATTGAAATTCACAAGAATTAAATGGAATGCCGCCTGCTGCCACTGGCCAGATGCCACCAGTATGATCAATATAGTAAGGTCCAAAGCCTGCGGCTTCAATATCTTCTATTTTCATATCCTTTGTCAACTGGTAGACAATTGCACAAATAACTTCCAGATGAGCTAGTTCCTCTGTACCAATATCTGTTAGAAGCCCGGCTGTTTTTTGACATGGCATGGTATATCTTTGAGAAAGATATCGCAAAGATGCTCCAAGTTCACCATCTGGTCCGCCGTATTGGCTAATAATATATTGTGCTGTTTTTGGACAAGTCTTTTTTATATTTACTGGAAAAATTAATCGTTTTTCATAATTCCACATAAAAACCTCATTTCTTTCTGCACTGCTTTTCTTTTATATCAGATTATAGCCGCAGTGCTGGTATCTATCTGATAATCACTGTAAAAGTTATTAATGCTTTTTATTTTTTATGCCTTGGCAGCAGGCTCACAACAGCCTTTCCATGGTTCGCTGCCTTTGCCCCAGCAAAAAATACATTCGCAATTTTCCTTTTTTACAGTTTGATCAAGAGCAGAAGATGATTCGGGATTTAAAGTTTCACAACAACAATCCATAGTAAGAGGGTAAAAATTTGTTTCAAATTCTTTTAATAGTTCTTTTCTTTCTTTACGATAATTACGAAAAGCTTCTGCTGCATTAACATCATTAGGATGTGTATCAAGATATAAGCCTAAATCAATAATCATAAAAGATACACAATCAATTTTTCTTAATAAGCCTTCTTTGTCCATAAAATCCTCCATTCTAATAATTATTATATTTGGTTAGAAAACTAAATACTCATTAGAATTATTTTTCAGTTATAAAAAGCGGAAGATTAAGAGAAGGAAAAACAGTTCCTTCACGAAGGGCTTCTTCCGGGGAATATAATTTTTCCCATTTTTGCATAGGAACGCTGGCAATTGCCAATGTGCAACTAGTAGAAAGAAATTCGGAATTATCACATCCACATCCACAGGCCAGTTGTTGATCCATTTTTACCATCCTTTCTTTAAAAAGAGTCTAAATCATGTTATAATGTTATCATAGTGAAATAAATCATGGTATTTGCAAAATAACTTCTTTTGTTTTATAGAAAATTTCAATGAATTTCTTATTGGTAGCTTCTTTTAGATATTGTAAAGACTAACTGGCTTTTTAGGGCTAGTCCATTTTCGTGGATTGTAGACAAAGCTTGCAATTATATTAAAACAAGAGCAAGCTCGCTTTGTTCTTTTGTCTTACATGATTAGTATGAAAATAACAAAACAAAAATATGTTGGGAATTGATGTTAAATGCTAAGGAAATATTTTGAAATATCTATATCTTACGGTCTAAATCATGAGGAAAACAAGGCAGGATATAAAATATTATGTGATTTGTTCATATATTATTTACAAAATATACCTAAATAAAGTATAAATTTTTGTTAAAATTATTATAAATATCTGGTTTATGAAAAAATTATTTTAAAAAAGAAGTATTTTAGGAAGGAAAGGAAGTGGTCACATGAAAAAGAAATTAAATAATTATAAAAAAGCATTTTTAACAGGAATGATGCTTGCCTTGTCTTGGCTTTTATTGACAGGAGAAACTAGGGTTTTTCGAGGAACTAGCATGGATTATCGCTATAATGCAGAATTTGTTATGGTTTTAAATAATTATCTTGATTTAAAAAAGATGTATAATGATGAATATAGTTTTCCAATTCCGGGGCTTGCTAATACTTCTTTAAATGAAGGAATTTGTACACAGATGGTACCACAGGGAATTTGCAGTGCTGGAAATTATATTTTAATCAGTGCTTATGATAATGGAACAGAGGAAAGAGAATTGCCATATCCTTCTGTTATTTATATTCTTTCTAATATAGAAGGAAGGAAAAGAACATTATTAACTGTATTAGAACTTCCTGATAGTACACATGCAGGGGGGCTTGCTTTTGATGGTACTTATGTTTGGGTTGCAAAAGGAAAAACAAAAACTTGCAGTGCAATCGCATTTGATATAATAGAACGGGCAGTAAATTCTGGAAAGATTTGTTATGCAGTAGAAGAATATACAGAAACTGTTGATTGTGGTATTCGAGCTTCTTTTCTTGCTTTTGCACAAGGCTATCTTTGGATTGGGACTTCAACAGCAAAGGCAGTGGACGGAAATTTGCGAAGATTTTCGATAGAAACAGATATAGAGGGGAAATTGCAGCTTATACAAACAGCTCAGATGAAGATTCCTGCACATGCAAATGGCATTACTTTTTCTGAAGTGGATAATAGACTTTGTATGGCAGTGAATTGTTCTTGGTCAAGATATCTTGGTTCTAAAGTTCATTTATATGAAGCGAAACAAAAAGGAAATTCTTTAATTTTTGAGAAACATGGCTATCAAGCATTTCCACCTATGCTAGAAGAAGCTTTTAGTGATGGGGAGCATGTTTATTTTCTGTTTGAATCAGCGGCAACTTGTTATAGTAAAATATTTTATCATAAATGTGTATTGCCAGTAGATAGAGTTTGTGCAGTAAATGAAAGAGATTTATTTGATTGGATTTAGATATTTAAGGTTTATAAAGAAAGTTTGCAAATTATTTAGAAATATATAATGAAACATATATAGAATATAACAGAAATAGAATAAGAAATTGCACTATAAATAAGGATAAAGGCAGGTAGAAAGATATGAGTATAAAACGAGGAGAAGTTTATCAAGGAATTGTAGAACGAGTAGATTTTCCAAATAAAGGAAAGGTTTTTATAGAAAAAAATGGTATTAGGATTGGAGTAACCGTAAAAAATACAATTCCGGGACAAATGGTAGAATTTCGTATAAAAAAGGCAAAAAAGGGACAATGTATTGGTCAGCTTTTGCAAGTATTAAAGTCATCTTCCTTAGAAACAGAAAAAAAAGTATGCCGTTATTTTGGTATTTGTGGAGGATGTAGTTATCAAACACTTCCATATCAGGAACAATTAAAATTAAAGGAAGAACAAGTAAAAAGGCTTCTTATGCAAGTTTGCCCAAAGATAGAAGAAACTTTTGAAGGTATCTTGGCTTCTCCTGTTGTTTGGGAATATCGAAATAAAATGGAATTTTCTTTTGGAGATGAATATAAAGATGGACCATTAGCATTAGGACTACATAAAAGAGGGAGTATTTATGATATTTTAAATATTGATGATTGTAAATTGGTACATTCTGATTACAATCAAGTGCTTTCTTGTACACAAAAACATTTTTTGGAAAGAAACATTCCTTATTATCATAAAGATCATAAAGGTGTTTTACGTCATTTATTAATACGCCGGGCTGCTTATACAGGGGAATTATTAATTAGTTTGATAACATCTGGACAAGATAAAGAATATGAGAAATCGGAAGAATATAAAGAAAAGGAAAGTTATAAGGAATCTAATGAATATGAAGTATATAAGGAATCTAAAAAGTATGAGAAATATGAAATAGGACTAAAAGAATGGAAAGAGAAATTATTAAAGCTTCCGTTACAGGGAAAGATTGCAGGAATCTTGCATATTGTAAATGATAGTGTTGCAGATGCAGTAAAATGCGATAAAAAGAATGTGCTTTATGGACATGATTATTTTTATGATCAGATTTTGGGACTTAAATTTAAGATTTCTACTTTTTCTTTTTTTCAGACAAATACAAAGGGAGCAGAAGTGCTTTATGAACTAGTAAGAGAATTTATTGGAGATGTAAAGGAACAAGTAGTATTTGATCTTTATAGTGGAACAGGAACAATTGCACAATTAATGGCTTGTGTAGCAAAAAAAGTAATTGGAGTAGAACTTGTAGAAGAAGCTGTGCAAGCAGCGAAGGAAAATGCAAAAGAAAATCATCTTGATAATTGTGAATTTATTGCAGGAGATGTTTTGAATGTAATGGATACCATTCAGGAAAAACCTGATTTCATTATTCTTGATCCGCCAAGAGATGGAATCCATCCAAAAGCACTGAAAAAAATTTGTGAATATAAAGTAAAAAAGATGGTTTATATTTCATGTAAACCAACATCCCTTGCAAGGGATTTGGAAAAATTGCAGGAGAATTATTGTGTAGAAAGGGTTTGCTGTATAGGGCAATTTCCTCAAACAGAGCATGTTGAGACTGTCGTGTTGATGTCAAGAGTCTAAAGTGGGGTGTGTGAAAAGGCTTTGATTTCAAGGGATTTGTGACATTTAAGTGCGATTTACGGCGTTTTCAATACTGTCAAATCCCTTGAAATTAAGGTTTTGGAAACATATCGAATGGCATAGTTAAGTTGACAGAATGGATAAATAGTAGGGTTGTGTAGACAGGATTATTGTGGTTGACAGGATTGATGTATAGGCTAATTGCCATCTGGGAAAAACTAATGAATGATAATTAGTCGAGAACGGATAGGTGAAAAAATATGCCAAATAATCCAAAGGTTCATTACATTCCTGCAAATCCACCCAAGAGAGAAAAGTGTGTCGGAATTTACTGCCGTGTAAGCACAAATAGTATGGAACAGCTCAAAAGTCTGACCGCCCAGGTATCACATTTGACAAGATTAACAGCTACTGTACCGCAATGGCTTCTGTCAGATGTTTATATGGATATTGCGACAAGTAAGACAGGCTCATCACGAAAAGAGTTTAATCGGATGCTGGAGGATTGCAAATCGCATAAGCTGGAGATAGTCATAACGAAAGATGTCAGCAGGTTTGGAAGAGATACAGTTGAAGTTTTAGATGCTTTTAATCAATTAAAGGCGTTAGGTGTTCGTGTGATATTTGAGGGGAATAGCTTAGATACTGCAAATACAAGCAGCGATTTGATGGTGGCTGTAATTGAGTCCATTGCACAAGCTGAAAATGAATCAAGAAGTGAAAATATAAGATGGGGCATTAAGCAACGAGCAGCACAGGGAACTTCAAAACTTTATGATAGAAAGTGTTATAGCTATAAACATAATGAGGATGGTCATTTAGTAATTGATGAAGAAACAGCTAAAAATGTTAAATTGATATATGACTTATATCTCAGTGGTCAAAGTGTTGTTGGTATCATTAAGGAGCTTGAAAAACGTAAAATTCTCTCCCCTACTGGGAAGGAAAAATGGTGTAAAACAACGATTGATGTAATGCTTAGTAATGACAAATATACCAGAGATGTCCGGCTTCTGAAATCCGGCAAGAGTGAGGTTCAATATCTGTATTCGGATAATAATCCTGCGATAATTTCAAAAGAAGTGTTTGAGGCTGTGCAGATTGAGAAGAAACGTAGGAGTAATGTGAGAAGGGATGAAAATGGAACTGCAAAGAGGAAGGTCTATAAATACAGTTCCAGAAAGTGAATTACATGATAATATGAATTGGAATGAGGGTTAAAATGCAAATAAAAAGAATAATAAATAAATATATTGGACCAATTAAAGAAGTTGATGTAAAACTTGATAAAAATGATAAAGGCAATCCCAAACCTATTCTTATTGTAGGAGAAAATGGCTCAGGAAAGACAACTTTAATCTCTAATATCGTTGATGCATTTTATGAAATGGCACGGTTGATTTATAATAATGCTGTAGAAAAATCAGAAGAAGGATATCAGTATTATAAAGCAATAACTCCTGTTGAGATTAATATTGGACAAGAATACATGTTATCGTATATAGAGTTTTCTAAAGAAAATAGTGAAGATATATTATGCCAGTATATTTTTAAAAGTGGTAATTTATCTTATGATGAGTTTTCTAAGCAAACAAATATACATTTAACAAATAACAATTCATGGAAAAAAAGTTTCAAGAATATATCAGCGACAAAAGAAACATTACAAAATGAGTTTGATAACAATATTTTTTGTTACTTTGGACCAGATAGATATGAAAAACCACAATGGATGGGCGAAAAATATTATAATAATTTAGATGAGTATTCACATCCTACGGTTAAGGCTAGATTTAATGGTGAATTGGAAACACCAATAGCCATTAAGAATGTAACAACTGAAATATTGCAATGGTTGTTAGATGTTATCGTAGATTCAAGGACAGATATTGTCGAAGAAAAGGGAGAACTGAAAGTTGCACATGTTACTATTCAGGATTTACTGCAGTTAGGAATTGCACGAAACAATGTTGAAAAGGTGATGAGTGAAATACTTGGAAAGGAAGTATATTTTGGTTTGAATTTTCGTTCCGCACGTGGTTCAAGATTTAATATTTTTGAAAAACAAAGTCAAAGAGTTTTGCTTCCTACACTTGATGCGTTGTCAACAGGTCAGAGTGCATTGTTTAATATGTTTACTACTATTATCCGCTATGCAGATATTAATAACATCAATAAGAGTATAAAGTTAGATGAAATTCAGGGAATTGTTGTAATCGATGAAATCGAATTACATTTACATTCTAAGTTGCAAAGGGAAGTATTGCCTAAATTAATTAAATTGTTTCCTAAAGTACAATTTATTATTACTACTCATTCTCCATTGTTTTTATTGGGAATGGATGAACAACTTGGAAAAGAACAATATGTTATATACCAAATGCCTACAGCAGATAGAATTTCAGCAGAAAGCTTTTCGGAATTTCAAAGAGCATACATATATATGACTAATACCGAAAAATACCGAAATGAAATAAAAAATGCAATAAATAGTAATAGCGAAAAAACATTAATAGTAACTGAGGGAGCTACGGATTGGAGACATTTAAAAGCAGCATTAAAGAATTTGTCAGAATTAGAGAATGATTCTTATGAATATCAGTTATTAGATGTTGAATTTTTACAATATAATCCTAAAAATTCAAAGAAAAATGATTTATTGAAATTAGATATGAGTTGTACACATCTTGTTACAATGTGTGAAGAATTTGCAAAAGTCAAGCAAGTTAGAAAGATTATTTTTATTGCTGATGCAGACGATAAGAATACATGTAAGCAATTATCACAAAATGGATCTAAGTTTAAAACTTGGGGGAATAATGTTTATTCGGCGGTCTTACCAATTCCTAAACATAGAAAAGAAACACCAGAAATTTGTATTGAACATTATTATACTGATAAGGACTTACAGACACCCATAGTCATTAATGGAATCGAACGTAGAATATATATGGGAGGGGAATTTGATAATTTGGGATTATCTTTAGATAAAAAATTGATGTGTATAGATAGAAATAGTTGTGGACAGGGGAAAATTCGTATTATTGATGGTCAGTCTGATAAAAGGGTATTTAGAATAGAGGATGAAAGTAAAGAAAATTTAGCATTGCCTAAAATGGATTTTGCAGAAGCTATATATAATTTAAAAGAAGAAATGAAGAATATAGATTTTACGGAGTTTCATTTAATATTTGACATTATTAAAGAAATACAAGAGAGTCCTATGGAATAATTTTACTGAATTAGCTTAACTATGTTAAATTCTATACTATTAAGTAATGTTTGCATAATATTAAAGAATAGCCCAATTGAAAAAGCATGAATTGTTATGATAGAATGATTAAAAATCGTTGTAAAATCAAGCATTCTTAAGTAATAGATATATTTCCATGAATAGCCTAACTATTACAGGTTGTGTAGACAGGATTATTATGGTTGACAGGATTGATGTGATAAGTTGGCATATAGATGTCAGATGTCCAACAATAGTTGATTTCTATACAAATTTTTGATATAATATGGTCAGGAAAATTGCAAATAGGAGTTGATGATATGACCAAAGAAAAACGGTTATCAGATGATGTGGCTGATTCTATATTATCCATGATTACGATAGAGAAAAGATTTAAAGCGGGAGATAAACTCCCGAATGAAAATGAGTTATCAGAGGAACTTGGAGTTAGCAGGACTACACTAAGGGAGGCCATAAGAATTCTGGCTGCCGGTAATGTTGTTGAAATTCAAAGAGGCAGAGGGACTTTTGTTAAAGAAAATTTTGAAGAAAATACTTTAGATGAGTTATCTGTATTGACTTCAGCGAAAATGAATGCCGATGATCTATATGAGATGCGTCTGATTTTTGAGCCAGAGGCTGCCTATTATGCAACATTGCGGGCTACAGAAAGTGAGCTGCAAAGGATTATATCCATTGGCGAAAATATAGAGCAGCTCATCTTGGAGGATAAGGACAGGACTCTGGAAGAACAGGCTTTTCACCGTTCCATTGCAAAAGCAACCCATAATGATTTTATGAACAAGCTGATGCCTGTGATACAGGAAGCGATTGATAAAGGTGTAACCTTATCGAAAAAGAAGAAAGTTGCATCAGAGGATACGGTTACAGATCACAGAATACTTATGAATTTTATGAAAAGCAGAAATGCAGAGGGTGCAAGGAATGCTATGCGGATACATATTCTTCATGCAATAGAGCGATTAGGGTTAGAAAAAACAAAATAAAATTTATTGGTTAAGGATGTAAAATATAAAATGGCGTGGTCAATTTTGGCTGTGCCTTTTTTTGTTGCATTTCGGTACTAATTCAAAATAAATTTACAAAAGAATAAAATAGAGCATACAACATACTTGACATAAGACAATAGACATATTATAATAAAAAAACAATAAGTCAAGGAGGTCTGAATATGCGAAGTGATAAAATAAAAAAAGGAATATTAGCAGCTCCACAAAGAGCTCTACTCCATGCATTAGGTGTAACAGAACAGGAACTTAGAAAACCTTTTATAGGTATTGTAAGTTCTTATAATGAAATTGTACCAGGGCATATGAATATTGATAAGATTACCGAAGCTGTGAAACAGGGAGTTGCACAGGCGGGTGGAGTGCCATTTGTTTTTCCTGCTATTGCAGTATGTGATGGTATAGCAATGGGACATGAAGGTATGAAGTTTTCATTGGTTACAAGAGAGCTGATTGCTGACTCTACGGAAGCGATGGTAACAGCACATCCTTTTGACGGACTGGTATTCATACCGAATTGTGATAAGAATGTTCCGGGGTTACTTATGGCGGCTGCAAGACTTAATATACCTTCCATATTTATTAGTGGCGGAACAATGCTTGCAGGTGATTTTGAAAATAAAAAGATCAGTTATTCAAATATTTCTGAAGCTGTAAGCGAATATAAGCGTGGAAAAATTAACACAGACACATTGCATATGTATGAGAATTCTGCCTGTCCAACTTGTGGTTCTTGTTCAGGGATGTTTACGGCAAATAGCATGAACTGCCTTACAGAAGTTCTTGGAATGGCACTAAGTGGAAATGGTACAATTCCTGCTGTTTATTCTGAAAGGCTTCGTTTGGCAAAAGAAACAGGAATGCAAATCATGGAATTGGTTAAAAAAGGGATAAAGCCAAGGGATATTATGACAAAAGAGGCTTTTGAAAATGCACTTACAATTGATATGGCATTAGGTGGTTCAACAAACAGTTTACTCCATTTGCCTGCTATTGCACATGAATGTGACTTATGCCTGAACTTGGAAACGGCGAATAATATTTCAGCAAAAACACCGAGTATATGCCATCTTGTTCCGTCAGGGGAACACTACATGGAACAGTTGCATAAAGCAGGTGGCATTGTTGCTGTAATGCATCAAATCAACAAAGCTGGATTGTTAAACACTGATTGTATTACTTGTAATGGAAAAACGATAGGGGAAAATATTTTCGGAAAAGAGATAAAAGACCATACGGTTATCAGGGATATAGATCATCCTTATAGTAAAGAGGGTGGTATTGCTGTTCTCAAAGGGAATCTCGCTCCAGATGGATGTGTAGTGAAGCGGGCTGCAATTGCAGAGAATATGATGAAACATAAAGGTAGAGCAAGGGTATTTGATGGAGAAGAACCTGCATTAAATGCAATTTATGCAGGAGAAATACAAGCAGGAGATGTTGTTGTAATCAGATATGAGGGTCCAAAAGGCGGACCGGGTATGCGTGAAATGTTAAATCCTACATCAGCTATTATGGGCAGTGGTTTAGGAGATAGCGTAGCACTTATAACAGATGGCAGATTTTCCGGAGCTACTCGTGGAGCAGCGATTGGTCATGTATCGCCAGAGGCAGCAGATGGGGGAAATATCGCTCTAATTCAGGATGGCGATATGGTAGAGATAGATATACCTGCAAATACAATTAACGTTCTGGTTTCAGATGAGGAGTTGGAAGACAGGAGAAAAACTTTAGTTCCTTTTGAAATCAAAGTAAAAAAGGGCTATTTAGCAAGGTATTCAAGATTGGTTACATCAGGTTGTAAAGGTGCAATATTGGAATAATCTATCGGAAAGGAGTGGTATTATTGAACCATTATTTGACTGGTGAAAAAATGAACATAGAAAAACAATTTAATCTGATTGCAGAAGAATATGACAAGAATCGAAGAAAGTTTATTCCTTGTTTTGATGAATTTTATAAGAATACAACGGAATTTATTGCTTCAAATATAGAAAAACCAAAACAAATTGTTGACTTAGGTGCTGGAACAGGTTTATTAACATATTTCTGGTATAGGCAATGTCTTAATTCTAAATATGTGCTTGTAGATATTGCCGATGAAATGCTAAAAGTCGCCCGAAAAAGATTTGATGGTATTGAAAACATATCCTATCAAATCGAAAATTATATTCACAAGCTCCCCCATATTCTTTTTGATACGGTTATTTCGGCTTTATCCATTCATCACTTAGAGGATAAAGATAAGAGGAAACTGTTTGCAAGAATATATGACAGTTTGCCTTATGGCGGTTTATTCGTAAATTATGATCAATTTTGTGCTGGGCAGATGGAAATAGATCATTGGTTTGATTCCTTTTGGGAAAGTCAGTTAGCAAATAGCGGATTAACGGATAAAGACATAGAGTTATGGAAAGAACGCAGAAAATTAGACAGGGAATGTACTGTTTGGCAGGAAGTGGATATGTTAAAAGATTGCAGATTTAAAATTGTTAAATGTGTTTACTCCTGCCAAAAGTTTTCTGTCATTGTTGCTATTAAATAATATATTTAAGAGATTGAATTCTTGTTTGTTATTATACTGGCGGTCAAAAAAACTGATCGCTCAGTATAAAACAAATACAATGCTATTGTTGCAAACTTTTTCTTTTTTTATCTATATATGTATTTCCAAAGTCGCACATTGCTTGTAAAACAGGAATGACCGTTTTACCAAATTCACTTAAATTATATTCCACTTTTGGTGGAACAACAGGATAAACTTTACGGTTTATCAATCCATCATTTTCTAAGGCTCTTAACTGTGATGCAAGCATTTTTTCAGTGATTTTTGGCATAAGTTTTTTAAATTCGGAAAAACGTTTTGTTCCATTACTTAAATGCCAAAGAAGAACGGCTTTGTATTTACCACCAATTAAATCTATGGTTGCCTCTACGGGGCAGTAGTATTCACTTATACATTTCATCGCATTTATTTTCCTCTACTTACTTTTTGGTAAGTACCGCACAATAAAGTGTGTACTTCACATTTGATTTTATATATGCTACAATGATAGCATAATCGATTATAAAGATCAACTGTACAGAAATTTAATATGTTAGGAGTGAAAAATATGGATTTTTTAGAAATAGCAAAATCACGTTATTCTGTTCGTTCTTACAAGAATGTAAAGGTCGAAAGAGAAAAGCTTGATAAAATCCTGCTTGCTGCTCACGTTGCTCCTACAGCAGCCAATTTGCAGCCTGTTCATCTTATTGTTGTTCAGAAAGAAGAGGGATTAAAGAAAATCGGAAAGGCTGCAAATATTTATGGAGCACCTTTGGCAATCATTATTTGTTCTGAACATACCAAAGCATGGACTCGTTCATTTGATGGAAAACAAACGGTCGATATAGATGCGTCAATTCTTACAGATCACATGATGCTAGAGGCAACTGAGCTAGGATTGGGAACGGTATGGATTTGTTACTTTAAACCTGATATTATCAAGCAAGAGTTTGAACTTCCGGATACCCTTGAGCCAATTAATATTTTGGCTATTGGTTATTCTGATGAAGCTCCAGCCGATCCAGAGCGTCATAAAACACAGCGTATTTCTTTGGATAAGCTAGTTCATTATGAAAATTTTTAAATCATAAAAATTTTTGTTGTTAATAAGAATTATATATAAGAACAGAGCCGATATATTTGTGAAAACTTTTTCCTAGATTATTGGCTCTGTTTTTACATAATTCTTACAAGAAATAATTTTATAAAGTAAGAAAGCAGGTGAAATATGGTCAATTTTTTGTAATTAGGCATGAATTCATTAACTTTATTTTGTATTCTGCAGTTTTTTATAATTCAAATCATAAGCCTATTGATATGATGTAGACAGGCAAAGAAGGTTTTTTATGCCGCAACTCAATAAATGCCACAGGTAATATTTGAATTGCAGCGAGCAGGTAGTATGGAAGAAAATTTAAGGATTGTCCCAGATTTTTGGAAAACGGTATTACAGGGAAATCAATTTTGGGAAATATGCAGATTGTCTAATGGAGAACTAAGAGGAATTTTAGGAATTAGTGTATATAAAAATTCAAAAGAAATTTATGATGGATAACCGACTTCGAGATATATTAAAGATTGGTTCTAAGATAAAATCCGATACGTAATAGGTTTTTATCACATATAGCAAATACTTCTCCTTGCATTTTTTCCACAAGAAGTTTTACAATAGATAGTCCCAGACCAGTGGATTGATTATGTTCTTTTTTTTCCACATAAAACCGTTGAAATATTTTGCTGGAATCCAATTTTGAATCTTCGGCAATCGGATTCTGAACACAGATACAGATATTGTCTTTGTGTGTCTTGTTTTGTGGAAAATAGATAGGTTCATTGGTGATTTGTGTAATAGAAACTACCACTTCACCAGTGGAATATTGCAGACAGTTTTTTAGAAGATTCTGCATTACTCGACAAAGTAGTTCTTCATTTGCTAATCCTTTATAAATAATGTCTTGCTCTAAACGCATTGTAAGACCTTTTTCTTCAAACATTGGTATAAAATCTGTCATAGTATCAACAATCAGGTTGGTTATATTTAATATTTTTAGTTGTGGTTTTTGTTCTTGATTCATCCAATAAGAGTATTCAAAAAACTGTCTGATTCGCCGTTCTAATTCGTCCGTATGACGAAAACAAATGGATAGATATTTTTTGCCTGTATCGTCAATTTCACAATGTTCTAATAGTTGTAGATATCCTTTTAAAACAGTTAGTGGAGTTCGCAGATCGTGGGAAATATTAGTAATTAATTCTTTGTATTCATACTCATGTATATTCTGGATTCTGCGAAACTCTTCGTCCTGTCGAAATATCTGATTTAACATAGCAGTTAACGTCATTAGGTCATTATCCTGCATTTCCAGTGCAAGCGGCTTTTTGATTGGGGCATTGATTCGATATTTTAATTGACGTATTAAGTCATGTAGCTGTAATTTGAAACCAACAAAATAAACAATAAAAATAATCCATAATACGCTAATGATAAGAACTGCAAATTTCATCGTTTCCTCCATTATTTTAATTCTGTCTTTTGAAATTTAAAATATCCAAACGTCCAAAGAAGAATGATATAAATTAGACTAATTCCAATTGTTTGGTAAATATCAAACCATGTCACATCTAATTTTAATACATGACGGTACAATCCAAGTGGGGTGTAATTGATAATCTTTATGATATCTTCAGAAAGAATAGATGCCAGAAGATTTCCGCCAAATAAAATTCCGACAAAACAGATACCCATAGTAGCTCCAGTCTTTTGTGTGAAAAATGCGATGATACCACAAATTGCAAATAAGCTAAGATATGCCATACTGCCGGCGGCAACCATTCCAATGATATAGGAAATCCGGGATAAATTTCCACAAATGTCTGCTGTACCTAAACCATTTTTGAGTCCTGTCGGAAGTGCTGTTATGCACCAATAAATTAGGCAGAGGGAAATTACTACAGTAGAGTATACAAACATTTTAGCCAGATAGATAGTACTTCGTTTTTTTCCATAGGAAATGGATTCCTGAATGATTCGATTTTCAAAGCTTCCGCCAATCATCCAGCCTGCAAATAAGCTGGCAAATAATAATGCCATTGCACCATCACTCATCGAGCTGCATATAGAACCTCCACTGTATAGGGTATACATTTTATCTATTGTTTTAATTTCTGATATATAATCTTTGTCTGTAAAATTAATTCCAAATATAATAGATGTAATCACTGTAATTACAATTATAATTTTTAAAGGCAATGATTTTCGTACCTGATAATATTCACAGCGTAATAAACTAAGCATTTTTCTTTCCTCCAATCACATTCATAAAATAATTTTCTAAACTTGTTTCGCACACCGAGAATTTTGTGATAATCACATCATTTTCATGCAGTACCCGTCCTACTTGTTCTCTTTCGTCCAGAAAATCAAACAACTTGACGCTGTTATCTTCTATTACCTGAAAATTTTGGGTATGCAGCTTTTCTTCCAATACCGCTGTCAACTGATTTATATTGACAGCTTCTAAGGAAAGATAGCATTTGCATTGCTCGTCCAGTTCTTCGTGAGAAAGGACTTCACGAATTTCACCTTCATGAATAATGATAAAATCTGTGGCAACCTGATATAATTCTGGCAGGTTGTGGCTGGAAATCAAAATTGTTTTATTTTCATATGTACTTAGTTTTTTGATTAAATTTCGAATTTCGATAACACCTGCGGGATCTAAACCATTAATAGGTTCATCTAACATAAGTAGATCGGGATTTCCAATCAGTGTTATGGCGATTCCAAGGCGTTGTCTCATTCCAAGGGAAAAATTTTTTACTTTCTTTTTTCCTATGTCCTTTAGACTAACAAGTTCCAGCAGTTCATCTTCAATTTCATAATTTGGTATGCCTTTCATCAGACATTGCAGATGCATATTTTCTTTTGCAGACATACCTGCCAAAAGTCCCGGAGCTTCAATAAGAGAACCAATACGTTTGCCCGCTGTTTCTAATTTACTGCGGTTTTCTGTGTCAAATAGTAGAATACTGCCCTGTGTTGGAAATCCAAGCCCTGCGATCATTCGCATCAATGTTGTCTTTCCAGCACCATTTTTTCCAATCAAACCGTAAATTTTTCCCTGCTGCAGAGAAAGATTGATATGATTTAATGCCCATTGAGATTTATACTGTTTTGATAGATCTCTTATTTCCAAAACTATATTTCCCATAATTTGTTCCCTTGTTACAGCATGAATTTGTTAAACTGTAACGTTTCCTTTCTATTATGTTTATTATATAGATTTTCTAAGAATGATTTTTTATCTATGGAAAGTATAGCATTGAATGGTTTGATAAATGTTAAAAAAATCATATAAATCATGTAAAATCGTAAAGAAAAGGTTAAGTTTTATTTTGCAAGTCGGTATCCTAGTCCCCATACGGTTTCAATATATTCAGTTTCGCTGTGGTTTTTCATCTTGGTTCTAAGGTTGCTAATATGTGTTTTGATAACATTTTCATCGCCTAAATACTCATATCCCCAGATGGTTTCATAAAGATATGCTTTTGAAAAGACTTTATTTGGGGACTGTAATAATAATTCCATGATACCATACTCTTTTGCTGTTAGTTCCAGTTCAGTGTCATTAATGATAAGTGTCTTGCTTTCTGTATCTAATGTCAATTCTTTGTATGAGAGTTGTTTTTTCTGATTTTTTATATGATATCGCCGCAGATTGGAAATAACTCTTGCAGTGACTTCTCCTAAATCAAATGGCTTTGTAATATAATCATCTGCCCCTAATGTCAATAGATCAATTTTTGTACCTACTAAATCTTTTGCTGAAATTACAATAACTGGAATGTCACAGTCCTTTCGTATCTCTTTTAACACTTCATCCCCACTTTTATAAGGAAGCATTAGATCCAGTAAAACCATATCAAAGTGTTGGTTTTGTAATTGTTTTACACCGTCAAGTCCATTTAAAACGGATACGGTTTCATATCCATTATTTTGCAAACTTTGTGCCAATAGCTGATTGACATCTTTTTCATCTTCGATAATTAGAATACGTTCCATTTTATATTGCTCCTTGTATTATCTGTCTTTTGATAGGATATTTTTTAATAGTTTTATACCTGTCATTTGTTCCACTAATTTATTTTTATTTTAAGAAGCATTTTTTCATGCATAATAATCATAAGAACCAATATGATCAATAAATATACTGGAAGCAAAGATACACTGATATGATTTGTAATAATTCCAAATATTGGCGGTATAAAGCAACTGCCAACATAAGCGGAAGCCATTTGTATACCAATCATAGCTTGTGATTTATCTGCTCCGAAATGTTCTGGTGTAGAATGAATAATGGAGGGATAGATAGGTGCACAACCTAAACCAATAAAAATCAAACCTAACAAGGTACTGATATCTTTGAATGGTAAAAGCATACAGATAATACCACAAACTATTATTCCCTGTCCTAATCGTATCATTTGTGTATCATTCAATTTCATTGTTAAGAATCCACTAATGGCTCTCCCTGCCGTTATTCCAATAAAAAATAAACTAGCAAATCCAGCAGCTATTTCTGTTGGAAATCCATGATGTAAAACAAGGTAGCTGCTTGCCCATAGTCCAGTTGTTGATTCAAGAGCACAATAACAAAAAAAGGTTATCATAATTTCTTTTGCTCCCGCAATTTTAAAAATTTGCACTAAAGAAAGCGGTTTTTTGCTATTTTCTTCTGTGACTTTTTCTGTTCCTTCTATATGTTGTTTTTTCCACAAAGGCAAACTGAGAAACAGTATAAGAGTTAATACAATTTGAAGGATAGCAATAAAACGATATCCCATATTCCAGCTTTGCCCACCTGTAAGCGTGTAACTCATAATGTATGGTCCAATGGAAACTCCAATTCCCCACATACAATGAAGCCAGCTCATATGTCTGCTTGCGTAATGAAGTGCAACATAATTATTTAAGGAAGCATCTACGCTTCCAGCTCCTAATCCATAAGGAATAGACCATAAACATAATAGTAAATAATGATTACTAATTGAAAACCCAAACAATGCTATTGCAGTCATGAAAACACTGATTGCTGTAACTTTTCCAGTTCCCATTTTCTTTGTTAGCCGATCACTTTGTAGGCTGGAAATAATTGTTCCAATACAAATAATCATGGAAATTCCCCCTGCATAAGAAACGGGTACGGAAAATTCTCGATACATTGTCGGCCATGCTGCACCTAAAAGAGAATCTGGTAATCCAAGACTGATAAAAGCAAGATAGATAATAATTAACAATAGTTGAAACATTTCGTTTTTCTCCTGTATTTTTTTAATGGACAAGAAATACCTGTTCTAATACTTTACACATTAAGAGAAAGCCCAGAAATCCCTTCGTCAAGCAGCTTTCCTGTTAATTCAATCACTTCTTCTAAGGGAAGTTTTTTTCCATCAGCTATCCACTGTCGATAAAGCTCAAGGGAACTGACAACTAAAAAAGTATTTATCATAGTTTGTTTTTCTTCACTGAAATCTGCATAAGGATTATAGCGGCTTAAGTTATGCTGTAAAGTGGCAGCATGAAGCTTATTGCAAAAAGGTCGGTAACTTTTATCACAGATTAAACGTTCTACAAATTTATCCTGCCCTGCATAGTAAGTAAAAAAGATGCGATTTACGTCTTTGTGGGAATAAGGCGGTTTGATTTTTTCCATTTCTTTATAATATCCATCGGCAATTTCTGACATCATGTCTTGATAAAGTGCTTCTATTGAAGTATAATGAAGATAGAAGGTTTTCCGGTGAATCTTTGCACGATCTGTCAATTCTTTAATGGTGATTTTATCTGCTGCCATTTCACATATCATTTTTTTAAAGGTACTTTTAATGGCTTCTTGTGTCTTTTGGATACGCAAATCTATATGATGTTCTTGGTTAAAATCCATTTTCTAGTTCTCCTTGTTTGTCTTAAAATATCCAGTTTTCAAAATGTGTGGCATAAACTCCAAATTAAAAAAACTAGTAATTGTTCTTTTCTTATCTTTGGATTATACTATCCACATAAGAAAAGATCAATATATGGATATTATTTTTGGTAGCGTATGGAATGATATGGCTCATATTGATAAGGAGGATTTAAAAATGGAGTACAGGACATTAAGTAATGGAGTAAAAATGCCTATGGAAGGATTTGGCGTATTTCAGGTAGCAGATGCAGCAGTGTGTGAACAGGCGGTAAGAGATGCATTGTCTGTAGGTTATCGCTTGATTGATACAGCCGCAGCTTATTTTAATGAGGAAGCTGTTGGAGCAGCAATAAAAAAATGTGGGATTCCTCGTAAGGAGATTTTTATTACCACAAAACTTTGGATTCAAGATGCAGGGTATGAAAATGCAAAGAAAGCATTTCAGATTTCTCTTGATAAACTGGGGCTTGACTATATTGACTTATATCTGATTCATCAACCAATGAATGATTATTATGGATCATGGCGAGCTATGGAGGAACTATATCAAGATGGAAAGATTAAGGCAATTGGTGTTTGCAATTTCTATCCTGAAAGACTCGTTGATTTATGTTTGAATGCGAAAATTAAACCAATGGTCAATCAAGTAGAATTACATCCTTTTTTTGCTCAGACAAGTGCACTTGAAACGATGAAAGAATTTAGTGTACAGCCAGAAGCATGGGGACCGATGGCAGAGGGAAAGCATGGAATCTTTACGCATTCAGTTTTAACGAAAATCGGTGCGAAATATGGAAAGACGGCTGCACAAATCGCCTTACGATGGAATGTACAAAGGAATGTTGTTATTATTCCAAAGTCTACTCATAAGGAGCGTATGGAACAAAATCTTAATATTTGGGATTTTAAGCTAAGTGATGAGGATATGCAAGCAATCAATGGGCTGGATTTGGGACATAGCGAAATTATTGATCACAGTGCTGCAGATACTGCAAAATTTTTGAATGGATGGAAGATTCATGAGTAAAGGGGGAAAACAAGATGAGATATCAAAAGGAAGATGAGTTTAACAAGGTGAATGTATTTGGCAAGGGGCAGGATAATGTGAACTTTGCACAATATTTTACAGGTGCTTCTTTTTTAAATCCGCTTACGGAGTTTGGAAAAAGTCCTGTATTTCTAGCTAATGTGACTTTTGAACCGGGATGCCGCAATAATTGGCATATTCACCATGCAACAAAAGGCGGTGGACAGATTTTGATTTGTACTGCAGGGGAAGGTTGGTATCGGGAGGAAGGTAAAGAAGCAATCAGTCTTGTGCCGGGGACAGTGATTACGATACCTGCAAATGTAAAACACTGGCATGGTGCGAAATGTGATAGTTGGTTTTCCCATATTTCTCTGGAAGTGCCGGGGGAAGAAACTTCAAATGAATGGTGTGATCCAGTAACAGATAGTGAATATAGTAAACTGAAATAAAATAGAAATTATATAATATGGAATTGTGCAAAATAGAATTTCAGAAAGAAAAAATAAAATTGGTAGTTGTTTGTTTCTTTCTTTACAGGTTTTTATTCTACTGATAATAGAGATTGATGATAGAGGCTGTTGCACTAAGAGAAAATGCTACAAAATATAGTTATTTAGAACTTTTATATAGACTATATCTTGTATTATTTTGCTTAGTGCGACAGCCTTATTTAAAATTTGCAAAAAGATAATGAAAAATATTCTTAATAAAAAGTATAGTTTACAAATAAAACAACTTACAGAAGGATTTATAATAAAATGGAAAAAGGGTGTTATTTATAAAGTGATACTAGAATGGAATCATTTTGTTAGCTGGTTTTTTAATTATGCCTTTTATGTATGTTTTATAATTGAATATAAGCATTAGACATTTGTTAGATATTGTAATATGATACTATTAGACTGAAAAACAGAACAAAGTATTTGTAACTGTATCTATTTGTGGTTTGGTATTTGCTGATTAAAATTTTAATAAAAAAAGATGAGAGTGGAGGAAAAGATTATGTTTAGCAATAAAGATTTAAAAAGACTGATTCTTCCTCTATTTTTGGAACAGCTTCTAGTGATATTAGTAGGATTGGCAGATACTTTTGTAATTAGTTTTGCTGGAGAAGCTGCAGTGTCTGGGGTATCTTTGGTAAATTCTTTTAATACTATTTTTATTTTTCTATTTACAGCACTGTCTTCGGGTGGAGCTGTGATTGTTAGTCAGTATATTGGCAGGAAAAAGAAGGATATGGCAGGAGAATCGGCAAGCCAGCTTCTTATGGTTTCTGTTCTGTTTTCACTAGGAATTATGATTCTTATTCTACTTATTGGATATCCTCTGATGCAGTTGTTGTTTGGAAAAGTGGAAAAAGATGTAATGAATGCCTGTATGGTTTATCTGCAAATTTCCGCATATTCTTATCCAGCACTTGCTATTTATAATGCTGGGGCAGCACTTTTTCGTAGTATAGGAAAAACAAGTACAACGATGTATATTGCAGTTGCTTCTAATTTGATTAATATTATTGGAAATATTATTGGTGTATTTGTCTTAAATGCAGGAGTAGCAGGAGTGGCATATCCTTCTTTAGTGGCAAGAACATTTTCAGCAGTAGTAGTAACAGTTCTTTGTTTTCAAAAAACAAATACTGTTTATTATAAAAAACAATGGATTTTTCATTTTAATACGATGCTCTTAAAGAAAATTTTGAGAATTGCTATACCAAATGGTGTGGAGCAGGGGATCTTTCAATTTGTTAAGGTTGCTTTAAGTAGTGTAGTAGCATTGTTTGGTACATCACAGATTGCTGCTAATGGAATTGCTCAAAGTATTTGGTCTTTAGCTGCTTTGGTTTGTGTAACGATGGGGCCAGTGTTTATTACAGTCATTGGTCAGTGTATGGGAAGCCTTGACACAGAACAGGCAGAATTTTATTTTCGAAAACTTTTGAAAATAACCATTTTGATTTCTATTATATGGAATGCTGTTATATTTGCCTTGACACCACTGGTAATGCAGCTTTATGATGTAACAGGGGAAACAAAAAGGTTGGTTGTGATATTAGTCTTGATTCATAATATTTTTAATTGTATTGCTTTTCCATTTGCTGATCCACTTGGAAAAGGAATGCGTGCCGCTGGAGATATAAAGTTTACTATGTTTGTATCTCTTGTTACAACAATTGGAGCAAGGCTTCTCTTTTCCCTGTTGTTTGCCATTGTTATGGATATGGGTGTTATTGGTATTGCATATGCAATGTGTTTGGATTGGTGTATTCGTGCTGTCATTTTTTATATCCGATTTCGGAGTGGGAAATGGAAACAGTTTCAGTTGATTTAAGGAATGGAAATATTATATTTAAGTAGAAACAGATAGTATAATGATGCTTAAAATGATTGATAAAAATAAATTCTAATATAGAAATTATAGAAATGGGGATGATTATGGAGCTACGTGTATTAAAGTATTTTTTAACAGTGGCAAGAGAGGAAAATATTACAAAAGCAGCAAATTTGTTACATATTACCCAGCCTACACTTTCTAGGCAGTTAATGCAGTTAGAGGAGGAACTTGGTATAAAACTTTTTCATCGAGGCAGGCATAATATACTGTTGACAGAAGAAGGAATGTTACTTCGACGGCGTGCACAAGAAATTGTAGATTTAACAGAAAAGACAGAAAAAGAGCTTATACATAGTGAGGAGATGGTTTCTGGAGAGATATCTATTGGTTGTGGGGAAACGCAGAATATGAAACCATTATGTGAAATCATGGCTTCTTTTCAGGAAAAATATCCAGATGTAGCGTTTCATATTTATACTGCTATTGCAGATGATGTGACAGAACGCTTGGAAAATGGCATATTAGATATGGGACTTTTATTAGAACCAGTAGAAGTTAGCAGATATCATTTTGCAAGGATGCCTTTAGAAGAAAAATGGCAGGTTCTTATGCGGAAAGACTGTTCTTTGGCAAGAAAAGATAATATATCTCCAGAAGATTTAGCAAATATGCCATTAATTATTGCAAAGCGGCAGTCAGTACGTAATTTGTTAGAGAATTGGTTTAGTGATAGGGTAGAGAAGATTAGAATTGCATCTACATTTAATCTTTCTCATAATAATGAATCTATGATGGTGGAAAGTGGTATGGGACTGGCACTTGTTATGGAATTTGCCTGCAATAATGAGGCTTTGTGCTTACGACCACTAAATCCAGAGATTGCTAGTGGTTGTGTATTGGTTTGGAAAAAGAATCAGACACGCTCATTGGCTATGACATGCTTTATTAATTATGTAAAGACATTTTTGACAATGTAATAGTCGGTGGATAAGGATTGTCGCATTAAGCAGAATACATACAATATATAGTATTATAGTATATATTAAAGTTTTAAAATACGATATCTTGTATTATTTTTTTCTTAATACGACAATCTTTTTTTATTTTCTGCTATACAAAATAGGCATTTCTGAAAATACAATATAGGTATTAGACATAGAAGAAAAAGTTTTGTATGATGAAAGTACAAAAAAAGAAAGAGAAGGAGGTCCTCCATATGAGCAAAAAATATGAAAGCCTTGCAGAAACAATTGTAGAAAAAGTGGGCGGCATTGATAATATCAGTGCGGTTAGACACTGTCAGACAAGACTCCGTTTTACTTTGCGGGATACTAAAAAAGCAGATAAGGAAGGTATCCAGAGCCTTGATGGTGTGGCACAGGTGGTAGAAAGCGGAGGTATGTTTCAAGTTGTCATTGGTATGCATGTGGCAGAGGTATTTGAAGAAGTAGAAAAGTTCATTCCAAATAAGGAAGGAAAGGAAGAACAGAGCCCGAATGATGGTAAGAAAATGTCACCAGTAGATTATGTGATTGATTTTGTATCTAGTGTGTTTCAGCCGATTGTACCAGCACTTTCCGGAGCTGGTATGTTAAAAGCACTGATGGCATTACTGACGGTTTTTCATTTAGTAAATTCGGATTCACAAACTTATTACATTTTGAACTTTTTTGCAGATGCAACTTTTGCATTCTTGCCAATTCTTTTGGCTTATACAACAGCAAAGCGAATGAAATGCAATGTAATTCTTGCGATGTCTGTAGCAGGAATTATGTGCCATACAAATTGGGCATCATTAGTAACTGCCGGCGAACCAGTAAAATTTTTTGGTGTAATACCGTTTTATCTAATATCTTACACTTCAACAGTTATTCCTATTATTCTTGTAGTTATTATACAGTCTTTTGTAGAAAAATGGTTAAATAAAGTAATTCCAAAGGCTGTAAATCTTGTATTTGTACCAATGTTTGCATTTCTTATTATGGGTACATTAGCACTATCTATATTAGGTCCAGTAGGGGATTATGTTGGTGAAGGGTTGGCATTGGTTTTTGACTGGCTGAGTACAAATGCAAGTTGGGCACCGGCTGCTTTGATTGGAGGATTGTTCCCTATTATGGTTATGTTTGGTATTCATCATGCAGTTGCTCCATTAGGAAGTATGCAGATGGCAAGCTTAGGGTTTGATAGTATTTTTGGACCGGGCTGTGTTTGTTCTAATATTGCACAAGGAGTAGCAGCATTAGTTGTTGGTCTACGTACAAAGGAATCAAAAACAAGACAGCTTGGTTTATCGACTGGTGTTACCGCATTGATGGGAATTACAGAGCCAGTATTGTATGGTCTTAATCTACCAAAGAAATATCCACTTATTTCAGCAATGATAGGAGGTGGATTAGGTGGATTATATGCTGGTGTTACACATACGCATCGTTTTGCAACAGGTTCTTCTGGAATTCCAGCAGTTCTTCTATATATTGGTGATAATACTATGAGTTTTTTCTGGAACATTATTATTGCACTTTTGATTACAGCAGTATCTACAGCAGTTATCACATTTTTCCTTTCGTTAAAATTTGAAACAGTAGAAAAAGAGGAATCAAAAACAATAGAAACAGTAGAAAAAGTAGTGATTAAAAATGAAGAAAAAAATACGGTATATGTACCAATAAATGGAGAAATTATAGCAATGAAAGATATTCCAGATGAAACGTTTTCAACAGGAGTACTTGGCTTTACAATGGGAATTAAGCCTACAAATGGCATTGTATTAGCACCTTTTACCGGAAAAGTAGTACAGGTATCGGATACTGGTCATGCAATTGGTCTGGAGAATAGCGATGGTCTGGAACTTTTAATACATGTTGGTGTGGATACTGTGGAAATGGGCGGCATGGGATTTGAGCCAAAAGTAAAAGAAGGCGATGAAGTAAGTGCCGGACAGGAGTTACTTATCTTTGATCGAAAAGCAATAAAAGATGCTGGGCATCCAGATGTTGTAGTAGTGATTGTGTTAAATGCAGATGATTATATATCTACAGAAATTGTAACAGAAGGAATCGTATCAACAGGAGCAAAAATGATACAATTAAAAAAATAGGAGGAGATTATTATGGGCAGATTTCCAGAGAACTTTTTATGGGGCGGTGCTACGGCCGCTAATCAGTTTGAGGGTGGAGTAAACGAAGGAGGGAAAGGTCTTTCTGTTCCAGATGTTATGACAGGAGGAACAAAAACACAACCACGACATGTGACAGACAAAATTCTTCCAAAATATCATTATCCTAGCCATGAAGCAGTAGATTTTTATCATCGTTATAAAGAAGATATTGCTTTATATAATGAAATGGGTTTTCGATGTTTTCGGATGTCTATTAACTGGACTAGGTTATTTCCTAATGGAGATGAGCAAGAGCCAAATCAAGCAGGGATTGACTTTTATCGAAATGTATTTATAGAATGTCAAAAATATAATATTCAGCCATTAGTAACTATTAGCCATTACGAACTTCCTTTTCATTTGGCAAAGGAATATGGAGGATGGGCAAATAGAAAAATTATGGATTTCTTTCTAAGGTATTGTAAGGTTTTGTTTACCGAGTTTAAGGGGCTTGTACATTATTGGCTGACATTTAATGAAATTAATATCCTACAAATGGGAGCTTATGGAAATCTGATGGGTGGAGGAATTCTTCCGCCGGGAGAGGATACAAAAGTTGGGGTATTAGCAGATTTAGATACAAGCTGGGATAATGAACAAAGACGTTATACAGCATTACATTATCAATTAGTGGCAAGTGCGAAAGCAGTAAAGATGGCACATGAAATTGATCCAGAAAATAAAGTAGGCTGTATGTTGCTTAGTCGGATTGCTTATCCATATACCTGTAAGCCAGATGATGTATTGAAAGGGCAACAAGTAATGCAGACAGCAAATTATTATTGCGGAGATGTTCAGGTAAGAGGTGCATATCCTGCCTTTGCTAAAAGACTTTGGAAAGAAAAGAAAATTGAGATTCCATTTGCAAAAGGAGATAAAGAAGCATTAAAAGAAGGAACAGTAGATTTCTTTACTTTTAGCTATTATTCCAGTAGTACAGCGACGGATGATCCAAATGTACCAGTTGCCAATGGAAATATGATGCGTGGTCCGGCAAATCCTTATCTGGAACAAAGTCAATGGGGATGGACAATTGATCCAAAAGGATTGCGTTACTTATTAAATGAGTTTTATGGAAGATGGCAGATCCCATTGATGATTGTGGAAAATGGACTGGGAGCAGAAGATAAGGTAGAAGAAGATGGCAGTATTCATGATGAATATAGGATTGCTTATATGAGGGAACATATTAAGCAAATGGCAGAGGCAGTAGAAGATGGTGTAGAACTTATGGGATATACTGTTTGGGGCTGTACGGATTTGGTGAGTGCGGGAACTGGTGAAATGGAAAAACGGTATGGACTTGTCTATGTAGATAAAGATAATAATGGTAAAGGCACTTTGGAACGCCGCAGAAAAGACAGTTTTTATTGGTATCAGAAAGTAATAAAAAGTGATGGAGAAAATTTAGATTAAAAAAGAAAGTTTGCTACAAAAGGCTAAAGATGAGATAAGCCATGCACAATTGGAATTTTTTATCATTTGTTATAAGTATTTTACATTGTAAAAAAATTGTTTTATTATATGTAGGAAGAAAGAAGGGGTACAGAAATAATGACCATAGAAGAAGCAAGTGAACATTATAGTATTCCACTTGATATTTTGAAAGAATATGAAAGTTGGGGTCTATGTAGTAATATGAAAAAAGTAATGGGTGCATGGGAATATGATGACCAAGATATTGAATGGCTAAGTATGATTATGACATTACATGATATTGGTTTTAAAAGCAATGAAATAGAGGAATATATGCACCTTTTATTGAAAGGGGAAATAACAAAAAAGCAGAGACTTTTGATGT
>CAJTJZ010000032.1:0-8376 GCA_910576895.1 uncultured Lachnospiraceae bacterium | reverse complement strand
AAGAAGCGAAACATTGAATGAGGTTCATATGAAAGAGGCTCAGATAAGCCAACTGGATTATTTAAGGTCTAAAGTCAGGCATACCCTGTAGGAATACTATATTCTCATTATTTAAGAAATGGGGGAAAAGTAATGAATAAAAAGGCGATGATAGAAAAAAAAGTTTATAAAAAAGTAACTATTATAATGATATTATTACTGGTAATGGCTGCTGTATTGCCTGTTTTTCATATGACAGCAGTACAGGCGGTAGAAAAAACAGGAAATCTGGTACAGTTGCAAATAGGAAGAAAAAGAATTACAAAGAAAACGTATAGAATGGAGCAAGGTACGAAAAAGAAATTAAATACTGTAGGGAAAGCAATAAAATCGGTGCAATTTTATTCTAACAAAAAAAATGTGGCATCTATTAGTAAAACAGGAGTTATTCATGCAAAGCATGCAGGAACGGCAAAGATAACAGCAGTAGTTAAGATAAGAACATCTCAAACAAAGCAGGAAAAAAAGAAAATTTGGCTGAAGGTTAAGGTGGTAAAATCAGAAGAACAGGATACATCAAAAACTCCAGATAGAATAGAAGATTCGTCAGGAACAAAAGATTTATCAGAAACAGAAGATTCATCAGGAATAAACAGTTCAGAGGATACAATATTACCAACAGATATAATAGATACAGTAAATACAACAGATATATCAAACTCAACAAGCAATGATACAAATTTCACTGACAGTAATACAGAATCTGAAAATGCTAGTAATATATTGATTGCATATTTTACTCGAAGTGGGAATACAGAAACATTAGCAAACAGGATTCAGGAGAAAACAGAAGGGACAAAAGTTAAAATTGAGACAGTCAAGGACTATTCACAGGATTATAGTGGAGTTTATGATGAGGCAATGAAAGAGAAAGAGGAAAATGCAAGACCAGAATTAAAAACCATAGTAGATAATATGGCAGAGTATGATACGATATTTATAGGTTATCCTATTTGGCATGGGGATACGCCAATGGCAATCAGAACCTTTCTGGAGAGCTATGATTTTACTGGAAAGAAAATAATTCCTTTTTGTTCTTCTGGAAGCAGCAGCCCAGAAATTAGCTTTGAAAGTGTCAAGGCATCGGCAGCAGGAGCAGATGTTTTAGATGGCTTTTGGACAAGAGGAACAGAGGTAGCAAATGTCAAAGATGAGATAGATGAGTGGATAGATAGACTGGGAATATTTAAGAAACATGAGGAGGAAAAAATCATGGGAAATAAGATTCATATTACAGTAGGAGATACTACTACAGTTTTTACGGCAGAACTTGCCAATAATTCATCAGCAGAGGCACTAAAAGATTTATTATTACAAGGGCCTCTTACAATTTCTATGAGTGATTATGCAAATATGGAAAAAGTTGGTTCTATTGGAACAAGTTTGCCAAGAAATGATGAGCATATTGTAACAGAAGCAGGAGACATTATTCTCTACCAAGGAAATTCATTGGTTATTTATTATGATACAAACACTTGGAATTTTACTAGAATTGGGAAAATAAAGAATGTGACAAAAGATCAGCTTTTAGAAGCATTGGGAAATGGGGATGTGACAGTGACCATTACACTTGCTTGATATGACAGGTAATGGAATTGATTGCGATTTTATCCTTAAAAGAAAATATAAATACATAAAATTTTTCGGAAGATAGGAGATTGAAAATGAGAAGAAAAAAAGGCTTGGCATTTTTATTGTTTGTTATGATGATTGGTAGTATTTTCACTGATACTGGAAAAGTGACAAAGGCAGCTACAGAAAAAGCAGCAGATGGACTAATTTTAATACAAGGTGGAACATTTATTATGGGAAGTCCCAAAGAGGAACGGCTGCGTGAAGCAGATGAAACTTCTCATGAAGTTAGGGTAAATAGTTTTTATGCAGATCCTTATGAGGTAACACAGAAAGATTATCAAACAATTATGGGTAAAAATCCCAGCAATCATAAAGGAGATAAAAAACCAGTTAGTAATGTGACATGGTATGATGCCATTCGTTATTGTAATAAACTTAGTAAAAAGAATGGTTATCAGCCAGTGTATAAGATAAAAGGAAAAACGGTTACATGGAATCGGCGTGCAGATGGTTATCGCTTACTGACAGAGACAGAATGGGAATATGCCGCTAGAGCAGGGAAAGACTCTATTTTTTATACAGGAAAGCAGTTAACAAGTGATCAATCAAATTATTATGGAGATTATCCTTATTTAATTGAAGAAAATTATTGGGAAACAAAAGATCCATCGGTTGTACCCGGAGAATATCGTGATACGACAATGAATGTAAATTCGTTTGAAGCAAATGCATTTGGTATGTATAATATGCATGGTAATGTTTCTGAATGGTGTTTTGATTATTATGGCTCTTATGGGAAAGGTAAAAAGAATAATCCAGCAGGACCAAAAGAAGGAACGCTGCGGATAAATCGAGGTGGTGGTTTTAATGATTATGCAAAACATTGCCGTCTTGCTTATCGTTCTGTAGCAGATCCAGATAGTGCAGATAGAAATCTTGGCTTTCGTATTGCAAGAAATGATACGAAAATTCAGGAAACGATAACAACAAAAAGAACATTTACAGTAGAGACAAAAAAGAATCCAAAGGTTTTGATTGCTTATTTTTCAGATACTGGAAATACAAGAAAAGCAGCAAAACTTTTACAAGAGAAAACAGGTGCTGATATGGTTGAAATTGAAATGAAGAAGCCATATTCTGATGAGTATAAGGAATCTCAAATTGATTTATATAAAGAAGCAAAACCAGCATTAAGCACAAAAGTAGATAATATGGAACAATATGATGTGATCCTTTTGGGCTATCCAAATTGGTGGGCAACAATGCCAAGACCAGTCGTTTCTTTTATAGAAGATTATAACATGGAAGGAAAAATTATTTTACCATTTGTTAGTCATGGAAGTGGAATTTTTGGGGAAAGTGTTTCTGATTTATCGAAGCTTGTACAAAAAGCATATGTGGGAAATGGATTTGAGTTTGAGTATGGAGGAGGTAGTAAATTATCTGCTAATTTATCAAACTGGTTAAATAAAAATAATATTAAGGAAAATAAAAACTAAGAAAAAATAGGAGATGGATAAAAATGATGGATTTAAAGAAAACAGACCCAGAATTTATGGAAAGATATAAACAGTTTGCAGAAATGGAAGTAGTAAATGAAGAAGGACAAATGCTTCCAGAAGATACTAGATATATGGCGGTTCTTGCAACGCTGCTTGGATGCCAAGGTATCGATATGTATAAAGTTATATTGCCAAGAGCATTAAAGGCAGGGCTTACAGCAGTTATGGTAAAGGAAATTGTATATCAGTCTGTAGATTATTTGGGAATTGGCAGAGTTTTGCCATTTTTGAAAGCAACAAATGAGATTTTTACAAAGCAGGGAATTACTTTGCCATTAGAAGGACAGGCAACAACAACATCAGAAGATCGTTTGGAAAAAGGGATACAAGCACAAGTGGATATTTTCGGAGATGGTATGAGAGATGCATGGAAAGCAGGTCATATAAACCGTTGGCTGGCATCAAATTGTTTTGGTGATTACTATACTAGAACAGGTCTAACTTTGGCACAAAGGGAAATGATTACATTTTGTTTTTTATCTGCTCAAGGTGGCTGTGAACCGCAGCTTATTGCTCATGCAAAAGGTAATATGAATCTTGGCAATGATAAGGCTTTTTTAATTCGAGTCATTTCTCAGTGTCTTCCTTATATTGGCTATCCAAGAAGTTTAAATGCCATTACTTGTGTTAATAAAGCAGCAGAAGAAATGAAATAAAAAGATAAAAAGGGGTATTCGTATGAAAAATAGAAAAGATAGAATATTGGCAGTAGGATTAGCTATTTTGCTAGTAGTATCTTTGCTTGCAGGCACATCTATTCTAATGGCTGCAAAAACTGACGTTAGCCAGTCAAAAGTAATGATGGGAATTGGAAAGAGTAAAACTATAAAAATGAAAAATACAGGTAAAAAGGTTTCTGTTAAGATTCTTTCTGGAAAAAGAAATATTTCCATTAAAAAAGGAAAAAAGAATATAAAGATTACAGGAAAGAAGGAAGGAAAAGCAAGACTATCAGTAAGGACTGGAAATGAAACCATTGTTTATCAGGTCATAGTAACAAAAGATGAAGAAAATGGTTCTATGATTACTGTGGAATCCAGTGAATATACAATTACATATCAATTAAATAATAGTCAGGCAGCAGAGGAATTATATAATCAACTTCCATTAACTCTTGAAGTAGAAAATTATAGCGATAATGAAAAGATTTTTTATCCACCAGAGGAATTAAAAACAAGTGATACTCCAAAATCCAACGGTAGTACAGGATCATTATCTTATTATGCTCCATGGAACGATGTAGTAATGTTTTATGAAGATGCCAGTGCTGCATCAGGTCTATATGAATTGGGGACAGTAGTTTCTGGAGAAGAATATATTTCTAAATTATCTGGGGAAATTACAGTTAGTAAAGCAGATTAGAAAAAAATGTAGAATAATGAAAATAGAAAGGAGTGATAAAAATAGTGTTTATTTTTTTTAATTTAGATTTAGGAGTGAATATATAATTATGAAAAAAGTATCCTGTGATTTATTTCAATTTGAGAATGAATTAATAGCAAGATGTAATATATCTAAAAATAATTTTCATAAAGTTAGAAGTAGTCAGTGGAAAGATATCTATCAAACAATAACAGAAAAATATGCTGATAAGACAAAAACATGGAAAAATGGCTTACATTGGGCTAATACAAATGGTTATAGTCCTAAAAGTATGAAAAACTTATTAGGATGTTATTCGGTTGACTATTCTTGGTATTCTCTTTTGCCTCAAATTATATCAGATAATACTATGGTTTATTTTTTGATTGATAAGGGAAATAGAGATTGGTATTTTGGGGAAATATTTTGGATTTTTGAGGGTTATGTTCCTGAACTGATAAAAGTACTTGATCTGTTAAATGATACTGCTTTTTTACTTCATGGTTGGTTAGATTATTATATTATTTCCAAAAAATATACTTGGTTGATTGGATTTAATCATCATGATATAATTTCATGTCTTGGAGAAGGATTAAATCTTGATTGTTTTCAAAATAAGTAATAAAAGCAATTAAGATTTAATAATAATTTATACTAGCGAGCAAAAAACTTAACCGATCAGTTAATTTGGAAAGGAATGATTCAATGAAAGACTTAGAAAGATTTGTTCAGGCACAGGAGTATAACTACAAAAATGCTCTAAAGGAAATCCATAGTGGAAAAAAACAAAGTTGTTGGATGTGGTATATATTCCCTCAAATTCGTGGTCTTGGGCGTAGTTCTACGGCAAAGATGTATGAGTTGGAAGATTTGGAAGAAGCAAAAGCCTATCTTGCACATCCGATACTTGGAAGTAGATTGTTGGAAATTTGTGAGGCAACTCTTGAAACAGAATCAAATAATGCAGGTATTGTGTTTGGCTTTCCTGATAATTTGAAGTTACGTTCTTCTATGACATTATTTGAGCAGGCTGACCCTACGAATTCAATTTTTGGAAAGGTGCTTGAAAAATTCTTTCAAGGAAAGCGAGATGAGCTTACACTAGAACTATTAAGGAAAAACGAATGAAAAAAGGTTTTATAATTTAGCTGGCAAAAACTCTGAACTTTTAGAGGAATGCCAGCTAATTTTTACTAGTCAGTCTAAGTTTGCGAATTTTTTAAGAATCAACAAAAGTATCAAAATCAGGTGTTAATGTTATGGCATTATCCATAGTAGCATCTGGTCTTAAAAAATAACATCTGGATACTCGAAAACGAATCTTACTTATTGGCATGATTGCTTTTTGCGGCATACCATAAGAATTTGGCTTTCCACCTGTTTTCGTTCCAATAATTTTTGCAATTCCATTATCTTTTAAAGTAACTGCAAAAGTCCTAGCACTGCTAAATGTATTATACGAAACTTTGCAATATATTTCATTTGGTAAACAGATATCTTCTCTGTCATTCTCAATCAAATCTTGTCTACTTACAATATAATTTGCTTCTCCAGAAGAAAAATCAATCATTTCATATCTTCTAAAATATTTTATATTAATAAATTTGATGAACTTATCAATTACAGCAGAATTTCCACCCATATTTTGACTTAGATCTAATATAAAGGATGGTATTTGCTTTTCTTTACAAATATGTGCCAGCTTTTTTAGTGTTGCTATATATTTTTCATTGCAAATACAAGAATTTAAATGCATTACCACTGCTTTCTTATGAATTTCATAAGAAAGAAAGCTTTTATCACTGGGGAAATCAAGAAAACCATCATATTGTGAAAGTGGAATCTTCTTTTTTATTATTTTTCCATTTACCAAAAAGGAAATAAGATACTCCTCTTTTTTGCCAAAAAATAGTTTTAAATTTCTTTCACTAAAAATATGATAATTTAAATATGGATATAGGATCATTCTGCTTTTTACTAAAAAAATATTTTCATGTGGTATTTGACTAGAAATCATAGAAATGGTATTCTCTATTGTTACATCTTCAATAGCAATAATTTTCGACTTTTCAGGAATATCATCATATTGTTCCATAAGAATGAAAGCATTATTATCTTTTTCACTCCAACAACATTTTAGTCGTAAGCATCGATCTTTAGACATATATGGTATCTCAATATTTGTATGACCATCTTGAAAAAAAGTTGTTAATTCTGTTGCTGTATTTATGAAACTTTTATAATCATATTTTTTATTTTTTTGATTCAAATATAATTGTTCAAAACACATTCTCTTATATTCATTTGTAAGCAATAATGGATGTTTTTGTAATGCAAAATATAAATATTCTAAATCCATTTTGTATTCTAAATCTGTCATTTATGGTCTCCTTAATTTTTACAGGTATAATAAATATATTGCTATTAAGATAAATTGCTATCAATGGTAAAAAATATTCAATTTTCATTTTATTTTTATTTTAAGGTTGTTCCTTGACAAACTGAAATCTCCTACTCTATTAACTGGAATGTTTTAGCTATATTTCACATAAATGACTAGTTCTCTAAATAATCTGCAACAAACTCATCTACATTATGAAAACGCTTTATTGTTATTCCCGCTGTTTTATATACTGTCTCATATTTTTGTAAACACGCATCAAATAGATTGACATTATTTTCTAAACAATCAGAGCTATATTTTTCCATAATATTGTAAGCTCCTATGGAAACCTTAGATGAAATCTCTGAAAACATATAATGTAAATTACACATATTCATGAAAGATGCAAAAACATTATTTTGTTTCGCTGCTTCTTCTACCTTGTTTCTCCAGTTTGAATACATTTCTTCATAAGTGCCAGAAAGGCTTTCGGAAGGTTCTTCTTTCTCCTTTTCTTGTTTTAAGTGTCTTTCTGTATATAAAAGAAGACTCTTTAATAAGGCTCTTAATTCCAAAACATCTTTACTTGAAGCTATGCTCTTTAAATTATCAATAAAAACATCTTCCATAGGCAAGGCTGCTAATTCTTCAAGTATTCTTTTTGTGCCACGCTTAAAATATTTTCCATGAAAAAGCATAATTGCATCCATAAGGAAATATATTACGAGAAATGCATCTAAGCGTACCTCCCCTAATTCCTCATGTAAACAAGCATTCGCATAGGATATTTTTGCTTTGTCTACCAATTCATTCACTCTTTGGAAACGTTCTTCAGATGCCAGAAATAGTTTTGTCTGTTCTCTTAATTTACATAGTTCGTTATAAGCTTCCTGATTTTTAATATATACGATTTTGGAATCCATCAATTTAGAAATTTGGGCATGATGACAAGCTGCATCATATTTAAGCCCATTCCAGTTTGTACAATATATGTCATAGCCTATGTTACTGTCATCTAAGATAAAGCTCGTACCAAGCTGCCATCCCTTATCGTCCTGAATCAGTATAAGCAAATCTAAATCTGATTTTTCATACTCATCTCCTGTAACAACCGAACCATAGATTCCTATAAAAGCTAAAGAATCAGGACATACTTTCTCAGCTTTTTCTATAATTGCATTCATTATTTTTTGATTTACATTATTCATAATGTTATCTCCATTTTATATTGTATTTTTTCCATCAAATTTTAGTTTGTTAAATTGTTCCTCGCCATTATCTTATCATAAATACACACATGATTCAATTAAATTTTGCTTTTTGCAAAAATATAGGATATTTCTTGCAGAAGTTTTTTTATATAGTTTCAGCCAGAAAACCCATGGTCTTTAGACCATGGAATGAATGGCATTACACGAAAAACTTGTCTTTTTGCAAACTATATGGTATAATATA
>CAJTJZ010000031.1:3865-38569 GCA_910576895.1 uncultured Lachnospiraceae bacterium | reverse complement strand
TCCATCTTCCTGATCCATTCTTGCCACTGTATATTCTCCATCAGCAACCTGAAAAAACTCTTTAACCATATTAGCAATATACTGACAATAATTTCTTCTTTCATTATACTGACCAACAAATTCAGCTTTGTGGTTCGCTGCTTTTTCCATCAAGTAAACTGTGTCAATAGCAATCATAATAATATTACAATGTTTCATTTTATCTTGAAGTGTTTTCTGTTCATCCTGATGGTTCTTATCCAGCCATTCTCCTGGAAAATCACAAAGGTTTAAAGTTGTCTTACTATTTTTTCCTTTTATAAAAATATTCAGCTTATATTCCATAAGACCTTACGTTGCAGCATATGATTTATTCATCACAATGCTGCGTGTTTTATTGGCAAAATACTGACTAATTTCCGTATTTTTTTCATCAATTACATCCATTGTTGCCATATCAGAAATAGCAATATCCAAATTTGTATTTTCCCCAAATACATTTTGAAAACAGCCTTTCATTGCAGCAATCACGCTAGTCTTTCCACACCTTCTGCCACCAAACATCATCACATTTATCACATTCATATGATTTCCTCAATTCCTAATAATAAAATACTCCCGTTTATTTATCTCTTTCAATTTAGATACAACATCATTCCATTGTTCTGCAATTACTTTCACAGCACTCTGCTGCTGGTACTCATCTTTCCAAATTAGATGCATCCAATCTTCATAAAGATACCGCCATTCTTCAGCAATTTTGCTTTCATTATCAGCCATCGTATACGTAATGCGGTCATACAAATCTTTAATAGCAGCAAACATGGAACGATTTGGAGTTTTATACACATCCTTTAATGTTATTTCTATATTGTCATGTACATCCTCTGCATAAGTTTTAAGCCATTCAATAATCTCATCTGCAACTAATTCTGGTTGAGCCATAGAGCCAGAAATTTGGGGAACACTTGAACTACCATCAGGTCTTGGCAAAGAAATATCAATTGGATCAAGTTGTTCTCGAATTTCATGAATTAAAAATCCCTGAACATTAATTGTATAAGATTGAAATTTTCTAAGAGCACTTGACAAAAACGGATAATTTTTTTCACCCTCCACTAAATTAAGAAAACCATCAATCCACTCATCTGAAGATTCTCCCAATGGATATATCAGTCCAAGTTTTCCTTTGTCAAAATCTGTAAAAATATGAAGTACCTGATCTTTCATTCTCTCCACAATTTTATTCAGTACATTATTTAATTCTGTAAAATCATCAATAATCTGCATCCTCATAATATTAGTACAAGCTTCGTAGGCATTAAATTGATTTGCATCGCCATAACTAAGAAGATCCATTACTGTTTCCTTTGTAGGAACTGATTTAATAATATTTTTAAATTTTCCACTAGCAGCATCCATCAATTCTTCACAAGGCATCTGACGAAGATTATTATAATCTTCAAGATATAGTTTACGAAGCTCATTTAATAATCCTTTTTTTATAGTAGGATTAATTTTACGGTAAAATTTACGTTTTAAATCTTCATTGGCAGAACTTGCAAACGCACGATCCGTTTCCTGACAAATCTGGGAATACATTTGATACAACCGTTCTCCTGTTTGATTTAACCTATCTACAAGAAACATATCTACATCTTGAATTCTTGAGGAAAGCTGTTTTAAGACAGGAATCAAAAGTCTATTTTCTACCTCTGCTTTTGAAGAACAATTAACATTGAATACATCTGCTATTGGATAATTTCGTTGTCTAATCGTCTGAATCACGTCATTTACTTGATTTACATTATCTCCACTGTCTCCTGTTTCTACTCTGTTAATTACCCAAAAAAACATTTCTTTCGTGTATTCAGGTGAAATTCTTTCAGCAATATTTCTTATTATATTAACTTCATTATCACTAATTCTGCCGCGTTTACTGTCTGGACGAAATATAAATATAATTGCATCACTATCATTCTCAACAGCTTTCAACATTTCTTCTTCAATTCCCAATGAAGTTGCACCAATGCCAATTGTATCAACTAATACAATTTTCCCAACGTCTTTATTAAGAAAATGGGTACTAATATCGGCAAGTTTTACCCCAAGATATTTATAATATTTTTCTTCTGCATTTGTGCTGGAATATTGAGCAATATAATATTCAATTTCTTCTTCCGTAACTACTTTTACGCTACCAAGATCGTCAATATAATCATTATAATGTTCCACATACTTACAAAGATGATCTAACCAATCTTCTTCTTTCACCGTTTCATTTTTACGCTTATATAAATTTTTTCTTAACTCTTTTGTTTTAATCGCTGGAATATCTGATACGTCTTTTATAAAACGGCGACCATCTGTAAGCTTCAATAAATATTGATTTACAATATCTACTATTTCCTCTTTCTGATAAAAATGAATTTGGGCATTTACAAGATTACTGTCTGAGTTTGTTACAATAGACTTTGCTCCTGTACAATCTCCTCTATTTGATGAAGGTATTACAGAAGAATCTAAACCACTGATATTTTGCATTGCAAGACTTTTGCCCTGACCAGTACGTCCAATAAAACTAATATTAAGATTATTACGATTTAAACGCTGAATAAGTCGTTCCAACTCACATACATAACTTTTATGCAATTTAAAAAATTCCTCTGTTGAAATACTTTCTATAGAACCAGCAACATCAAAATCTCCATCAACTACTGGAAATGTTGCAAGATTATCTCTGATTTCATTTTGAAAATCTTTAAATGTATTCATATTTTCCAAAACGATCTCTGCCATTTCTCTTGCATTTTCTATATATTTAAGCTGTTCTTTCCTCTTGGTAATAATGTCATCAATTTGCTCTGAAATATTACCCATTTATTGTTCCTCCTCATTAAAAATACATTTTTTATAGAACCTTTCATAACACAATTTAAGTAATGTGTCAAGTCATTTTATACACTGAAAAAAACAAAAAATTTCTGGCACATTACTTTAAAAAATACCACTAACATTTTTGCATTATGGTGCAAAAGCAAATCTGCTCCACTGCAATCTGTCGGAGGCTGTATTAGATAAAAATATTACCATTTTAAAATAATATATGACATAATATGAATGAAATATATCATTTTGAAATTCAAATCGAATTATATCATGTTTTGTCAAAAAACACAAGCACATTTCATTTTTTGACAACTCTGACAAGTAAATTTGATTTTCACATTTTCTTAAGAAATAGTTTTTCTGCCAAGATGTAAAATAAAGAGGAAAGGATTCTTGTCATCAGCAAGACATGACCAGAATATGTAAGATAACTTTGATATCTCTTATCTTCTACTTTTTCAATAAAGATAGTAGTTCTGGAAAGGCTTCTTTTGGGAGATCTTTTCCGAAAAAATTTTTACTCGTCAAAACTGGTTCAATTTTCTATTCTTATCCTTCTTCTTGTTTTATTTCCCAATGGATTAAAAATGCAAGTGCTGCACGCAAAACAATAATTCCAGCAACCGTTGCAATTTCTGCCCATTCTCTTACAATCACCGTTCTTAAAATTTCACTTCCCATTTTAAATTCCAAAGCAATCGAAAGTCCTTTTGCAAGCGAAATTTTTGTATTTTCAGAATGACGAATATAATCATAAAATCCTTTAATACTAGAAGCTGTAATAACAATAACACCCATAAATTCCAATACAATAATAATAAGTTCTGCCATATTATTTAATAAAAGCTCCAATGAATTTAATATTTCCATAACATTTCCTCCCAATTAAATATTATATTATACGAAGCAGTCAAATTTTTCAGCCGCCAGTATATAAGCAAACTATAACATAAACTATCTCAAGATACAAACTATTTTCTTTCCATTAAAAATAATACTCCTTTCTATTCTTTCCCATTTTTTGAGTCACCATTTCCTCTTTAAAAGCATATTCTATATTATAGGCAGGAATTTTTTTGATCGGATTTTTTTAGAAAAGGAAAAGGTGATCTTATGGATAGACAAAAACCATTACCTACGATTGGCATTATTGGCGGTGATAAGCGTCAGGAATATTTAGCACAGATTTTAAAAGAATATGGTTTTGGTATTATAACGTATGGTGTTTCTGGAAATGCCTATCAAACAGGTAGTTTGCGAGAACTTATGAAAAACAGTACAGTCCTTGCCGCACCTGTCCCATTTACCCATAATGGAAAAACAATTGCCTCCCTTTCAGAAAAGGCAGATTTAGACATTAGCAGTTTTCTTTTCTTTTTACGTTCCGATCATATTGTCTGTGGCGGTAATCTTCCAGAATGTGTAAAAAACCATTGTGAATCAGAAAATATTCTTTTTTTTGATTTATTAAAAAATGATCGGGTTGCCTATTTGAATGCGATTGCAACGGCAGAAGGTGCGATTATGGAAGCTTGTCGGTTAAGTCCTATGAATTTTCATAAAAATCATAGTGTTGTTCTTGGTTATGGAAAATGCGGCAGCGTTCTTGCTGACCGTCTTAAAGGAATGCATAGTCTTGTTACTGTCTGTGCAAGAAGTGAAAAAGCACGTACAAAAGCAGAAATCCTAGGATTTTATGCGACAGATTTTGAACATTTAGATCAAGCACTTGCTAAGGCTTATTTTATTTTTAATACTGTTCCTGCACCTGTATTGCCAGAAGAACTTTTAACATTACTTCCACCACAAGCAGTCATTGTAGATATTGCATCTGCACCGGGCGGTGTTGATTACAAAGCAGCAAGTGCACTTGGAATTACTTCCAGCCTATTTTTAAGCATCCCGGGAAAAACAGCTCCTTATGCTAGTGCTCAAATACTTGCGAAAGAATTAATCCATTTATATGATAAGAACAAAAGCTGTTCTTTTTAGATATTGCATGAAATGAGGTATGATTATGGAAAGCCTGAAAAGTAAAAAAATCGGATTCGGCTTTACTGGCTCTTTTTGTATGTATGAAAAAATTTTTATACAGATGGAAAATTTAAGCAAAGAAGGTGCAGAACTAATCCCTATTTTTTCTGATGCCTCGCAGACAACAGATTGTCGTTTTGGAAAGGCAGAGGAATTTATAAAACATGCAGAAGCAATTGCAGGACGACCAGTAATTAAAACAATTCCAGCGGCAGAACCAATTGGTCCAAAGAGTTTATTAGATATTATGTTAATTGCACCATGTACTGGAAATACCTTAGCAAAACTGGCAAATGGCATTACCGATACTCCTGTACTTATGGCAGCAAAGGCACATATAAGAAATCAAAAACCATTAGTACTTTTCTTATCAAGTAATGATGCACTTGGTATGAATTTTAAGAATATTGGTCTTTTATTTAATAGCAAAAATATTTATTTTGTTCCATTTGGACAGGATAATTTTATTAAAAAACCAACTTCTATGGTATCAAAACCAGAATTAATTTCGGATACCTTATTAGCAGCTCTTTGTGGAAAACAGCTTCAACCTGTTATTTTAAGTCCGCTTCCAGCAAATACAGAATTATAAATTTTTATCCATTTAAAATACAAATTAAAAAATCCATAAATTCCATTTTAATGGAAAAAAAGGGAGCTATCGCTCCCCTACATAATCCCATTTACATGTTGTTTATTATCTATTTTCTTCCATTTCAATAATTAAATCATCTAATCTTGCAACATAAGATTCATACGTATCTTCTCCAACGTAACGAATATAAGGAGAACAGTTGCTGCATATATGACGAAGCAAATATTCTGTATAATGACGTTTTGTGCAGTTTTTATTATTACAGGAGTTCTTTACTAATGCAATCCCCTTTTCAATATCTCCTTCTATCATACTTTCTGCAATATCTTTTCTAACCATAAAGCATCCCTTCCCTCCTAAAATGTAGATTGCTCACTTGTTAATTAATATTATTTTTCATTCTGTAAATAATTAACAGAATATGACTCTATTATACAATAAGTTTAAAAAAATAGCAAATATAAACTTAGGAATCTGGGAATTTCTTCTTAATAACTTACAATAATACCGCCATCATTTGCATACATAGAACTCACACCTCTTGTATCTGAAATCATAACATCTTTAAAAGGCACTTTTTTTAAAATTGCTTCTTTTGTAAATAAAGCACGTTCATAATTATTGCAATGAGCAATACCAAGTATTTTTTCTTCTGGATTTTTTACTGTTTCTGCAATATAATTTGCCATAAAAAGCAATGCCTTTTTGATACCACGACTCTGTCCAATCTTTTTAATCGCACCTTCCTCTGTAGAAGACATCACTGGTTTAATATCTAAAGTATTACAAATAAATGCTGTCAAATTGGAAAGCCGTCCATTTTTCCGCAATGTTTCCAACGTTTCTAATACAAATAATGTCAACATATCATCTCGATAGTTTGTTACTTTTTCTACAATTTCCTCAAATTCCATTCCATTATCAGCAAGTTCTTTAATTTTTCTTGCAAGCAATGCCTGACCTGTAGAAGCAGATTTAGAATCAAATACCTCAATCTTCTTATTTGGATGTTCTTCTAAATAAAGTTTTTTTGCAAGTACAGCACTATTATAAGAACCAGAAAGTTGGGAAGATAAGGTAACTACAAAAATAACTTCAGCTAAATCAAACATTTCCATATAAGTTTCCGGAGATGGACAGGAGGATTTTGGACATTGCTCACTTTCTGCAACTTTTTTTAAAAAATAGCTTTGATCAAAAGATTCATCATCTACAATAACTTCATCCTCAATTTCCAAGGTAAGAGGAACAATTTGAAAGCTTTTATCTGCCCTTTGCTCTTTTGTTAAATCAGTACAACTATCTCCTATAATTTTATAATCCATAAATTGCAGCCTCCTATTTTTTTCTATAAATTAAAATATAATAAGTCTTATTATAAATAATATGTGATTCATTACTTTTTTATATGGTTTTTAAAACTACTTATATTATACACCATAATCACAATATGTAAAGTATTTTTTTACTTCTCATAGAAAAACTTATCTATTTCTTTTTTCTATGCCACAACAACAGCTTTATTATGCCACATTTTTAACAATTATTCTTCCTATCCTTATAGGAAACAAAGATTTTTGTCCTTATAGACAAGAAATCACTTAGAAAAAGGAGGATTTTATGAAACTAGAATACAAAAGACCGATCAAGCTTCTGTTCTTTTTCCTATTAATTACTCTTATGTTGTTTTTTCCTAAACAAACAGAAGCGGCCGTTTTAAAAGTACATTATCATGATACTACCTATTCTTATACAGGAACTCAGGCGAAGCTTACAGTCGATGGAGAAACAATTGATTTAGATGATTTTCCCGGACTTATTATTGATAATACGGCTCTTTTTTCTTTAGAAGATGTTTTTAAAAATGCACTTGGAGCAGAAACTTCTTATGATAGTGAAAGTGGAGAAATTCATATTTCTTCCTTTGGAAATGAAATCATTTTATATCTTGATAGTACCGTTGCCTATCTGAATGGAGAAAAGCAAACGTTGGATACTGCTCCTCTTTTAGTAAAATATATAAAAGCAGGAGAAACAAAAATTTTAGTTCCTGCCCGTTTTACAACAGAAGCACTTGGATTTACTTATACATGGAATGCTTCCAAAAAGCGTTCTGAAATTACTCGCCCATTTCAGTTATATTTTGATGGAATATGGACAAATTATACTGATATTCAAGGAAGCGTTATGATTAATGGCTCAAAAGTTTCTCTTGGAAAAATGCCTGCCATTTTTATTGACAATTATCTTATGGTTCCTGCAAAAAAAGTTTTTTTTGAAACAGAACTTAATACAAGTTATGAGTATAAAGAAGACACGAAACAAGCAATTATTAGTGCAAGTGGTATTTCTCTTACTTTTACTATGGACAATAAAGAAGTTCTTATTAATAATGAAAAGCGGGAAGCACCCGTTATGCCAAGAACTGTAATTAATGGATATAATAATACAGAATATAGTTTAGTTCCTCTCCAATTTATAGCAGAACAACTTGGCTTTTATTATCTATGGAATGATTCTACAAAAACAGCAGAACTTTATACATCAGAAAATGAAATGCTTGAAGTGACTGGATATTATTTTTCTGAGGAATGCAGCGAAGAATATTCTAACTATGCAAATACATTACCAAATTTTTTAGAAAGCTACCATATAGAAGCTCCTGATACAATAATAGAAACAACTTCTATCAGCAATATTTTTTATAATGATAATACAATTCCTTATGGGGAACGCTATATTATTTCTGCAGAACAACCATTTGGAGAAATCAATGCTTCTTTTGATAAGACAACAAAGCAAATTGCTATTACTTCTTATCATGCAAGTTCTACGGATACTTCGTACCCTTTTGATTATCCTATTATAAAAGGAGCATCTTCTTCCTATGATAGCAGCACAGAAACAACCCTTATTTTATTTCAGTCTTCTATAGAGAATATAAATTATTACATAAGTCTTTCTGAAGATCGATGCAATCTTTATCTTGATATTTATGAAAATTGCCTGACATCGATTGTTGCACAAGGACAAGAAACGATGGAAACACTTTCTCTTACAGGAGCTATGGAATTATCAGGCAGTTACACTACAGCAAACAATGTTTTAACAATTACGTTTCCATATACAAGAAATGGAATTGCTAAAACAGAATTTTTAGAAACATTTCATTTTATTAAAGGTGTTTCTTTAACAGAGCAAGAGGATCACTCCCTTATCGTATCCATTTCTTATGAAGGTGGATATTACTTACAAGTTTCTGGTACAAAATATCAGATTATTTTCCATGATGGATCATTGCAGGGGGCATCTTCAGATTTCGATATTTACATTCCACTGCCATCGGATGTAGATTTTAAAGATATTACAGATAAAGATCCTTATGCAGATAAAAAATTTAAACTTATCTTACCGGGAGATTATATTTCTTACTATAAGAAAAATAATATCATTTCCAATAAAAGTGTGGTAAAGAAAATCAGCATTACAGGAGATGCAAATGATAATACTGTAATCACTATACAAACTACAAAAATACAGGGTTATCACCTTTATGATGCTGGTTCTTCCTTAGGAGTCAATCTTGGCAGTCCAAAAAAAATGTATCAAAATATAGTTTTACTTGATGCAGGACATGGCGGTAAAGATTCTGGTGCTGTACATAATGGCTATCAGGAGAAAAATTTTAATTTAACTATTTTATATAAAAAAATGAAACAATATTTTACAAATTCCAGCTCTATTAAAGCTTATTGGACAAGAGCTAATGATACTTTTGTTAATTTATATGAGCGTCCAAAAATATCAGCAAAAGCAAATGCCGATATTTTTATCAGCCTACATATGAACTCAGCATCTTCTAGCAGTGCAAAAGGACTGGAAGTCTATTATTCTAAAATTAATAAAAGTAAAGGACCTTCCGGACTAACAAGTGAAGAAATGGCAGACTTTTTTCAAGACAGCCTTATTTCTAAAATTGGCTGCTATGATAGAGGATATAAAAGTGCTGAATATGTTGTTGCAAAATATAATACAGTACCTGCTATCTTAATTGAACTTGGATTTATGTCAAATTCTACGGATTTAGCACGATTAAAAGATAGCCAAAAACAGCAAAAAGCAGCAAAAGCACTTTATGATACTATCAAAGAACTTTTTGAAGAATACCCAACAGGAAGATAATATTTGCTGAAAATAATATTTACAAAAGATAATATCCGCTATTGAAAAAATATTTAGAAAGGAAGATTTCTCCATGAAAAAAATTACTTTATTATTTGGAATATTATTTTGCACTTTTTCCCTTAGTCTTACCACCATTCCTTCTACTGTTTCTTTTGCTGCAAAAAAAACAGCGACAAAAAAGGCAGGAAAGAAAAAAGCAAAGCAAAAAAAGAAAGTAAAAAAAGTAACGATTACTTTTTCTAAATCAACAGATACTATAGAAAATGGCAAAAAATTTAAGTTTAAAGCAAAAGTAAAAAATGCAAAGGCTTCTAAAATCATTTGGAAAAGTTCCAATCCTTCGATTATAAGTATTGAGAAAAAAACAGGAAAAGCAACAGCCAAAAAACCCGGAAAAACAACAATTACTGCTACCCTTGGCAAAAAACTAGTACGCCGAACCGTTACGGTTAGTCCTTCCATTCAAAATTTAATCAATGCAAATAATACTTATGAAAATTTAAAATCAGGATCGGTTACTTCTATTTATAGTTCTGCTGCCAGCAATTCGATAGAAGAAAACAACAATACTATTTATCAAGAATACTCTTGTTTAGATGAAAATAAAAATCTTGTTTTATATCAAACAGTGGAAGATTCTTATTTTTCCTATATTACAAATGGAACAAAGTATCAATTTGATATCGCTGGCAATAAAGAAGTTACTTCCGAAGCTTTTTTAGAAGGTGAACATCCAAATAATAATTTTATTCATTACTCCAATATGGAACTTGTTAGTGCAGAACTAGAACCAGATAATACCTATCATCTTGTTTATATGGCTGATATTGCTGGAATGACGGAAGAAGAACAAACTTCTGTTGGCCTTGACAGTGGAATCTGTGTTTTAGATATAAAAACTGATCAAAAAAATCTATTTGTACAATCTTATAAAATTACAAATTATGGATCAGATGGTGCAAGAGCTACTACCGTTACTGGCACATTTGTATATAATAAAGAAAATGAACTGACACTCCCAGATGAAATTCAAAATATTGTAAATAATACAAATACAACAACAGAAAATGCAAACACAGAAGAAAACACAGATAATTCCAATGCTTCAATAGATACTACAAACCCAATTCCAGAGGCTTAAACCTAGATTACTAACTTCAACTTAATAGAAGAAAAAAGCAATACTATTTATTAGGAATACTCCTGCTTAAATGAAAATGAAAAACTTTTTTATTTGTAAATAAAACAAAAACGACTGCCTTATTAATATAAATAGACAGCCGTTTCTTGTTTTATCTTTTTATTTTATTATTTTTTAATTAATAGTGATTTTCCTGTCATTTCTTTTGGTTGTTCCATTCCCATCATTTCAATTAATGTTGGTGCAATATCTGCAAGACAACCACCTTCTCTTAAGGTGTATTCCTTATCATAATTGACAAGAATAAATGGAACTGGATTTGTTGTATGTGCTGTAAATGGAACACCTGTTTCATAATCAATCAACTGTTCTGCATTTCCATGATCAGCACAAATAAACATTTGTCCATTTACTTCACGAATTGCATTTACGGCTCGTCCCACACATTCATCTACTGCTTCTACTGCTTTAATTGCAGCAGCTTCTACGCCTGTATGTCCTACCATATCAGGATTTGCAAAGTTAATAATAATGACATCATATTTATCCGATTTGATTGCTTTCACAAGACCATCACAAACTTCATAAGCACTCATTTCTGGTTGTAGATCATAAGTAGGAACTTTTGGTGAATTTACAAGAAGTCTTTCTTCCCCTTGATTTGGTTCTTCCACTCCACCATTAAAGAAAAAGGTAACATGAGCATATTTCTCTGTTTCTGCAGTACGAAGCTGTTTCTTTCCATTTGCTGCAAGAAATTCTCCAAACGTATTTGTAATTTCTACTTTATGAAAAGCAACGGTCTTATTTGGAATTGTAACATCATATTCTGTAAATGCTATATAAGTAGTATCTTTTCTCCCGCCTACTCTTTCAAAGCCTGTAAATTCTTCATCACAAAAAGCACGAGAAATTTCTCTTGCACGATCTGGACGGAAATTATAGAAAATAATAGAATCCTTATCCTTTATCGTTGCTGTTGGTTTTCCATCTTCTAAAACAACAGTTGGAAGTACAAATTCATCGGTTTCTTCTTTTTCATAAGACTGTGCTACTGCCTGTACTGCATCCTCTGCTGTTTCGCCAATACCTTCTACTAAAGCCTTATAAGCTTTCTCTACACGTTCCCAGCGATTATCACGATCCATAACATAATATCTGCCCATAACAGTTGCAATTTTTCCAACGCCGATTTCTTTCATCTTTTCTAATGCTTCTTCTACAAAACCTTTGCCAGAAGTTGGTGCTGTATCACGCCCATCAAGAAATGCATGAAGATAAACATTCTTTAATCCTTTTCTTTTTGCCAGTTCCAATAAGCCATACATATGCGTATTATGACTATGAACACCACCATCGGATAATAATCCAAATAAATGAAGATCGGAATTATTTTCTATACAATTATTTACGGCTTTCAATAAGGCAGGATTTTCAAAAAATGTACCATCTTCAATCTCTTTTGTAATTCTAGTAAGTTCCTGATATACAATTCGTCCAGCCCCCATATTAAGATGTCCAACTTCTGAATTTCCCATTTGTCCATCTGGAAGTCCTACTGCAAGCCCACTTGCATTTCCCTTTACAAATGGACATTCTGCCATCAATTTATCCATTACTGGTGTATTTGCCTCAACAACCGCATTTCCATTTGTTTTCTCATTTAATCCATATCCATCTAAAATCATTAATACCGTAGGTTTCTTTCCCATGATTTCCTCCATTTCTGCAAATTTTGCAATTATATTATTAATATCTTTTCAAGTTTCAAAAAACTGTACTTTTATTTTATCAAATCATGGGAATATTGCAAGCCTTTTTCTAAGTTTTAAATTTGAATTTGAATATATCATTGCCAAGAAATCAGCAGCATGATATAATACAGTAATTGACCATAGGAAAATTCTAAGCAGTATGAACAGATTAGGAGTAAATATGAGAGAACCATTTTTTTTGAAATTATTGGAAACTTCATCAGCACATAAGCAAAAAAGCAGAGAAGGTTTTCAAATATTAGATTTAACAGAAGGACAACCTAAAATATTATATATCTTATATATAAATGATGGACATACACAAAAAGAATTAGCAAAACTATGTAAAATAAGAGAATCAACACTTACGGCTATGCTTAGAAAGATGGAACAAAAAGGATTAATATACAAAGAAAAGACAATAATATCTGGCGGAAAAAGAGCTTTTTGCATTTTTCTTACAAAAGATGGAAAAGAAAAAGGAAAAGAAATTATGGAATTAGTAAATAAAATTGACAATATAAGTTTAGAAGGTTTTACAGAAAAAGAAATTACCTTATTTTATGGTATGTTGACAAGAGTTACAAATAATCTAAACAAAAAATAGCCCATGTAATGGACTATTTTCAACTATACAACTATTTTAAAATAATCAAACTGATCACAAGAAATATGATAAAAATATTTCTTAGTTAAAAATACGTTTTGCAAAGTTATAAAATGCATTATCCATAACATTTAAATCATGTCCACCCGATTTTTTATACCAAATATGTTTTGTACCATTTTCTTCTAAAGCATCATGATATGTTGCTGGAATATTGCCTACAATCCTATCTGTTTTTCCAGCAACTACCATAAGTAATGTATTATCTTTATAGTCATCTTCTAATTTAAAGGTTTCTTTTGTAAAAAGACCATCTTCTGTTACATTATTCATAGAATAAGCAAATAATCCCGGTGCAGGGCAAAAACCGCCAATAAAACCAAAAGTTTCCTGCATACTCATACCAATATAAAGGGCTGTCCTTCCTCCCATAGAAAAACCAGCAATTGCTGTATTCTCTCTTCCTTCTTTAATTGAGAAATTTTCTTTTATAAACGGCATAACATTATCTTTTAAATCATTAATAAAATTATCAAAAGCTTGATAATTATTTAAACTAAAAGCGTCTTGAGGATTTGCAGCATCATTTGCTCTAGCACGACAATTTGGAAGTACAAGAATCATTTCCTTTGCTGTACCAGCATCTATCATATTTCCAATAATTGTAGGTGCTTTTGCATTAAGCCAGTCTGTATGATCTTGTCCTAAACCATGTAAGAGATAGCAAACTGGATATTGTTTCTGTTCTGTATAGTTTGGCGGCAATACAACACTTAATTTACGTTCTTTCTCAGTCGTAGTAGAATAATAAGTCAATGTTTTAACTTCACCATAGATGGAATCATCTTTTTTTCGTGTACGATAATCATTTGGTGTTGTATAATATACATCACCATCGGTTAGATCTTTTTCTGTTTTTGTTACTTCCTGAGATACTTTCTTTTTTACCGTTATATTGCAGCTATATTTTTGTTTTTTTACAGTAGCCATAATCTTTACCTTTCCAACTTTTTTTGCAGTTACTTTACCATTAGAAGATACTACAGCAATTTGTTCATTACTAGAAGACCAAACTACTTTTTGCTTCTTAGAAATATTTTTTAAAGAAAGTTTTTTACTGTCGCCCTCCATAAGAGAAAGCGTTTTTTGACTAATAGAAATTTTCTTCGCTGCCTTTATAGAAATTCTATAAATTGCAGTAGAAGAAAGTAATAATATAACAGAAATAAAAATAGGAAATGCTTTTTTTAAATAGCTCATAAATTAATTCCTTTCTTTGCGATATGGTAATAATATTTTTATTATTTATAATTCGTATTCTAATTAGCAAGCGAATACGATATTAAATATACCATATTTCTATGCTATCTGCAAGTATATTTTATATTAATTTTTGCAGCCATATCCGCTTTTTTTCTTCTATCAACCAATAAAATTCTATATGTAACATAATGTAAAATAAAAAGAAAGCAGACGGAGCTAAAAATAGATACATATCGGTCAGTCTACAAAAATTAAAATAGTTTACAAAGATAGCTTCTGCTAACATCAATATCATATCATGGGAATCTTGCAAGCCTTTTTCTAAGTTTTAAATTTGAATTTATCATGAATTTCATTTGATTTTTCTTTGACAATCACATATAATATAAGTAGGAAAATCCCTACTTTCCATATTTCAGGAGGTGAAAGATATGTTAGAAAACGCTTTTGTTGACAACGCAAAAGTTATGGCCAAAGGGCAGGTCACAATCCCAAAAGATGTCCGTGAAGTGCTTGGTGCGGCAAGCGGAGACCGCATTTCTTTTATTGTGGAAGGCAGCACTGTCCGTGTCGTTAATTCAGCTATTTATGCCATGCAGACGCTTCAGAGAGAAATGGAGGGCGAAGCGGATCGATCTGGTCTTACATCTGACAATAATATTATGGCACTTGTAAAAGAATTGAGAAATGAGGACGAAAACACATGAGAATCCTAATTGATACGAATGTCCTCATATCTGCGGCACTCCATGCAAACGGTGTTCCTTATCAAGCTTATGTGAAAGCAGCCTCTTATCCTAACCACGGATTGATCTGTGAGCAGAATGTGGACGAAATGAAACGTATATTCAATAAAAAATTCCCCACACATCTGACAGCATTGGATAAATTTCTTTCAATGGCCTTACTGACGCTGGAATTAGTACCCATTCCAACAGACGAAAATATATCAGAATCACAAATCAGAGATACAGATGACCGTCCCATTTTAAGAGCAGCGATTGCAGCAAAAGCTGATGTCCTGCTCACTGGTGACAAAGATTTTCTAGAATCAGGTTTAAAAAATCCAAAGATTATGACACCATCTGAATTTCTCAACATAGATTAAAAACAATTTTGTACGGCAGAGCCAGAAACTGTAACAGCTTCCAGCTCTGTCCTTTTACATCTGCCGTATTTCATTCTTCTTTTCCCATAGAAAAGTATTTATATTAATTTTTGCAGCCATGTCCACTTTTTTTCTTCTATCAGCCAATAAAATAGTTTTGCAACTAAATAAGATATTATAACAACCATAAAAAATTAAAAAAAAGAAGACATCCCCATTTTATAATATCGTTTTAAAAGTTTCGCTGCTGCTGACACTGACAATGCAATCCACCAATGAATCAAATAAATAGCGTTTGCTGATTAAGCAGATATTTGCAACTCCTTGTACCAATACCTGCTCCTTTTTCGGAACAGGTATAAAAAGGCAAAAAGTATCCGTCTCTGCATCTTAAACAGATTGGAGACAAATACAGATAATGCGATAGAAGTTAGCTGTGTTTCTTTCAGTTTTGTGGTTATGCACCCCATTCCATAGCAACGTTTATCTAAACTGAATGCTCTTTCCACTTCAATTCTATCCGTATTATCCTGATACTCTTGTTTTTTATCAATTTTTGCATTTGGAATCGGTCGTCCAAGTTTCGGACCAGATAATCGAATCCCATGTCCTTTACAAAAGGCTCGATTTTCTCTGGTCCGATAGATTTGATCTGCCAACACTCGTTCTGGATAGTATCCTATTCGTTCTTTGAAACGTTCGATTGCTCCCATTAGACTTCTGCTTTCATTGTAAGCTTCAAATGATATTTTTTCTATGCGGCTATAACCTTCGCTGTCTATGCTTAGGTCAAGTTTTACACCAAATTCAACGAGTGCTTTCACTTTTCCTCTTACGATAGGGCGGAGCCATGGCTGTGCAATACTTACAATTCGATGTTCTACGGTGTGCGTTTGGTTATCATACATGTATTTCTGTTGTTCATACAGCGTAACGATGGTTAGGTACAAAGAAATCTCATTTCCTTTTAACGCATATCCATCTCTCATGAATTGCTCTAAATATTTGATGTCCCTAGAAACATATCCCAATTGTTTGCGGAGTGCCTTTCGGATGTTTTTGTTTGTGTGTTTTTTGCTTTTTGCAAATGCAAGATAATCTTTTCTGGCTTTTCTTTTGTATCTTCTTGGAAGTGGCAGTCCATATGCTTTATGAAAACGATACAGGATTGTTTCCAACTTCTCCCTTGCTTCATTTAACAGAGAAACATCTTGTGGATATCGAATGTTAGCTGGTGCACAAGTCGCATCCAATATGAGAGTTCCCTTATTTTCTGATGTATTCGTTTCGGAATCATCAAAACTACCGCCGGATACTAGCGGATTTTTATCATTTTTGTGTCCAAGCATATATTCATTTGCTTCCATTATCATTTCTGCTGAAATGCGTTTGCGAAATAAAACCAGCGTACTTGCATCAAAAGGAGCTTCTTCCTGATAGCCAGGAAGTCCAATAAAATATTGCAGATATGGATTTTCGGTGATCTGTTCCACCAATTCACGATCAGAATATTGGAACTTTGTTTGAATAATCAAAGATTCTAATGCCATACGAAGTGGTTTTGCAACATTCCCTGTATTGTTTGGAAACTGCTCTGCATATTTTGTTTCAAATTTCTTCCATGGAATAAGATCGGCTAATTTCACCCAACGATTTCCAGGATTCATTTTGAGTCCCATTGGCTGATTAAAATCCAGAAAAGAATGCTGCAACTTCTCTATTGGTCTATACATGATTTTTGCTCCCTTTTTATGGAATTATTTCATAAATCTACAAAGAAAATGACTTCATTTTATGGAAATCCTTGCAAATATTTTATCATAAAATGGATGAAAAGTCAGCAAAATCAAGATTTTTTGATTAATCAGCAGACACTAATAATATAAATAAGTCGTTTCTTTGTTTCTAAATACGTTTTTGATAAATAATAACCAATAATCCCAAGGCATAATAATTGGATTCCTCCTAACATGGTAATAATACAAATCATAGACGGCCAACCACTGACAGGATCTGACCATACGATAGTCCTTATAAAAATAAATATCATACCAAGCAGACTAAGAATAGAAATAATAATTCCTAAAAAGGATACAAAAGCTAAAGGAACTGTAGAAAATGCAGCAATTCCCTCAATAGAATATACAAATAATTTCCAAAAAGACCACTTTGTTTTTCCTGCAGCTCTTTCTATATTTTCAAATTCTATCCATTTTGTTTTAAATCCAACCCAGCCGAAAATTCCTTTTGAAAATCGATTATATTCCTTCATAGAAATAATCGCATTTACCATTTGTCTTGTCATAAATCGATAATCTCTTGCTCCATCTACAATCTCTACTTTTGATATTTTATTGATAATACGATAAAAAAGTCTTGCAAAAAAAGAACGAATCTTTGGCTCTCCTTTTCTATCTACTCTCCTTGTAGCAACACAATCATATTTTTCTTCTTTTATTGCTTGATACATTTCATTAAGTAATTTAGGTAAATCTTGTAAATCCACATCCATAATCACAACATAATTACCATTGCTTGCCTCTAATCCTGCGAAAATAGCCGCTTCCTTTCCAAAATTTCTTGAAAAAGAAATAAAATGAATCCTATCATCTAATTTCATTAATTCTTTGATTTTAGCTAAACTTTGATCACTGCTTCCATCATCAATAAAAAAAATTCAAATTCCAATTCCTGTTCCAGTTCTTTTAATACTTTTATTATTTCTTGATAAAAAATTGGAATTACTTCCTGTTCATTATAACAAGGAACTACGAAACTACATACTGCCCTCTTATCCGCACCCTCACTCATTTTACTTACTCTTTCTTTTCTTTAGAAAATTTTTTTCATTTACATTACGATATATTTTCCGATATAGTATACTTTTCCGATTTTTATTTTTATTTAAAATAAGACTTTTCTATTTCCTTTACTTTATCAAAAAAGGTGCTTCTTGCCAGTCCACAAGCTGCTGCTGCCTGTTTTATTGTCAGTTTCTTCTCTCTCCAAAGTGTATGTACTTCATAAAAATTTTCTGGTAAGGGTACTGGTGGTCTGCCAAATCTTACTCCTCTTTTCTTTGCTGCCAAAATCCCTTCCTCCTGTCTTTGTCGAATCATTGTTCTTTCATTTTCCGCTACATAACTTAATAATGCCAAGACAATGTCACTAATTAAAGTACCTAGTAAATTCTTTTCTCTTCTTGTATCCAATAATGGCATATCAATCACTACAATATCTGCTCCTTTTTCTTTTGTAATAATTCTCCATTGTTCATTCAAATCTGTATAATTTCTTCCCAATCTGTCAATAGATTTTACAAATAATACTGCTCCTTTCTTTAATTTTTTCAACATTTTCTTATACTGTGGACGCTCAAAATCTTTTCCTGACTGTCTATCCATATAAATCTGTTGTTCTGGCACTCCCATCTCTAATAGTGCCAATCTCTGTCTGTCCTCATTTTGTTCCTGTGTAGATACTCTAATATATCCAAATATTATTTTCTGTTCCATAAACACCTCCAAAATTTTTTCTTTCATAAATAAAAAAAACAAAACAATTATCTACTAAAATAACTGTCCTGCTCTTTTTATTTTTCAAAAACTCAAATATTACAATATTCTTTTTACTTTTTAATCTACAAAAAATTTTCCAACATCTTCTACTGTATCTACTTCATAAACAGCACCAGCCGCTTTTAGTTCTTCTGGCTCTGCATATCCATAATGAACACCTAAAAAATCTATTCCACAATTCTTTGCCCCTTCGATATCATGATAACGATCACCAATCATAATTGCTGTTTGTTTCACCCCTTGCCATATGGTTTCTTCTGCTTTTTTCTCACGATAATAATACGATTCTTTTCTTTTTTGTTCTATTTCCTTCCCTTTTTCTTCTTTCCAAACAGCAAGTTGACAAAGTGCATCTTTAATTACTTCTGTTTTTGAATTTCGCTCTCCCAAAAGTCCACTACCAGAAATAGTCGTAAAATAATCTCTTAAATGAAAATGATCAAGAATCCTAATTAAATATTCTTCTGGCTTTGATGTTGCTATGGCAAGTACATATCCTGCCTGTTTCAGCTTTTCTAATACTTCAGGAATACCAGAATAAACTTTATTTTCAAATAATCCTTTTACGGCATAGCGTTCCCTATAAAATACTGTTGCCTGTTTTGCTTCCTCTAAATTCATATTACAGTATTCCTGAAAAGAAGCGATTAATGGTGGACCAATAAAACAAAGCAATTCTTCAATAGGTGGGATTTTTCGTCCCATTTTTTCTAATGCATATTGAACACATGTTGTAATTCCAAGTTTAGAATCTGTTAGTGTTCCATCTAAATCAAATAATAAATATTGATATTTCTTCATTTTTAATACCTCAATTTAGTTATAACTTATAATTACAATTTATTTTCTATTAACGTACACTTACGACTACTAAACTTGGTTCCATCATTTGCCTTGCTTTCATTCCCTGTTCTGTATTTCCTGAATATTTTACAACTGCCGATTTAATATCATGTTTTTCATTGTAAATTACATTCACAAGTGCAATAAATTGAAAGGCATATTTCTTTTTAATCTCTTTCCATTCAAGACGTTCATATTCTGCCCCATCTTCTAAAAGCTTATTATCAATAATAAATTTCAAAGTTTCTACATATCCTTCTACTACCCCCATTTGGTAATCATCATAACTATAATTTCCAATCGGCAGAGAATCCATAGAACATAAGAGTTGATAAAATTGTGGGTCAAACATAATATAGCTACGATTTGCTAAACTAGTAATACATTCTGCCTGATCATATTCCTTCGCACCAATATCAAGAAGATGTTTTAATAAACAACTGATTGCTTCTTTATACAAAATCATTGCTTTCATAGAAAATGTTGGATCATAAGGTGTCTGCATTCTATGTGTTACTGCTAGTTCAAAATTATTTCTTGCTAATTCATAAAAATTCACGTAAAATCCCTCTTTCTTCTTGTAAATACGTTCTATTTTAACATTCTATTTTCAACGTTCTATTCCAAAAATGATCAAGTGGTCCAATTCCTTTTCCTATGTATAAACCACCACGAATTGCACCAGTAATATATTCTTTTGCAAGTCTTACACTTTCTTCTATTGTTTTTCCCATTGCAATTCCACAAGCAATTGCAGAAGATAAGGTACAGCCTGTACCATGTGTATTTGGATTATCAAGACGAGGAGATGTAAAGAAAGATTCTTTTCTTTTATTTTTTTCTATACAATATAAATAATCTTCTGCATACAAGCCTTGCATATGTCCGCCTTTTATTAAAATTGCTTGTTCTTTCTGTATGGTATTTCCAAAAAAACTAAAAATTATTTCTGCCATTTCCCAATATGCTTTCTTTTTCGTATCCTCTGTTAGAGATGCTATGACTTGCCTTTCTGTTTCCATAAAGCCTTGTTGAAAGCCCTCTTGTTCTTTTCTTTTCGCTAAAAACTGTGCTTCTGGCAAATTTGGAGTAATGATCGTTGCAAGAGGAAATAATTTTTCTATCATTGCATTGCATCCTTTTGGTTCTAAAAGTTCTTTTCCACTAGAAGATACCATAATAGGATCGATTACAATTTTTTTTGGCTTATATTGTCTTAATTTTTTTGCTACTGCTTCTACAATTTCTTCATTTGCAAGCATTCCAAGCTTTACACAGTCTGGCATAATATCTGTAAATACACTATCAAGTTGTTTTTCTACTATTTCTGACTCTAAAGGATATACTGCTTGTACTCCTTGTGTATTTTGTGCTGTAATTGCCGTAATCACACTCATACCATAAAGATGAAAAGCACTGATTGTTTTTAAATCTGCCTGAATACCTGCTCCCCCAATTGGATCTGATCCAGCTATCGTTAAAACCGTAGGAATACTTGATTGCTTCATTTGCATATAAAAACACCTGCCATATTACTTTTTTAGATAAATAGTTCTTCTGCCCGTTTTCTCATTTTCACTGCCTGTTGATAAATATCTTCTGCTGCAAATAGGGAAGATACTACAGCAATTCCAGAAATTCCCCTGCCATAAAGCTGTTCCATATTTTCATAAGTAATTCCGCCAATGGCTACAACAGGAATCTTTACTGACTCACAAATTGCTTTCATTGTTTCTTCTGTCATAGGAATCGCATCTTTTTTTGTTTTTGTTGTAAATGCTGCTCCAGAACCAAGATAGGCTGCTCCATTTTTTTCTGCTTTCAACGCTTGACTTACATTACGTGCTGTCACCCCAATGATTTTTTCTTTTCCAAGAAATTCTCTTGCAGCAATCGGATTCATATCCTGTTGTCCAATATGTACACCATCTGCTTTCGCTTGTAATGCAAGCCTTACATTATCATCAATAATAAGTGGAACATGATATTGTTCTGTAATCTTTTTTATTTCTACTGCTTCCCGAAAAAAATCATCTTCTGCCATCTGTTTTTCTCGCAATTGAAGGCATGTGACACCACCGTCCAAAGCTTGTTTTACAACTTCTGTTAATTTTCTTCCAAAAAGCCAGCTTCGATCCGTTACGGCATAAAACAATAACTCTTTTTTTGTAAGAATACTCATTTACTCACCTGCTTATTTCATATCTTTTACAATAAATTTTATTATATCATTATTCCTAGCTGTTGGGAAGATCAAAAATAAGAAATTAATAAGCTATGCAATTGACATTTTCCTTGTTTTCTCCTATACTATAACCCGATGCAGTTGGCAGTTTTACTTATCATAAAAAGGAGTAATAAATGTATTATTTAAAAACCGAGGCAGCATTTGATTCTGCCCATTTTTTAAAAGATTATCAAGGTAAATGTAAAAACCTTCATGGACACCGTTGGCGTGTTATTATTACTATTTGTTCTAATGCACTTAAAAAAGATAAACAAACTCATGGTATGCTTGTTGATTTTGGAGATTTAAAGGATTCTTTAAAAAAGGAAACTGATATTCTTGATCATTGTTTAATTATAGAAAAGGATTCTTTAAAACCGAAAACAAAACAAGCATTATTAGAAGAAAATTTTCATATTGAAGAAGTCCCTTTTCGTCCAACCGCAGAAAACTTTTCTCGTTATTTTTTTGAACGATTGAAGCAAGCAGGATTTCCTGTCTATGAAGCAACCGTTTATGAAACACCAAATAATTGTGCTTCTTATCGGGAAAATGAATTATGATAAATTATGATAAAAACTGCTGTAAAAGCTTTAAAAAGCTTTATTACAATTTTTTATAGAAAGCTGGGAATTATTTATGGCAATTGATAAAAAAGCAATCGAAGAGCATATTCGTGGAATTTTAATTGCTCTTGGTGATAATCCTGACAGGGAAGGGCTAAAAGATACTCCTGCAAGAGTTGCACGTATGTATGAAGAAGTCTTTGAAGGAATGAATTATAGTAATCGTGAAATTGCAACATTATTTGATAAAACATTTGAAGAAGATCTTGATACAGAAACACATTTTGAAGATATGGTGATTGTAAAAGATATCGAAGTATTTAGTTATTGCGAACATCATATGGCATTAATGTATAATATGAAAGTTTCTGTTGCCTATATTCCAAATGGTAAAGTAATTGGATTAAGCAAAATTGCACGAATTGCAGATATGGTTGCAAAACGATTGCAGCTTCAGGAACGTATTGGATCTGATATTGCAGAAATTATCTCTATGGTAACAAATTCCAGTGATGTTGCTGTCTTTATTGAAGCAAATCACAGTTGCATGACAGCAAGAGGAATTAAAAATACCTCTGCACGTACTTATACTACAACATTACGAGGACGATTTGAATCCGATCCTTCGCTGCTTGCAAGAATTTCTGTTAATCATTAACAAGACTCACAAATTAAAATATTAGAAATCATAATAGAAATGAGGTTTAAAAACATTATGAAAGCTCTCGTTTTATCTAGCGGCGGCATTGATAGCACTACCTGTCTTTCTCTAGCAATAAAAACTTATGGAAAAGAACAAGTTCTTTCTCTTTCTATTACCTATGGACAAAAGCATAAAAAAGAACTAGAAGCTGCAAATCAAGTTGCTGCTTATTATGGTGTTGAACATATTACACTTGATTTAACACCCATGTTTTCTTTTTCTGATTGCTCCCTATTATCTCATTCAGAAAAAGAAATTCCAAAAGAATCTTATGCTATGCAATTACAAAAAACAAAAGGAAAACCAGTTTCTACTTATGTTCCTTTCCGCAATGGACTGTTTTTATCAAGTGCTGCAGCCATTGCTATTTCTAAAGGCTGTGAAGTAATTTATTATGGTGCACATCATGATGATGCTGCCGGCAATGCCTACCCTGATTGCAGCACAGAATTTAACAATGCTATGAATACTGCTATTTTTGAAGGAAGCGGTCATCAGGTAAGAATAGAAGCACCTTTTCTTTCTATGTCAAAAAAAGAAATTGTAAAGCTTGGCCTTAAGCTTTATACTCCTTATCATATGACTTGGAGCTGTTATGAGGGAGGAGAAAAGCCTTGCGGAGTCTGTGGAACTTGCCTTGATCGCAAAGCTGCTTTTCTTGCAAATAATATAGAAGATCCAGCTATTTTCTAAAAAAATAAAAAGAAAGGAAAAAGAAGAAAGATGGAATCTAAAAATAGAAAAGAAGAAAAAGAATTAACACTCCTTGGAAATCAAGCTACTATATATCCTAATAATTATGCACCAGAACTTTTAGAAACTTTTAAAAACAAACATCCAGATAGAGATTATTTTGTAAAATTTAATTGTCCAGAATTTACAAGTTTATGTCCGATTACAGGGCAGCCAGATTTTGCTACTATCTATATTTCCTATGTGCCAGATATTTATATGGTAGAAAGTAAATCTTTAAAACTTTATTTATTTAGTTTTCGTAATCATGGGGATTTTCATGAAGATTGTATTAATATTATTATGGACGATTTAATTCATTTAATGAATCCAAAATATATTGAAGTTTGGGGGAAATTTACACCACGTGGCGGGATTTCTATTGATCCTTACTGTAATTATGGAAAAAAAGGAACTCTTTGGGAAAATGTTGCATTAGAACGTCTAACGCATCATGATATGTACCCAGAAACCGTTGATAACCGATGATAATTAATAGTTAGGAGAATTTTATGAGTATTTATGACAGTTTAAATCCACAGCAAAAAGAAGCTGTTATGCATCAATATGGCCCTCTTTTACTTTTAGCAGGAGCTGGTTCTGGAAAAACAAGAGTGGTAACCCATCGAATTGCAAGATTAATTGATGATGGTGTCGCTCCTTATCATATTCTTGCACTTACCTTTACAAATAAAGCAGCACAGGAAATGCGTGATCGTGTAGATAGTCTTGTTGAATTTGGAGCAGAAAGTATTTGGGTTGGCACATTTCATTCCATTTGCGGTAGAATCCTTCGCCGTTCGATTCATAAAATTGGCTATGAAAATAGTTTTGTTATTTATGATACCGATGATCAAAAATCCTTGCTAAAAGAAGTGATAAAATATCTTGATCTTGATCCAAAAAAGTTTAAAGATCGTGCTATTTTATCTGTTATTTCCAATGCAAAAAATGCATTACTGACACCAGAAGAATACCAAAAATCAGTACAAGGCAATTATCTTTTAGAAAAATATGCCTTGGCTTATCAGGAATACCAAAAAAGACTAAAAAATAATAATGCCTTAGATTTTGATGATATGATTTTCCGAACGATTGATTTATTTTATGCCTGTCCAGAGGAATTAACAAAATATCAGCAAAAGTTTCAATATATCCATGTAGATGAATATCAAGATACAAATTATGCTCAGTTTGAACTTATTCGTATGCTTGCCCCAACACAATTAGAAGATGGAATTTATCAAAATCTTTGTGTTGTTGGAGATGATGATCAATCTATTTATAAGTTTCGTGGTGCTGATATTTATAATATTTTGAATTTTGAAAAACAATTTCCAAATACTACTGTTATTAAGCTGGAACAAAATTACCGTTCTACAGGAACAATCCTTTCTGCTGCCAATGAAGTCATTAAACATAATAGGCAGCGAAAAGAGAAATCCCTTTGGACAATGCAAGATGATGGAGAAATGCTGTATCATTGTCAAGTAGATACTGATTTTAATGAAGCGGATTATATTATTTCTGATATTATAAAAACAGTTGCTACAGGAGCAAATTATCAAGATATTGCCATTCTTTACCGTACCAATGCTCAATCACGTCTTTTTGAAGAAAAATTAATACGTAGCAATATTCCTTATAAATTAATTGGTGGAATTAATTTCTATCAAAGAAAAGAAATCAAAGATTTACTATCTTATTTAAAAACAATTCATAATGGCAAAGATGATCTTGCTGTAAAAAGAATTATTAATGTACCAAAACGAGGAATTGGACAAACAAGTATTGATCGTATTAGCGATTATGCCATGCAAACAGGAATTAGTTTTTATGATGCCTTATGCCATATAGAGAATATCCCGGGAATAGGACGGTCACTTGCAAAACTGGAAAGTTTTACTGCTATGATAGAAACTTTAAAGCAAAAAGCGGCAAAGGCATATACTGATCCAGCTAATCCAGACTATACGTTTTGTGATCTTGTTGATGATATTTTAGAAATGACAGGCTACCGAGAAGAATTAATGGCAGATTCTGATCCACAAGCACAGGCAAGACTTGAAAATATAGACGAATTTAAAAACAAACTTGCCTTTTATGAACAGAATACAGAAGAAATTCCAACATTAAGTGCCTTTTTAGAGGAAGTTTCTCTTGTTGCTGATGTTGATTCTATGATAGATAAAACAAATGTTGTTATTCTAATGACATTACATAGTGCTAAAGGTTTGGAATTTCCTTATGTCTATCTGGCTGGCATGGAGGATGGTGTTTTCCCAAGTTATCTATGTATTACAAGTGATGATCCAACAGACCTTGAAGAAGAACGCCGCCTTTGTTATGTTGGTATTACACGTGCTATGAAGCGTTTAACTTTAACAAATGCAAGACAGAGAATGCAGCATGGGGAAACACAATTTAATAAACCCTCTCGCTTCCTTTCTGAAATTCCAACCTATTTAATAAAAGAAGAAGGAAATTTATTCAAGTCCCCATTTCCTTCCAGATATTCCGTAAAAAATAGGGAAGATGAATTGCCAGCAATTGATATTTTTGCTGATATAAAAGAAACACCACCATGGCAGGAAACAGAACCTATTGTGGAATTTGAAGATTATAGCAAAAAGCCAAAGAAAAAAAGTATGTCTACCTTATCAACAAGCTATACCTATAATACTGCTCCTATTCGCAAAAAATCAGATACGATTTCTAATGATTCTATACAAGCCTTAGATTATCAAATAGGCGATCAAGTAAAACATTTAAAATTTGGAGTAGGAACAGTAAAAGACATTATAAAAGGTCCAAGGGATTATCAAGTTACCGTAGATTTTGGACAAACTACAGGAATAAAAAAAATGATGGCAGGATTTGCCAGATTAAAGAAAATTTAGATAATAAAAAAATATAGAAATTGTTTTCATATGATTTTACAAATTTTACAAAATTTTTAGTGGCTTTTAACCGTAGATTGTGGTATACTAGATCTATCTATTAATTTTTAGAAAGGAAGTGCAGAATATGAATTCAAGAATTGAAGATTTATTAAATGCATCAAAGCTTAATGAGCTTGTACACAAAAAGGAATTAGACGAAGAAAAGAAGTCTACCGTTATGTGGGCACTTGCTATTATTGGTGCAGTTGCATCAGTAGCTTTGATTGCTTTTGCTGTTTACAAGTATTTTACTCCTGATTATCTTGCTGATCTTGATGATGACTTTGACGATGATTTTTATGATGATCTTGATGACGATTCAGAAGAAAAAGAAGCAGAAGAAGCTCCGACAACAACAGAAGAAACAAAAACAGAAGAAGCATAACAGGGGTCATACTTACTTTGTAAGCATAACAAGGGTTATACTTACCTTATAAGTATGACAAGAAATAAAAACAGCCAGTTTTTGTTCTATCTTATTTATAATTGATTTTACAAAAATTGGCTGCTTTTTTAATTACATTATTTATCTTTATGATTCCCTATTTTTTTTCTATGATTTCCCCTTTTTTCTTATAAATACTTCCCTGTGGAATCACTCCACGTACCATAGAAAGAGGATAAACATTTGTATTACAAGCAATAATTGTTCCCGGATTTAATACACTATTACAGCCAATTTCCACATGATCGCCAAGAATTGCTCCCATTTTCTTAAGCCCTGTTTCTATTTGACTTTCTATTCCATGAATCACAACATTTGTTTTATCTGATTTTACATTAGATGTAATCGATCCTGCACCCATATGTGACTGATATCCCAAAATAGAATCTCCTACATAATTATAATGTGGTACTTGCACTTTATTAAATAACACTACATTTTTTAATTCTGTAGAATTTCCAACAACAGCATTTTCTCCAACAATGACACTCCCTCGAATAAAAGCACAATGACGAATTTCTGCATTCTTTCCAATAATCAAAGGGCCATTGAAACAAGCAGTCTTTGCTACTTTTGCTGATTTTGCTATCCAAATATCTTCTCCTTGTTTTTCATATTCATCTTCGGAAAGTGTATTACCAAGCCTTACAATAAATTCCTTTAATTTTGGTAAAGCTTCCCAAGGAAATTCTACCGATTCCAATAATTCTGCTGCGATTGTCTGCGTTAAATCAAATAAATTTTTTACTTTTAATTGTTCCTGTTCCTTCACTTTATATTTCCCTTTCCTTTCTTATTTTCTTTTTCCGTTTTTCTTTCTATATAATATGCTGCTGCCTTATCAAATACCTGTCCAAGTTCTCTGGAATTTCCAAGCATTTTTACATTCATTGTCATTTTTCCAACATAATTTTCTAATTTATTCATATATTCTTCTTCTGTAATTTCCCCTTTTTCCACCATAGAAAGTCCTTTTTCCCAGCTTGCTGTCATTTCTGGATTTAACATATTTTTCATAGATGCAAAAACAACATCATAAACAAGTTCTCCTAAAAGCTCTGGTGTAATCATTTGCGTTTTTTTATTTAATTTTAAATAATTTATTTTTATTAATTTATTTAAAATTTCTGCCCTTGTAGCACTTGTTCCAATGCCACTACTTTTAATTTGTGCCCGAAGTTCTTCATCTTCAATTAACTGTCCTGCATTTTCCATAGCAAGAATCATACTTCCTGAATTATAACGCTTTGGCGGTGAAGTTTCTCCCTCTTTTATGGCAATCGCTTTTATATTTAAAATAGAACCCTTTTTCCATGTTTTCACAAGTTCAAATAATGATTGATCATGATTTTCTGTTGTTTCCTCTGAGCCTTTTTTTTCCATTCCCTGTTCCATGGTCTGTTTTGTCTGATTCTTTTTGCGGAAAAAAGAATATTCCATTACTTTTAGATAACCAATATCCGCAAGTACCTTAAAATTAGAAAAAAACCGTTCTTCTCGCCGTTTGATTACCATAGTAATCTTTTGATAAACAGCAGGTGGAAAAAAAATAGCAAGAAAACGCCTTACAATAATTTCATATACCTTAATTTTTGTTCCTTGCAAAGCAGAAACTGCTCCTGTCTGCCCTGTTGGAATAATAGCATAATGATCGGTAATTTGACTATCATTTACATATCTTGATTTTGCAATTTTTTGATAACTCCTATTATTTAAAACTTCATCTACAAATGTTGATACTAATGTAATTCTACGAAGTCCTACAAGGTTTTTATCAATTTCTTTTGCTACAGCAGAAGATAAAACACGTGCATCAGTACGTGGATATGTAACTAATTTTTTCTCATATAATTCTTGTACAATTGCAAGCGTTTCATCTGGTGTAATTTTAAAGAAACGAGAACAATCATTTTGAAGTTCCGCTAAATTATATAATAAAGGTGGATTTTTATTTTCTTTCTTTTTCTCTATTTTTTCTAAGACTGCCGCATAATCACCTTTGACACAAATCTCTTGTTTTTCTTTTGATTTTTCTTTTATATTTACATTTTTTTCTTCTTTTTCTATTGCTTTTTTCTTTGTCTCTACTTTTACCATTTCTTTTCTATATTCTTCTCCAAGTTCTTCTTGTGTCAAATATCGCACTAGCTTTTCTGCTGTTTCTTGTTGTTTAAATCCATTTTCCTTATATAAAAGCGGTGATTCAAAAAATAAAGAACCCTCAACAGCTCTCCATTCTCCTTCAAAAAAAGCACTTTGTTCTATTTCCTCTGGCATATCCCTTGTAATTTCTGCAACAACACGATAAAAAGGCGTTTTTACAAATTCTCTAATTTCCCTTTCCCGCCGCACTACCATTCCAAGCACACAAGTCATGACACGTCCTACGGCAATTGCTGACCATTTACTACTTTTTAAATAATTCATAACAAGCGTTCCATATTTTAAAGAAAGCACACGAGAAAAATTAATTCCCATAAGATAATCCTCTTTTGCACGCAAATAAGCAGCTTTTGACAAATTATCATAATCACTAATTGGCTTTGCTTCTTTAATTCCACGCAAAATTTCTTCCTCTGTCTGGGAATCAATCCATACACGCCGTCTATCTTTTTTGGAACTTACTCCTGCCATTTGTTCTACAAGACGATAAATATATTCCCCCTCTCGTCCTGAATCGGTACAAATATAAATTACATCTACATCATCACGATTTAAAAGTCCTGATATGATCTGAAACTGTTTTTTCACATTAGGAATTACTTCATACTTAAATTTTTTTGGAAGAAATGGAATCGTATCGAATGACCACCGTTTCATAGAAGCATCATACGCATCTGGATAGCTCATAGTAATCAGATGTCCCACACACCAAGTAATAATCATATCCGCTGACTCCATATAACCATCTTGTTTCTTCCCATTAAATTTTAATGCTTTTGCAAATTCCTGTGCAACGCTTGGTTTTTCTGAAATAAATAAGCGTTTTGACATGGCATTCTCCATTTCTATTTTATTTCTATTTTTATTCTACTTTTTTATTATTTTATATTTGCTTTTATTTATAATAGGTATCAATTCCATCACAAATTCCCTGTACCATCTTTTTTTGAAATTTCTTTTGCTGCATTTTTTTATCTTCTGTTGGATTACTCATAAAACCCATTTCCAATACAATTACAGGCACTTTACTCCAATTTGTTCCTGTAAGATCATCTCTTTTTACACAACCTCGATTTTTAATACCTGTTATTTCACAATAAGTATCTAATATAGATTCTGCAAGTTTTAAGCTCTTTTTACTAAGCTTTGAAACATATTTATTTTCTTTTGATGGATATAATGCACTTGCTCCTGTAACAGAAGAACTATCAATTCCATCTGCATGAAGCCGAATACAAATATCCGCTCCGCTTTTATTTATCTTTTTTGCACGTTGTTTATTACTTATTTTTACATGATTCGATTCTCTTGTCATAACAACTTGATAACCACGATTTTTTAATTCTTTCTTTACCTTTTTAGCAATCGCCAAAGTAAGTTTATATTCTGGAACTTTTGTACTAACTCCACTTGTACCACTGGAAACTTTTGCCTTTTTTGTAGAAGAACCCGGACCGACAGCTTCCAGCGAACTATCCCCCTGTTTTTGATGTCCGGGATCAATTCCAATAATAATAGAATCTTTGCTTTTTTTTGCTGCAAAAACAGTATTTGTTTGTACTGCTAAAATGGAAGTAATCAAAAAACTGCATAAAATCCATGTAATTACCTTTTTAGAAATATTTTTATCCTTAGATCGCTTATCTACTTTATGTATTTTATCTTCTATCTTTATTTTTCTAATTTTCATATTTAATATCCAAGCTCCTCTCCCACCAAAATAACTTTAATTCGATTGATCTGGCGAGAACGTCTTGTCACTACAATCTGACAGCACATACAATCATCATTTAAGCAATTTCCACAACGTCCATATTCTGCACAAGGTGTTTTTGTTCCAAGACGTACTGCATTTGGCGGAGAAGCAAAATTTCTAACACGTTCTACCGCTGTTTGTACATCTACTGCAATTTTATTCATTCCCGCAATAATAACAACATTTTTTGGTCCATGAATAAGACATGCTACTCGATTTCCATTTCCATCAATATTTACTAACTCTCCATCCATAGTAATTGCATTGGAACTCATAAAATAAAAATCTGCCATCACTGTTTTGGCATAGATTTCTCTTTGTTCTTCTTTTGTCTTTGCTGCAAAACGATCAAGTAATTCATAATCAGAATTTTTTAAATATTCTAGTAGCCCTATTTCCTTTAATGTTTCCGATCCTCCAAAACTAATTAAGCAGCCGGGTGTTAAAAAACGTTTTACCATAGTAAGTGCTTCTCCTTTATTATCTACGTAATATCCCTCAATTCCACGAAGATTAAATTTTTCAATTAAGGTATCTGCTAAATTTTCATAAGCTTGTTTTTTTGGGTTCATAAATCCTCCTTTTTGGCTATTAATAGCTCTCTATTATCTAAATTCAATAAAGGGCTTCCGGGCTATGCCAGAACCCCCTATTTTCTCTTAGGAACTGTTCAAAAATAATTTTTTATAATTTATAACTTTTTATAATTTTTTTAACGGCCAATATAATTAATACTGATTATATAATGGATACTTGTCCGTCAATTCCTTTACAAGTGCCATACCTTTTTCTTTATTTGCATCTACATCCTGAATTAACATAGCAATAACATCAGCAATGACATCCATATCCTCTGTATTCATTCCTCTTGTTGTTACTGCTGCCGTACCAAGACGAATACCACTTGTTACAAATGGAGATCGTTTATCATTTGGAATAGTATTTTTATTACAGGTAATATTCGCAGTATCTAAAAGCTTTTCTACTTCTTTGCCTGTTTTTCCTGTTGAAGTTAAATCTACTAGCATAAGATGATTATCTGTACCACCAGAAACAATTGGAAGATTGCGATCGATTAAACCTTTACTTAATGCCTGTGCATTATCAATAATATTTTTTGCATAAACTTGAAAGCTTGGATCAAGTGCTTCTTTAAAGCATACTGCTTTTGCAGCAATAATATGCATTAAAGGACCACCCTGAATCCCCGGAAAAACTGCCTTATTTAATTTCATTTCCGTAGCAAATTCTTCACTGGAAAGAATCAAACCGCCTCTTGGTCCACGTAATGTCTTATGTGTTGTCGTTGTTGTTACATGAGCATATTCTATTGGGCTTTCATGAAGTCCCGCTGCAACAAGTCCAGCAATATGAGCCATATCTACCATAAGATAAGCACCAACAAGATCAGCAATTTCACGAAACCGCTTAAAATCAATTTTTCTTGCATAAGCACTTGCCCCTGCTACAATAAGCTTTGGTTTACATTCTTTTGCAATTTCCTCTACTTTGTCGTAATCAATAAAACCTTCATCATTTACACCATAAGGAACTATATGAAAATATGTACCCGATATATTGGCTGGGCTACCATGAGTTAAATGTCCACCATGGTCAAGATTCATACCCATAACCGTATCGCCCGGCTTTAAAAGGGCAAAAAATACAGCAAGATTTGCCTGTGCACCAGAATGTGGCTGCACATTTGCATACGTACAACCAAATAATTTCTTTGCACGTTCGATTGCAAGCGTTTCTGCAATATCAACATATTCACATCCACCATAATAACGCTTTCCCGGATATCCTTCTGCATATTTATTTGTTAGATGGCTTCCCATTGCTGCCATAACAGCCTTACTTACAAAATTCTCAGAAGCAATCAATTCAATATGGCTATTTTGTCTGCCAATCTCCTGATTTATTGCCTCTGCAATTTCTGGATCATATTCTTTTACATCTTCAAATGAAAACATATCATTACCTCCAAAATAAAATCTTTTTAAAGCTATCATACCATACCATAAAAGTGATTTCAACAACTAATTTCAATCCATTGCTGTGTACGATAAATAGTTCCCTCATAATCAATACAAAGTTCATAGTGATCAGGCAAGAGATGATGTAATGGTGTTAAAACAGCATAATTTGCATCAATAAAAACTTTATTTGTTTGATTTGTCTGTGTAAAATCTTTATCATAAATATGCTCTTTACCGCAAAAATAAATATGCCGCAAGCAATGATCTTTTGCTCTTACAAATAAAATATCTTCTCGAAGAATATATTTTACTAATTTTTCTTTCATTGGTTTTTCTGATATTTCTCTATCTAATTTTTTTAGTTTTACTGGTTCATATAAGCTACCAAATAAATAATTAGAATTTATAGGAAGTGGTGTTCCTAAATCTTCATAATTTGGCTCAAAATCATACGCTGAAAAAAATCCAGTTTCTACAGAATATTGATTAATTAATTCCTTTGTTTCAAAATCATATTCATTTACCATACCAAGACTTCCATCAATCGCAGGCTCTAGCGAACCTTCCATAGAAAATAAACGATTTTTCTCTTTTACATAAATTCCATTCGAACGAATTTTTGATTTTGGGCATGGAAACTGATATTCCTGCCGTACTGTTTTCTTTTTTTCATCAATAATAAAAATATCAACAAAAGAATTTGGATCATGATCATAAGAAGCTGCCTGCCGCCGTTTTGCCCAGTGATTATCAAATAACATAATCCTACGCTGTCCTTTCGGAAGTGGTTCTCCAATATCTTCCTGAATGTAAACAACGGAATGCTGCTGATAAAACCATTGAATCTCTCCCTCTGGCTTTAATAGCTTATCCTTCATTTTTGTTTTTTCCCAAAAACTTGGATCACTTAAAATCCAAAGCAGTTCCCCTGTTTCCCAATTCACTTTTGTAATTGCATGGATATTTCTAGAGGATATCATCACTGTTTTTTCTTCTTTATCATATTGAATAGCATTTACATGTGTCCAGTCAATCATATCTTGATAATAATCATCATAAATATCAGCCAAATTAAATTCCTTAATCACTTCATAACTTTTTCTGTCAATTTCTACAATCACATCTTCTGTATGCTCCTTTAAAGAACTAGCACAAGATAAGATATTTCCACCTGACACCATTTCAATAGCATTATGATGAATCCCTTTTTTC
>CAJTJZ010000031.1:0-3855 GCA_910576895.1 uncultured Lachnospiraceae bacterium | reverse complement strand
ATGAATCCTTCCCATATAATCCATTTCGTGAATTTGAATTGCATGGGGACTATTATAAGTTGGAATAGAAATCTCTTTATCAGAAAAAAGAAAACGTCCGTTTGACATACGAAATACACCATATCCTTTTACATTTCTTGAAAGAAAATAACGAATATTGCCAGAACTATCAAACGCACAAGTTCTTAAATCAACACCACCTGTAATAAAAATCAGTTTATAAGCCATCCGCCCATTTTTTTGACGACAGGTTACAACATCTTTTAAATCGGAAGGCAGCGGATCCGTTCTAATTGTAATTTTTTGCGTATCTAAAATATTATCTAAATCATCTAATAAATCTAAATTAATTTCATTTTTACGATCAGGATAAAGTCCAAGAATTGTCACTCGATGATATTGCGTATAAGGCATAACACCACTAATATCATCCTCTGATGTATCGCCAAGAACGGTAAACCTTACTTTGCATGGCTTTTTTGTATAAAATAATGCTAATGCTGTCAATGGTGCAATTTTATAAGGATCACGTATGACTGCAATATCTTGAAATGTATAATTTTTTGTATAAAGAATATCTTCATATACCTTTTCACGTACACGCATATCCAATGCTGTCATCTCAAGCTGTTTTATATTTGATGAAATCTTTACTTTTAATGGACGGCGAAGCTCCTGATAATAAGGTGCTCCTTTTTCATTTACCATTCTTTGTGAAAATCGTATGATACTGCAATCACTTACTGTAAGACCAAGTCGTTTTTTCCACCTTCGCTTTTCTAAAGGTGACATTTTACTTTTATCAATTCTTTCAACAATCTTATCTCGTATTTTTAAAAGCTGTCTATTAGCCACAATAATCCTCCTGTTTACTCAACCATTTTTTCCATTTCGGCACTCTTTGTTCTGATACTATTTGGGCATATCTTTTTTATTATACCTGATTTTTTTTAAATTCTCAACACCTTATGGAAAATATTTCATTTTTCTTTATATAATCGTTTTTCAATTTGTTGAAAAATACCTGTATCAATTACTGTTCCCAATATAATAATCAATACCATAATTACCATAACTTCATTAATATCATTTCTTATATTACGTGCAGAATCTAGTGCCTGTCCAAGACCTGCCATAGATATCATCATCTCGGCAGACATTAAGGCACGCCATGCAAATGACCATGCTTGACGAAGCCCTGTAAGAAATCCCGGGAAACTAGCAGGAAAAATAACCCATGTATAAAGTTTTCTTCCTTCTACTCCCATTGTGCGGGCAGCACGAATATACAAAAGATTGACATTTTCAATGCAGCTTCTTACGGACATCGCTACGCTAAACATAGAACCAATTACAATCACAAAAATAACTGCATTCTGTGAAAGTCCATACCATAAAATAGCAAAAGAAACCCAGCAAATACTTGGAAGTGTTTGAAGCCCTAGAATCAATGGCTTTATATTTCTTCCAAAAAAAGGAACTGCCACCATACAAAGCCCTAAAAGCGTTCCTAAGATAACAGAAATTACAAATCCTTGTAAAATTCTCCATAAACTTGCTAAAACTGCTTTATAAATGGTGCTGCTGCTAAATAAAAAAATCGCACGTTGAAAAAAATGATCTGGCGAAGGGATCGTATAAGATTTCCAAAGCTTTAAAATATCGACTCCAAAAAGGTAAAGGATTTCCCATAAAAGTAAAAGTCCAAGATAAAAAAATATAGACTGCCAAACATTACGTTTCATAAACGTTCCATCCTTCCCATGTTATCACCTATCCTGCTTGTTTTGCCACTTTTTCTACCTCTTTACGTAACAATTTTAATAATTCTGCCCTCAATTCTACAAATTCTTTAGAATCAATTTGTCTTGGTCTTTCCAATTCTATTGGTACAATCTTTCGTATTCCTCCGGGATAAACGCCCATAAGAACAACGCTTGTTCCAAAAAAAACAGCTTCTTCTACACTATGCGTTACAAAAACAACGGTTTTTTTTGTTTCCATCCAGATTTTTTCAATTTCATCTCTTAATATATTTTTCGTCTGCTTATCTAATGCAGAAAACGGTTCATCCATTAAAAGCACTTGTGAATCCATAGTTAATGCCCTTGCAAGTGCTGCTCTTTGCCGCATTCCTCCCGATAATTCAGAAATTTTATAATTCCTATAATTTAATAAATGTACCATACGAAGATATTTTTCTGCTCGTTCCGCTTGCTCCCTCTCCTCCATTCCTGCTGCTTTCATTCCAAATTTTACATTATCGATTACATTAAGCCATGGAAATAATGCTGGTTCTTGAAACATAACAACACGATCACTTCCCGGACCTGTAATTTCTTTCCCATTTAATGTAATCTTTCCTTCACTTGGAAGCTCTAGTCCTGCAATTAAATTTAATAATGTTGATTTCCCACAACCAGAAGGTCCTACAAGACAAACAAATTCTCCGGGCATTACTTCTAAAGAAACATCTTTTAAAATTGCTTTTTTTGCATTAGGATACATTTTTGATACATTTTCTATTTTTAAACTCATATTGTTATACTTTCTTTCCCTATACTTTTTTTCCTGTCTTTTCTTCTATCTTTTCTTTCCTATCTTCTTCTAAGCAAAAGAAAATAATAAATCTTCCCCCGGAAGTTCATAAATAAAACCTTCCCTTTTATCAACAACTGCAAATGCTTGTAATGCACTTCTTTCTATTTTATCTGTAATTTTTAATCTTGAAAATGCCTTTGCCATCACATCCATATCTAAAAGACTTCCGCTTACCTTTGCCATCTCCTGATTGATTTGTTTATAATATTTTTCTGGTTCTTTTTGCAAACACTCGGTTATTTCCTGATGTACGGAAAGAAATACATTCACTGCCTTTTTCTGTTGTTTTACAAAGCTAATCCGTCCAACAAGTAATGCAACTGGATAATCTCCTTCCTTCCAAACTTCATGATAATCAAGTGCAAGTTTTGCTACCTTACTATCTTCCATTCTTGCTCCCCAAGGTTCTGCAAGAAAAGCAGCATCAATTTCTCCTGCAAGCATCATTGTCTCCATATCAGAATTTGCTACAGCAATAATCGTTACATCTCCACCCTCACTTGTTTGTTTTAACCCATTTTCATCTAAAAGTGCAAGCAAACATAAATGTTGTGTATTTCCTAGTTGTGGAACGGCAATCGTTTTTCCTTTTAGCCAAGTAAGATTAAATGTTTGTTCTCCCTCTACTTCCTGAAATGCTCCTTTTAGTTCTTTCTGTGCATTTACTAATAAAACTGCTCCTGCATTGCTTGCCCCTGCTAAAACACGAATATCTCCTTCTGAAGTTACATTTGCACTAATCGCTGGAATTGGTCCTATATATCCAATATCAATTTCATCTGCAAATAATGCTTGTACCTCATTTGGTCCAGCATTAAATGCCACCCATTTTACAGAAATTTTTTGATTAGGAAATTCTTCTGCTAATCTTTCCTCTAGTCTTCCTTCTGCTTTCATTAACAATGCCTGTGCATGGGTAATATTCGGAAAATAACCTATTGTTATTTCAGAAAGTTCTAAAGAATCATCTTTTCTTCCACATCCTATTATAAGAATAGAAAATACTCCTATCATTATCGCTAAAGGAATCCATTTTCTTCTTTTCATTTACTATCCATCCTTTATCTTTCTTATGAACTATTTCTTTCATAATATATCGTATTTCTTATATTCTTTAGTATGCCTTATTTTCTATCTACTATTCATAATTTTTAACATTATATAGCAAGAAATCCTTACTTATTAAGTAATAGAATTTATTATAAATTTGTGGCGAAAACCCATAGGCTTGCCTATGGGATAAAAGCCACTGTT
>CAJTJZ010000030.1:29981-38654 GCA_910576895.1 uncultured Lachnospiraceae bacterium | reverse complement strand
CAATTAGAAGTGGGAGTATTCTGCCGAGATTTAGATAAAATTTTGTTCTATAAAATATTCTTTTACTTTTTCTAAATTTTCAAATTTTCCTATTATCATTTTTTCAATTTCTTCCTTTGGCTGCCATAAATCAGGTATCATGATTGTTTTACATCCTGCATGATATGCTGATAATATTCCACTTTCTGAATCTTCTAAGGCATAACATTCCTCTGGTTTTTCTTTTAGTAACTCACAAGCAGCAAGATAAATTTCTGGATCAGGCTTTGATTTTTTAATCATATCTCCACATACAATTCCTTTAAAATAATCAAATACATTGGCTTGTCTTAAATGATGTTCCACTTCCCAGCGTGGAGAAGAAGTTGCAACTGCCATTTTCACTTTTTGTTTCTTTAAATAATCTAGTAAAAGATAAAGACCATGTTTTACAGGTACTTTATTTTCTGTATAATATTTTCTTAAAAATTCCTTCGTATATTTTTGTAGCCCTTGCCTATCATATCCATCCTTAAATTCCTGTTCCCATATCTGCCTAGATGTCACTATATTCATTCCAAGCGTTTTTATTACCATATAACCTGCTTTTCCAATGCCAATTTTCTCTCCTGCATAATCCCAAGCTTTCATAAATACTCTTTCTGTATCAAACATTAACCCATCCATATCAAAAATAACTGCTTTCATAGATATCTCCTTTTTCATCATAAAAAATAATTCGTTTGCTTTTTATACAACTTTTAAAATTATTTCTTTGTAAATTATATCATAAGAAAAAAGAAAAGGAAAGAAACAATTTCATTTCAAAAATTTAACCACTTTTAGCATCTTTATTTTTCTGTTGCTTATAAAAAAGAAATATGCTATACTACCAAAAAAAATAAAAAGAAAGGAATCAACTATTATGGATCGTTTAAAAGATAAAGTAGCTATTATTACAGGCGGAAATTCTGGCGTTGGTGCTGCCACTGCTAAATTATTTGCAAAAGAAGGGGCAACTATTATTATTACTGCAAGAAGAAAAGCAGCATTAGAACAAGTTGCAAAAGAAATTGAGGAAGCTGATGGTACTGTATTAGCTATCTCCACCGATATTTCGAAACCAGAAGATCCAGAAAAATTAATGGAAACAGTAATCGAACGCTTTGGTAAAATTGATATTCTAGTAAATAATGCAGGTATTTTGGAAGAAGGATTAAAACCTATTGACCGCTTTACGGATGAGGATTTAGATCGAATTGTAGATACGAATCAAAAAGGTACAATGCGTTGTATGCGTGCTGCCAGCAAACGAATGAAATCAGGAGCAAGTATTGTCAATGTCGCTTCTGTTGCAGGATATGAAGGCTGTGGCGGGGCTGTTTATGTTTCTACAAAGGCCGCTATTATTGGTCTTACAAAACATACAGCCCTTCGTTTTCAATCAGAAAATATCCGCTGTAATGCCGTATGCCCGGGAACGATTGTAACTCCTATGACTTCTTCTTTAAAGCCAGATGATCTAGATCAAGATATGTTTACTGCGATGTCAACACATTCCAATCTGCGTACTCAACCTTGCATGGCAGAAGATGTTGCAAATATACTTCTATTTCTTGCCAGTGATGAATCTCGTGCTATGACAGGTCAAATTATGGTGACAGACTTTGGGGCAAGCTTATAAATTTTTTATTATTCTTTCAGCAAATAGCTCAAGAAATAAACTATAATTATACTGGCGGTCGAAAAACATGACCGCTCAGTATAATATAATGTGCACGACCGCATAAGGCAGGTCATGCCCATTTGGGCATGATAAGAAGTAAGCCACTTCTTGCTGCGGTCGGCACGAACTCACGAGCGAAAAAAAGAAAATTTTTTCGCTCGTGAGTATATTATTAATACTTCTTATAAATAAATAGAACAAGAACTTTCCTAATTTAATACTAGTATTGTTCTTGTTCTATTTATGCAACTTTTCCATCTTTCTTTATTAATTATTCTTAAATGTTTATATCACAAACTTATCTATTTTACACATCCAATCAATTGATAAATATCATCTACATTTTGCTCTTTCATAAATATTTCCATTCCTTCAATAATATCTCTTGTTGCATATGGATTTATAAAATTTGCTGTTCCAACAGCAACGGCTGTTGCTCCTGCCATAATAAATTCCAGTGCATCTTCTGCTGTTACAATACCACCCATACCAATCACTGGAATTTTTACTGCCTTTGCTACTTCATAAACCATTCTAACAGCAATTGGCTTAATGGCTGGTCCAGAAACCCCTGCTGTCTTATTGGCAATAGCAAATGTTCGGCGGTTAATATCAATTTTCATTCCTGTCAATGTATTAATTAAAGAAACCGCATCTGCACCGCCTGCTTCTGCTGCACGTGCCATAACAGCAATATCTGTAACATTAGGACTTAATTTCATAATAATTGGCTGTTTTGCACATTTCTTTACTTCTTTTGTAATTTGTTCTACTGCTTTTGGATCTTGTCCAAAGGCAATTCCACCCTCTTTTACATTTGGGCAGGAAATATTAATTTCCATCATTTGAATTGGAATATCCGCAAGTTTTTCTACAACTTCACAATAATCCTCGATTGTTTTTCCACAAATATTTACAATAATATTAGTATCATACTGCTGCAAAAATGGAATATCTCTTTCTATAAAAACATCAATTCCGGGATTTTGAAGTCCAATTGCATTCATCATACCACAACTTACTTCTGCAATCCTTGGCGTAGGATTTCCAGACCATGGGATTTTAGCAACTCCCTTTGTTACTACACCGCCAAGCTTACTTAAATCGACAAACTCGCTATATTCCATTCCTGAACCAAAAGTCCCTGATGCAGTCATAACTGGATTTTTAAATTTTACACCCGCAATTGTCACTTCTGTATTCATATTTTTTATTGATTCCATCCTTTCTGTGATTATACTCTAGTTTTAATTTTTTTACAATTCAATTTCATCTGCAAAAAAAACAGGTCCATCTTTACAAACTCTTTTATTTTTAACATAAGAATGATTATCTATCTCTTTTGACTCACAAACACAGGCAAGGCAAGCACCGATTCCACATGCCATTCTTTCTTCCATAGAAAGTTGTGCAGGAATACCATTTTTTTGTGCAAATATTTTTATAGCATGAAGCATTGGTTTTGGACCACAGGCAAAAATTCTATCTCCTGTAAGATGATAAGATGTTATAACATCAAGAACATTTCCTTTCACGCCAACGCTTCCATCTTCTGTTGCTACAAAAACCTCCGCATATTTTTCAAATTCTTCTTTTAAAAAAAGCCTGCTATCACGATATCCAAGAATTACCTGAACTTTACTTGATACAGATAATCCTTTTGCCAATTCTAACATAGGAGGGATTCCAATCCCTCCTCCAAATAATAAAGTATGTTCTCCTTCTAAAGTAAATCCATTTCCAAGTGGCCCTAGAATAGAAATGGTATCCCCTGCCTTTTTTTTGCTAAATTCTTCTGTACCACTTCCAACAATACGAAATACAAAATGTAACATTCCTTTTTCTTTCTCAATTTCACAAATACTAATAGGGCGAGGTAATATTTTTTCTGCACTATCAGAATAAAAAGATACAAACTGACCTGCTTTTGCAAACTCTGCCATCTGTTTTTCTTCTACCCACATACTACAAATATCTGCTGTCAATCGTTCCATTTTTGTTATAATTACTTTTCGTTTTTCTTTCATTTCTCTCTCCGTTTTCCTAGACTTAAATAAGATACCCATTCTTCTAAATATTTCTAATCTTCTAAAGCTTCCATAATATCTTTTTTCATATCAAGAACCGCTTGACGAGAAGCATCTGCAAAACTTTCTTCATCAAATTTCTCTGTATATACAGCATTTTTATAAGCAGCAATAATTCCTCTGGAAGAACTTACAATAGCACCTAATCCATCTTGATTAAAATAATGTACAAGATCAGCACCCTTTCCACCTTGTGCTCCATATCCCGGTACTAAAATAAAAGTTTTTGGCATAGTATGCCGCAGGATGTTTCCCATTTCTGGATAGGTTGCTCCAACCACAGCTCCTACATAGCTATAACCACAACTCCCCATAAGTTCATCTCCCCAAGCTGCTACCTTTTCACCCACAATTTCATACAAAGGCTTACTATTAATCATTCTATCTTGAAATTCTCCGCTAGATGGATTTGATGTCTTTACTAAAATAAAAATTCCTTTCTTTTCTTCTTTACATACATCGAGAAATGGCTTAATACCATCTGTCCCAAAATAAGGATTGACTGTAATAAAATCCTCATTAAATCCAGAATAGGATTTATTGCCAATGATTACCCTTCCAAGATGCCCTGTTGCATAAGCAGCACTTGTAGAACCAATATCACCTCGCTTTACATCTCCAATTACAATCAAATCTTTTTCTTTACAATAATCTACTGTCTTTTTAAATGCTTCTAATCCCGGTATGCCAAATTGCTCATACATAGCAATCTGTGGTTTTACTGCTGGTATTAAATCATAACAAGCATCTATAATTGCTTTATTGAATTGCCAAATGGCTTCTGCTGCCCCTTCCAATGTTTCCCCATAGACATCAAATGCCTTTTTTTGAATATGGCTTGGCACATAGGAAAGCATAGGATCTAATCCTACAAGAATCGGCGAATTTAATTTTTTAATTTTATCTACTAATTTATTAATCATAGTATTTCCATTTCCTTTCTTGTTAAAAAAATTCTATCTATGCAATTAGATAATCAAAATATCTAACATTGATACATTCGCAAAAATCGTACTATCAAAATTTAATCATATTTAACCTTGATATTGATAAACTGTTTTTCCACCTACCATAGTTCTTAAAATACGCCCTTTTACTTTTTTCCCTGCAAATGGTGTATTTTTCCCTTTCGAAACAAATTTATTTGGATCAATTTCATATTCTTCCTCAAAATCAGCAATTACAAGATCAGCCATACTTCCTTTTGCAAGCGTACCAGAAGCAACATGAAGAACTTTTGCTGGTGCAAGACTCATTCGTTCTACAAGCTGCATCTTTGTAAGATATCCCTTTTCCACAAGTTCTGTTACTGCAAGTGGAAAAGCTGTTTCCAGCCCTACAATGCCAAAAGGTGCTGTTTTCATAGACTCTTTCTTTTTTTCTGCTTCATGCGGTGCATGATCAGTAGAAATCACTTCCATAATATTTTCTTGTAATCCATACTTTAACATTTCTACATCTTCTTTTCCTCGCAGCGGTGGATTCATTTTATAATTTGCATCATCACATGGAATTTCATCTTCGCTCATACTAAAATGATGTGGGCAAACCTCAGCAGTTACAGAAACTCCCAATTCTTTTCCAAATTTCACCAACGAAACACTATCTCTTGTAGAACAATGACATAGATGAAGCTGTACCTTTGTTTCTTTTGCAAGAAGAATATCCCTTGCAATAATTACATCTTCTACTGCATTTGATATTCCAAGAAGTCCAAGCTCCTTTGCACGCTTTCCTGCATTCATAACACCATGATGAACAAGAGATTTATCTTCACAATGTGCAAGCATAGGAATTTTACAAAGAGCTGCCTTTTCAAGTGCCTTCTTATAAAGAAATGTATCCATAACAGACTTTCCATCTTCACTAAGAGCCATCGCTCCTGCCTTTACCATACCTTCAATATCAGCAAGTTCTTTTCCTTCTTGTAAAAGTGTAACTGCTCCTACAGGATAAATATGTACTTTAGACACCTTTTCTGCCTTTTCTATTAGCCATGCAATCTTTTCTGGCGAATCCATCGCTGGCTTTGTATTTGGCATAGGGCAGATTCCTGTAAAGCCACCATGTGCTGCTGCTTTTGAACCTGTTTCTATTGTTTCTTTTTCTTCAAATCCGGGTTCTCTTAAATGTACATGAAGATCTAAAAATCCGGGCATAATATAATTTCCACTGGCATCAATGATTTCTTCCTCTATCCTATGTTCCATAAGTTCTTTTCCTATAGCTTCTTTTTTTATCATTTTTTTCTTTCTTTGTTCTTTCTTTTGATCTGCTGGTATAATTTCTGCTACTTTACCATCCTCTATCAATAAATCATAAATTCCATCCATACCCTGCATTGGATCAAGAAGATGTCCATTTAAAATCCATGTTCTCATTACCACCGCCCCAATCTTTCACACTTTCATAAAAATTACCACAAATCTGTTTTTTCTACATCCCTTAACATATTTTTATTTGTAATAAATTGTGAAAATTGATCACTTGTTACCCATTTATAATTATTTAAATCTTCAGATAAAACTACTTCATGATTTGTCGCAATACAATGAAAAGCAATCCCAATATTCCAGATTTCGCCTACCATATAGGACCATGTATATAACGGTCTGGAAACTTCTGCTTGAAGCCCTGTCTTTTCTTCTATCTGTCTTAAAACACCTTTCTCTGGATCTTCCCCATATTCCAATCTTCCATCAATAAATTCCCATTGATAAGGATCACCAATACGATCATCATACCATTTTTCTATAAGTAAATAACGATCATTGTATTGAATAATTCCCTTTACCATAATTTTACAGCTCTCCATAGAAAATACCTCCATTTTATTCAAATAATTTATTTTTTAATAGATCCTTAATTTTTATTCATAATACCATAAAAAAAAAGAAACTGCAATAAAAGCTTTTCCTTTTTCTTTTGCATAATTATTTTCAATTTGGCAATACTGATACCGAAACAAATTTATATTTACCATAAGTTTTGCAATATGCAAAAGGAGGTTTCTTATGAAAACAGTTGATTACATTGCTCTTGCACTTGTTATTATTGGTGCAGTAAATTGGGGCTTAATCGGCTTTTTTGGTTTTGACTTGGTTCGCATGATTTTTGGTGATATGTCCATGCTCTCCAGAATTATCTATGCAGTAGTTGGTATTTGTGGTTTATATGCCATCAGCTATTGCGGAAGAATCTCCAATTCTGCAAACTAAAAAGCTTGTTTCATTCTTTATACGAAACGATCAGTTTTTATGATCACCAGTATAACTACAAAAATGCCGAAAAAGTCCATATATTATATGAACTTTTTCGGCAATCTTTTTTTATTTTCTTTTTTATTATTCTATACTTTCCTTTTCTTTTACTTCTAAAAGTAGTTGTGACATCTGCCCAAATACAGTATCATTATTTACTGCTTTCATAATAACAGAAATATATTCATTTCCATCTAAATCTCTACTATACATAGCAAGACAAGCTCCTGCTGCAAGTGTATTTCCTGTTTTTCCACCAATAATGGTAATATCCTCTGGCACTTGCTTTGCCCCTGTAAGATATTGATTTGTATTTGTACAAGACATCCTTTTTTCATTACCAGCAACATCTTTATATACAATTTCACAATTTGCCATATGAATAATATCTACAAAATCTTGATTTTTTACAAGTTCATTCATAACTAAATAAATATCATATGCTGTTGTATAATGTTCTTCCTGATGCAATCCATGTGAATTTACAAAATGGCTATCGACTGCTCCAATAGAAGCAGCCATAGTATTCATCACTTTAGCAAAATTTTCTTCGCTTCCTTCTATATGTTCTGCAATTGCAAGAGCTGCATCATTCCCCGAATAAACTAACATCATCTTTAAAAGATCACGCAGACTCACTTGATCTCCTTCTTCTAATCCACAAAGTTTTGCTCCAGTTTCTCTAATATTTGCCGCATTTTTACTAATTGTTACGATATCATCAAGATTTCCTTTTTTTAAAACAACATAAGCAGTAAATAATTTTGTAAGACTTGCTGGATAAAGACGTTCATAAATATTATTGGCATATAATGATTTTTGCTCTGTAATTTCCACACAAAGCTGTGCCAAAGAAGTAAAAGAAGTCATCCCTTCCTTTACTTTTGCTTTCTTCTTTGGTATAACACAAACATTGCCAGCATAGGTATTCATAGTATCCATACCATTTACCGACATTGTTTGTACCCCTGCCGCTGGACTATCTCCTGTCCAAGACAGCAAGGGCATATCCCTATTTTGACAACCAGTCAAATTCCATAAAAGACCTGTCGCCAAAAAAAGTGTAAAAGAAGTCTTTATACTCATGAGCAAAAAATCTTTCCTCTTTTCGCTCGTGAGTTCGTGCCGACCGCAGCCGGGAAGTGGCTTATTTTTGTCATGCCCATTTGGGCATGACCTGCCTTTTAAAGCTGTTTTAACGAGCATTTTCTCTCCACTCCATGTCCCCACGTTCTAATGCCTTAATTAAAAGTTCGGCAGTCGCAAGGTTTGTTGCTATCGGAATATTATGCACATCACAAAGCTGCATAACATTATTGATATCTGGTTCATGTGATTTTGGTGTCAATGGATCACGCAAAAAAATTACTAAGTCAATCTCATTATGCTCAATTTGAGAACCAAGCTGCTGTTCTCCTCCTAGATGACCCGCCAGGTACTTATGCACCGAAAGGTTTGTCACCTCTTCAATCAATCTTCCTGTTGTCCCTGTTGCATACAACGTATGTTTACTTAGTATCCCCCGATATGCAATACAAAAATTTTGCATCAGCTTTTTCTTTGCATCATGTGCAATTAATCCAACATTCATACCTTAGCCTCCTTCGTCATTCTATTTTGT
>CAJTJZ010000030.1:0-29968 GCA_910576895.1 uncultured Lachnospiraceae bacterium | reverse complement strand
CAATATTTAATATCAAGCCAATGGATATCATACTTCCAACAGTAGAACTTAATCCATAGCTTAAAAACGGAAGCGGAAGCCCTGTATTCGGAAGCAGGCTTGTCGCTACACCGATATTTGCAAATACTTGAAACATAAACATAGCAGAAATTCCCGTTGCAATTAATGCTCCTAAATAATCTTTTGCATGCTTTGCTGTAATCAGACATTTTACAATAATATATAAAAGCAATGCAATTACAATACAAGAACCAATAAATCCAACTTCCTCACCAATCACAGCAAAAATAAAATCACTTTCTACTACATCTACATGACCTGTTTTATAATTCCTAATTTCTTCTCCTAAAAGTGCTTTTCCATAAATCTTTCCCGAAGCAATTGCTGTTACCGAATGATTTTGCTGCCACATAATATCTTCTGCATAATCCTCGGGATGCAGCCATCCAAGAATACGCTTTTTTTGATACTTATTTAAAAGTACCTGAAATGGCTGTTGTACATACCAAAATAATGCAATTCCTGCTGGAATACCAATCGCAATAATTGGCAATAAAATTTTATATGCTGTACCAGCAGCAAGTACAAGAATTGCAAAGGTAAACATCATAACAAGACTAGAAGAAAGATCAGATTGAACCAAAATAAAAACCGTTGGTAAAGCTGCAAGCACCGTTGCTATTAACAATGTCATAACTTTATCTGTTTTTTCTTTCCTACTATTATAAAATGCCGCTAGAGAAATAATTAAAATTACTTTACATATCTCTGAAGGCTGAAATGTTAAAGAACCAAATCTTAACCAACGAAAAGAATTTGTTCCCTGATCTGTTCCAAGTGGTGAAAATTTTGTTGCTGCTGCCATCAAAACACCTAAAATATAATATATCACAGCTAATTGACAAATAGCATGGTAATCAACTATGGAAACAATCAACATAAGTATAAAACTAAATACAATACCAAAAATTTGCTTTTTAAAATAGGAATCTGCATAATCTTCCCCTGTCAATGCACACTTCACAAAATAAGTACTGCAAGCAGACAAAATAATAATTACAAATAATAAAGAAATTTTATATTTTTTCCAATCATACAGCTTAAAGTTAAACATTCCATACCTCACTGACCATGGATTTTTCTTTGATTTTACTTTTTATCTTTTTACTTCTATTACTATCTTATATTTCTTACCAAAAATTCCTACCATTTGCCAAGAATTAATGTATTTTCATATTTCTAATTGGAATATTCGCAAACAATGCTGGCACAGGTTCAGAAGTACCCTCCATTTCTGTCTGCGTAATTTTAATATCCAGCTCATCCGTATCAATCTCCACATATTTAGAAATCACATTAATAATATCATTTTTTAACTGTTCCATAATATCAGGTGAACAATTGGTACGGTCGGAGACAAGAACCAGTTTTAATCGGTCCTTGGCTACTGTGCCGGAGGATTTTCTTCTAAAGAAATCACTAAATTTCATTGCTTTCCTCCATTTATAATTCTATGTAATCAGTTTAAAATTGCCAAAATATTCCAGCTTTTATCTTATCTCCTTTTAATTTTTACGAAAAATTTCACTTAATCGCTCCAACAATCCTTTTTTACCATTTAAATCTAATAGTGGTACATTTTCTCCTAAAATACGGCGAGAAATATTCATATATGCCTGTCCTGCAAGTGTATCATTTCCAACTAATGGTTCTCCTTGATTTGTAGATATTACAACATTTTCATCATCAGGCACAACACCGATTAAGTCTACAGCAAGGATATCCACAACATCATCACTTGACATCATATCCCCACGTTTTACCATATCTGCACGTAAACGATTTACAATCAAATGAGTACGATTCATTTCATTCGCTTCTAAAAGCCCAATAATTCGATCGGCATCCCGTACTGCAGATACTTCCGGTGTTGTAACAACAAGTGCCGAATCTGCACCTGCAATGGCATTCCGAAATCCCTGCTCAATTCCAGCCGGACAATCCATTAAAATATAATCAAATTCCCCTTTTAAATCTGTAGCAAGCTTTTTCATTTGTTCTGGTGTCACAGCCGTTTTATCTTTTGTCTGTGCCGAAGGAAGCAAATATAAATTTGGATATCGCTTATCTTTAATTAATGCTTGCTTAATTCGGCAATTTCCTTCAATAACATCTACAAGATTATAGACAATTCTATTTTCCAATCCCATAACAACATCAAGATTTCTAAGTCCAATATCTGTATCAATTAAAACTACTTTTTTGTTTAACTTTGCAAGCCCTGTTCCTACATTTGCTGTTGTTGTTGTCTTTCCAACACCGCCTTTACCTGATGTAATTACAATCACTTCTCCCATGAATCTAATCCTCCATTAATTAATATCAATTACTATATGACAGGCACAAAGCTTATAATGTTTCTATTCATAAAAGCATTACAGGCTTTGCAAGTGGAATCGCAAGCGATTCCATCCTGTTATATTGAGTGGTCAGGTTTTTCGACCACCAGTATAAATTTATACTTGAATATCATGAAATACTTCCTTACAAATAGGTTCAATATAAATATTTTCACCTTCAAGAAAAGCAATCTTTGCCTGCTTGTCCTTTTCTTTTTCTGGCTCATCTGGTGACCTTGCAATAAAATCATCAATCCTTACTTGCACAGGCTGCATATCAAGTGCAACAACAAATGCTTTTTTATTTCCTGCAGCTCCTGCAAATACATTTCCTCGAAGACTTCCAAGCACAATTACATTTCCCTTAGAAATCAAATGAGCCCCGGGCTTAATGTCCCCAAGAAAAATAATACTTTTATCCGATTCTAACACCTGACCAGAACGCAGATTTCCTTTATAAAACAAACCGGGATCTTCTGCCATTTGACTTGATACCCGTTCTCTAATATTTTGTTTTTGTAATTTATCTTTTTCTGTTTTATCCTTTTTTAATAACTTATTTTGCGTCTTTTCTATTTTTTCAATGTTTTCTATTTCCTTAACCTTTTCTTCTGCCTTTTTTGTAGTTTCCAAAGCACTTTCCTTTTCTATTTCCTTTGGCGGCTCAGGTTTATCTTCTATCAGTCCTGCTTTTAACTTTCTTTTTTCTAACTCTAAACAAGCTTCCATTACTTTTTCATTAATTTTTTCCTGAAGTTCTTGATCTTCTTCCATAATACAGACAATATTTATATCGGAATGTTTTTGTATACAATCAAGAATTTTTTCCTGTTCTTCCATAGAAAGTTTTCTTCCTTCAAATAACAGACCTTTTGGAATATCCTTAAAAAATTTTCTACTTTTATCTAATCGCCCTGCTAGACAATTTAAGATATTCTCAAAGGAAATTTCTGCATCCATTACAAGCTTCAAACCATTCATCTGATAGCTTTTAATTACTACAGGCTCTTTCATGGCAGACTCCCTTCCTTTTTTATTTTTTTCCTACCTTTTTGTTCTTTTTAATATCCTTTTGATATTGTTTAAAATAATATTTATAAACATCACTTGCTATCTGTGCTGCATTACTTGAAGTATAACCATAAGGAATCACAACAGTAACCGTAATATCTGGCTTTTCATAAGGTGCAAATGAAATAAATAATGCATGATTTGGATGAAATGCACTTTCTTGTGCTGTTCCCGTTTTTCCTGCTACCTCTGCACCTACATTGCGAAATACATTGCTTAATGTATAAGAATTATTAACTACCATATACATTCCACGCTTTACTGCATCCCATGTACTACTATGAATTGATTTTAATTTATTCCGAACTTTTGCCTTATTATCCATAATAAGACCACCATTTAAATCGGTTACTTTATCTACTAGGGTAAGATCATAACAAGTTCCCTCATTTGCGATTGTTGTAACATAACGGGCAATTTGTGCTGGATAGTACGTATTAGTTCCTTGACCAAAGGCACTGCGAACTGCGTCCTCATCTGAAATTTTAGATTCATATTCTGTCACCTCAATACCAGAAGGAGCATCAAAACCAAACATTTTTGCATATTTCTTAATCGTCTTTAAACCTCTATCACTATTATAAGAACCATTTACACTACCAAGCCGATAGGCTACTTCTGCAAAAAACACATTACAAGAATCCCGAATTGCCTGAACAACATTATCAGAACCATGTCCTGATGGATACACATGACATTTTGGACCTTGTGCAATTCTTTTAAAAACACCATCACAATAAGCTTCTGTAGATAAGGAAATAACACCTTCTTCTAGTCCAGCAATGGCTACTAATGGCTTATACGTAGAACCCGGTGCAGAACGTGTCTGTGTTGGACGGAAATTTGTAAATAAAGAATTACTTCCCATCAAATATTCATAATAAACGGAATCCACAGAATTTGCAAGCCTATTATTATCATAACCCGGATAAGATACACAAGCAATCGTATCTCCTGTTTTTACTTTTGTTACAATAATTGAGCCAGAACATGGATCAAGCCCTAAATCTCCCGGTGTAATCTCCAAAGCTTTTAACTTCTGTATTAAAAAATTATATGCAGAAATAGCACCTGAGGACAATTTTGCAACCATACCCTCATCATATTTTAAAACCCCTTGATCATAAAGAAGAATACAAATCTCCTTTCCTGAAAGAGTATAAGCGTCTACCATATAATAATAAAGCTTTTTCATAAATTCTTTATCATTTTTTAATTGGTTTTTAATATATTTTTCCAGCTTTGTATAAATTTCTGATGTACTGGCAAAATTATCATTCATTTTTAATTTTTTTAAATCCACCCAGTTATTTGAAATTAAATATTGTAAATATTCACTTAAGCTAATTTTATCATTTGTATAATTCTTATAGTGCACATTATCTTCTGGAATCTCTTTATATAAAATAACACCTTTTTCTTTTAACATAGCATAAATATAAGTTAAATATTCCTCATATTCATCTCCAGCTTTTGTATTGACCGTTTTACTTTCTTCCGAAAGATACGTATCCAGTTTTTCAAAAACACGATTTCGCTTACTTAAATACTTTCCATAAACAGCAATTTCTGTTGGTGATGCATCTTTTTCATTAAAATGAGAGACATCAATTAAATTATTGCCAATAAAAGAATAATAAACATCATAAATTGGAATTTTAATATCTTTTGCTGATTTTCCCTTTGTTCCAACATCTTTTGAATTTACAATATTGCTTACTAATATTTTTACAAGATTTTTTTCTAAAATCTGATAACATTTATTTTGCAATGTTCCACTTAATGTCAGTGTTAAATCATTTCCTGCTACTGGCTCTGTTCGCTCTACTACTTCTTGCACTCGTCCTGTTGTACCAGCAACCGTCAATTTTTCTGAACCATTTTCTCCATGAAGATATTCTTCATAAGAACTTTCTAGTCCCGATCTTCCTATTTGATCTTTTTCTGTATAAACACCTTCTTGTTCCTTCTCTTTAAGTTCTGCTAACATCTCATCAGGAACACGTCCTGTATATCCAAGAATATGAGAAAATGCTTCACTGTCTTTATACATACGATACGATTCCTGTTCAATATCCATTCCCGGAAGTTCTGCCTGACTCTCCTTTAGTGCTGCTACGGTTTCTTCATTTACATTATGTGCAATGGTAATCGGTTTATATTGCGAATATGTCTGCATAAACATAGCATAGCGGACTGCCATAATTTTCAATGTTTCCTCTACACTATATTCATCCGAAATCTGATATCCCGGACACGTTCTATCGGTACTAGTACGCAAAAATTCATAAACTTCTTCGGCCGTTGCTTGTACCTGTTCTTCTTTTAATTCATCTACAGATTTTGCATAATAAATTTCTTTTTTAAAACGTAAAATTGTATTTTCATCTTCTGTAAATACCAGTTTTCCTTTTTTATTTTGTTCAATATAAAACGTAGTTGCTAGTTTTCCTCCATTTTGTTCAATAATAGAAACAAGTCTATGAATCATAGCATTATAATCATCATTCTGGCTTGAAGACTTAAATGCACCAACATTTTCTAAAGTAACAGCATAAGAAAGGCTATTATATGCTAATAAATTTCCTTCTCTATCATAAATATTTCCACGTGTACTTGTAATATAACGATATTTTGTTGTTAAATTAGCTCCTTGCTCCTCATATTCTTCTCCTTTTACAATTTGCAAATAAAAAATCCTATGAACTAATAAAACAATTAAACAAAGATAAATCAGTGTAACAGGCAAAAGACGGGACTGGAAAAAACGCTTCATATTTTCCAATAAAATATCAATCATTGTGCTTCCTCCTTTTTCTTCCCACCCTCTACAATCTTCTTATGTATCAAAAATAATAATTTATAAAAAAATACGGCTGCAAGTAAAGTATACACCATCTCTGGCAACATAATTGTTAAAAAATAATGAATAAATTCCTGTCGATTTCTTAATAAAAATTCTGCCAAATAATAAAGAAAATTGTAAATAAAATCTCCAAGACCAATCAAAAAAAGCGGAATGGCATACTCCTCTTGTGGAGAATAAAACCGATGGACAATTCCTGCTAAATATCCATCTAACATATAAAATAAGGCACATAAGCCAATTACATTTCCATACATACAATCTACTAATAATCCACAGATAAGTCCACAGAAAATTCCCGGAACAGACCCACTGAAAATTCCTGTTGTCACCACAATAATTACAAGCAGATTTGGAACAACTCCTGCTAGAGAAATCCACTGAAATACGGTGGTCTGTAACAGGAAAAAAATAATAATACTAATAACATAAAGAAAAAAATGTTTGATTACATATCCTCTACTCATCATACATATAAGCCTCGTCTGGCAAATCTACCTTTAGTTCTGTAATAACTAATACCATATTTAAGGATGAAAAATCTACTGCTGGTTTCAGTTGCCCTGTCATTGTCATATTGGTAGAGTCCACCGAAAGATTACTAATCTTCCCAATTAAAATACCCGGCAAAAATTTTGAACTAACACGAGAAGTAACAATTTCATATCCTTCCTTAATCTTTGATTTTTTGTCTATCATCTCTACCGGCAGATAGCCTTCCTCCATTGTATTCAAATTTCCTTCTACAATACAAGTTTCATTTGTTTCTAAAAACATACCACTAATATTACTTTTATCATCAATAATCGAACGAATTTTAGCATAATTTTCTCCCACTTCATAGACAAGTCCAACAAGTCCTGCTCCTGCAATTACATTCATATCCTTTTGAATACCATCATGACTTCCTTTATCAATCGTAAAAAGATCAAACCAATTGCTGGAATCCTTACTAATAATATGTGCTGCAACTTTTGGATAATCTGCATAATTCTTGTCTAAATCATATAATTCTCTTAAATTATCAAGTTCATATTTATCTTTTTGAAGTATTTTATTATTATACTCTAATTCATTCACTTCTTGTTGTAATCTTTCATTTTCTGCCTGTAATTTTTTCATATTCTTCCATGATCTAATTTTATCAGAAACAAGCTGCCCTACACTGTTAATTCCCTTCTGCATTGGTGTCATAACAGTGCCAACTGCTGTCTTTACTGGAGAAATCTGTTCCTCATACTTAAAAGATAAAATAATTAAAACAAGGCAAAAAACAGAACAAAGCATCAGAATATAACGTGGCTGTATTGTAATTTTTATTTTGTTTCTCATGGAAACCTCCAAAACATGGTTATATTATTTATTTATCTATTGATTTCCTTTTTTTATTTCTTATCCTTTCTTAAGCAGTATAATTTGCCTGTCGTAAAGAAAATGCTAGTTCTGACAAGGATGGTTCTTCCATAATTTTTCCAATTCCATTGACAACAGAATTTTCTGGATCTGCCACTAGATTTACTTTTAAATCTGTTTCCTGTGAAATAAGTCCATCTAAATGAAGAATTTGAGAAGAACCACCTGTAATATAAATTCCAGCATCAATAATATCGGCCGAAATTTCTGGTGGTGTCCTCTCTAAAATCACTTTCATAGCATCAATAACAGAAGTTAAATGTTCTATAATAGAATCATATACCATATCAGAATCTACTTCCATTTCCGCAGGAAGTCCTGATACAACATCCCTTCCATATACTTTCATAGCCTCTGTTTGTATAGGCAGTGCAGAAGCAAGCTGCTTTTTAATGCCCTCTGCTGTTTTATCACCTATAACAAGCCCATACTTTTTCTTTACTGTTAATTTAATTGTTTCATCTAATTTATTTCCGCCAACAGGAATTAATTTGCTTAATACAATACCACCTAAAGAAAGAATAGAAATTTCTGTTGTTTCTGCCCCAATATCAACAACCATAACTCCCTGTGCTGTTGTTACATCAAGCCCTGCTCCCATAGCATCGGCAATTGGTTTTTCCACAATCCAGATATGTTTTGCCTTCGCATTGGAATTGGCAATTAAATCATAAAATGCACGTTTTTGTACTTCTGTAATATCACTTGGTACTGCTACATAAAAATCACGCCCTCCAAATAATTGTTTTGCATTTAACTGTCCAATAAAGGTATCCAAAAGTGTCTGCATATTATCAATATCTGCAACAACGCCACTTTTAATTGGATAAGATACATAAATATTCTCTGGTGCTTTTTCAAACATTTCATATGCTTCATTTCCAACAGCAATTACTCTCTTTCTATCTGCAATTGCAATTACATTCTTCTCATCTAAAAGAATCCCTTGCCCTTTTCTATAAATTTTTATCATGCTTGTACCAAAATCAATTCCATATGCTTTTCTGGACATATAAAGCTCCTTTCTTTTTTTGCGTTCCCTTATAAATACCCTTGTTCCCGCAAGCTGACATAACATTTGTCTCCCATCACAATATGATCAATCAGCTTAATTCCTAATAAATTCCCAACATCTCTAATACGCTTTGTTGTATGAATATCCTCTTTGCTTGGCGTTGGATCACCACTTGGATGATTATGCAAAATACATATTGATGCTGAATCATAACTTAATGCTTCACGGAAAATTTCCCTTGGGCTTGCTAAGGACATATTAATAGTTCCAGTGGATATAATACTATGTTTTATCATTCCCTGTTTTGTGTCTAAAAATACCGCCCGAAATACTTCTGTATTCCGAAAACGCATATCTTCCATAAAATAGTCTGCAAAATATTCCGCAAAAGCCTTTGGTGAATCTAATTGAATACGTTCCTCCTTATGTGTCATAGCAATTCTTTTGCTCAATTCTCCAATACATGTTATCTGAATTGCCTTCACCTTCCCGATCCCCCTAATTTTTCTAAGTTGTTGTAGAGATCGATTATGGATTCCAAGAAAACCACCACATTCTGCTAAAATATGTTGTGAAAGCTCTATCGAAGTTTTTTCTCTCGATCCTGTACGGATAATCACTGCAAGAAGCTCTGCATCTGATAAACAAGCTGCACCAAATTGCTCACATTTTTCATAAGGACGCTCTTTCGTTGGAAGTTCCTTGATTGTATAATGTTTTTCTTTCATAAATAGTCTCCTTTCCAGTCAGTCGTATGCCGGTAGGAAAAGGATCTTAATCCAAATTATTCTAACACAATGGTTTTCATTTGTATATAGGAATTATCTTAAATTTTTGTTACATTTTATCAAAAGTATTACAATTCCGTTACTTTTCGGCAGTTCTCATCGTTTTAAATTTTTATTCTTATAAAAATCAAGGCTGCTGCACTAAATAGAATATATACAAGCTATCCTATCTATAAATTTTACAAAACGATAGCTTATATCATTTTTTTAATGCAACAGCCCCTTCTTTATTTAATATAGAAAACTTATGGTCTTAATCCCATGCCACCCTCTAAAGTAATTGTTTCTCCTGTCATATATTTAAAATCTGGGGATGCAATTTGCACACAAACACGTCCTATTTCCAACTCTGCATCACCAAAATGACCTGCTGGCGGTGTTTTTACATTTGCCTTAAATGCATCTGGATATGCTTTTTCAAACTGTTCTAATTGAGAAGTCCATGCTAGGGGACAAATAATATTTACATTAATTCCATCTTTTGCCCACTCAGTTGCTGCTACACGAGAAAGACCTCGAATCCCTTCTTTTGCCGCTGCATATGCACATTGTCCAAAATTGCCAAAAAGCCCAGCACCAGAAGCAAAATTAATGACTGTGCCTTGTGATTTTGCTAAATATGGATAACAAGCTTTCATATAATAAAAAGTTGCATATAATCCTGAATACATTGCTAAATTAAATTGATCTGTTGTATGTTCCGCAAGTGGTACACCTGATGCCGATGCTTGTGCATTATTAATTAATACATCAATTCCACCAAAAGTATCGACTGTCTGCTTTATTACATTGGCAACAACTGCTTCATTATCAGCACTTTCGTTTACATCAGCTTGTATAAGCAGCACTTGAATTTTATATAACCGTTCTAATTCTTCTTTTGCATCTTCTAGTTTCTTTACATTACGTCCAGTAATTACAAGATTTGCCCCTTCTTTTGCATATGCGGTAGCAATTCCATAGCCAATCGATCCACATTTGCCATCATTTAAAACAGCACGTCCTGCACCTGTAATAATTGCTGTTTTTCCTTGTAAAAATCCCATAAAAGTACCCTCCTTCTTATTTAAAAAAATATCATAAGCTGTCAATTATTTCTAACTTCTTTTGATCTTATCATAATCTTTTTTATTATGCAACCACTATTTTTCCTTTAAAATATAGTAATGACTCTTACTTATTACCTTTTACAAATTCAAAAGTCCAGCCTTTTTCATTTCCTGCAAAGACATTAAAATTCCAAGCTTTGCATGATAGTACGTAAGTCCACCCTGAAAATAAACAGCATATGGCGGCTTTATTGGTGCATCTGCACTAAGCTCAATCGAAGCTCCCTGAATAAAAGCACCTGCTGCCATAATAACATCGGAATCATAGCCCGGCATATAACCGGGTTCTGGTACAGCAAAACTATCTACTGGTGCTGCTGCCTGAATCCCTTTACAAAAGGCAATCACTCCTTCTTTTGTTCCAAGAGTGACTGCTTGAATAATATCATATCTTGGCTCTGTCCCATTTGGAATCACAAAAAAACCCTGTTTTTCATATAAATTTGCTGCAAGAATTGCCCCCTTTAAAGCTCCAGAAACAACTTGAGGTGCTAAAAATAGTCCCTGAAAAAAAGAAGGATTTACATTTAGTGTTGCCCCCACTTCTTTTCCAAGTCCCGGTGCAGTCAGTCTATAAGCGGCATTTTCGACATAACACTCTTTTCCAACAATATATCCGCCAATTGGTGCTAGTCCACCACCGGGATTTTTAATTAAAGAGCCAACGCATAAATCAGCATCAACATCGGTTGGCTCAATTGTTTCCACAAATTCTCCATAACAATTATCTACCATAATAATAACATCTTTTTTTATTCCTCTTATAAAAGAAATCAATTCACCTATTTGTTCTACAGAAAATGTTTTTCTTGTTTGATATCCTTTGGAACGCTGAATTTCTACTAACTTTGTTTTTTCATTGATTGCTTTTAAAATCCCTTGATAGTCAAAACTACCATCTGAAAGCAAATCAACTTGACGATAGGTAATACCATACTCTTTTAAGCTTCCATTTGATGAACGAATCCCAATAATTTCTTCTAAAGTATCATAAGGTTTTCCTACTGGACAAAGCAATTCATCTCCCGGACGCAGATTGCCAAATAATGCAATATTTAATGCATGTGTTCCACAAGTAATTTGTGGTCGTACAAGTGCAGATTCTGTATGAAATATGGACGCATATACTTGTTCCAATGTTTCTCGTCCAATATCATTATATCCATATCCTGTTGTTCCTGTAAAATGAGCATCACTTACACGATTCTTCTGCATAGCCTGAATTACTTTCATTTGATTATATTCTGCAATTTTATCAATTCTATCAAAGCGATCCTTTAATTCCTTTTCTGTTTCCTTTGCAAATGCAAGAATCTCTTTATCAATATGGAATTGTTCATAAAATAGCTCTAATTCTTGATCTAGATTCTTTTCTTCTTTTTTATCTTCCATTTTTTTACCTCATAATTCTGTTCTCTATTTTAAAATTTCCCGTTTTTCTAATACTTCTAACATAAAATCTAACATATTTCTTTCTTCTATATAACGATCTTTTTCTATCCAAATGACATCTTTTTCTCGCCGAAACCATGTAAGCTGCCTTTTTGCAAAATGTCTTGTATCTCTTTTTATGATATAGACTGCTTCCTCTAAAGAACAATCACCTTTTAAATAAGCATATAATTCCTTATATCCAAGTCCTTGCATCGAAGTTGCTGTTTCTGAAATATGTTCGTTTACTAATCCTTTTACTTCCTCTAAAAGTCCTTGTTCCATCATACTATCGACACGTTCTTCAATTCGCTGATATAACTTTTTTCTATCCATTGTAAGTACAAAATAAGCATAATTATAATTTGACTGTTTCTCTCTTTGTTCCCTATTATGTTCCGAAATTTTACTACCTGTTTGATAAAAATATTCTAGTGCCCGAATGACACGCTTTTCATTATTTGCATGAATTTCTTGTGCTGCTTTTTTATCCACCTGCTGTAACTTCTGATGCATATATTCTGCCCCTAAAAGCTTCGTCTGCTCCTCCAATTCTTTGCGAATTTTATTATCTTTATTATTTTCTTTAAAATCAATATCATATAAAATAGATTGAATATAAAAACCAGTGCCTCCTACTAAAATTGGAATATGATTTCGACTATAAATTTCTTCCATTGCCTTTTTTGCTAACACTTGAAACTTTACAACATTAAATTCTTCCTCTGGCTCTAAAATATCAATTAAAAAATGTGGTATCTCCTGTTCTTCTTTTTTCAATTTTGCTGTTCCAATATCCATTCGTCTATAAACTTGCATAGAATCCGCAGAAATAATTTCTCCTCCTATTGCTTTTGCAAGCTTTAAGGAAAGATCTGTTTTTCCTACGGCTGTAGGTCCTGTTAAAATAACTAATGATTTCTTTTTCACCTTTTTTCCTCTTTCCTTATATTTTTCTTTTATACAATTCTTTTAAATTTTTTTTCTATTTCATATTTACTAATTGAAATTATTGTGGGTCTGCCATGCGGACAATGATACGGCTGTTTTAATGTTAAAAGTTCATCAAGTAATGCAATCACTTCTTCTTTTTTTAATTCTCTTTTTCCTTTTACTGCCCCCTTACAAGAAATCATTGCCATTTTCTCCAAAATAAATTCTGGTGTTTTTTGTCCTTTTATCAATGCTTGTAAAAATTCCAGAAATAACTCCTGATCTGCAAGATCCATCATATCTGCCGGAACAGCATGAATTGCATATTCATTACCTCCAAATGGCTCTATTTCAAAACCAAATTTCTGTAAAAAAGAAAGATTTTCTTTTAAAATCTGCTGTTCTGTCATACTTAAAGAAACAATAACAGGAACGATAAGAAGCTGTGAATATAACTTCTCTTTTTTATAAAATGCTGCCAAGTTTCGTTCATATAATACTTTTTCATGTGCCGCATGTTGATCAAGAATAAATAATTTATCATGAAATTCTATCAGCCAATAAGTAGAAAATAACTGACCAATAATTTTATGCTGCTTTTTGGCTTCTTTGCAAAGGAATGGCATTTCAAATAATTCTTCTTGATATGGTTTTAATGCTACTGTTTCACTTTCTTCCTTTATGAAAGGAACACCGTCAAAAAAAGAACGATCAGAAAAAGAATCTTTTTCTGATAAAATTCCTATATCTTGTTTTTCTTCCATTAATTTTTGTTCTTGAAATACTTCCAAGGAATGTTTCTTTTCTACAAAAACCTCTGGTATTAATTCTTTTTTAGAAAGTGCATGGCTAATTGCATGTTCCACAAGCTGATAAATAGCTTCTCTATTTCCAAATTGTGCTTCTAATTTAGAAGGATGCACATTTATATCCACAAGATATAATGGCAGTTCCAGATATAATGCTGTAAATGGATATTTTCTTGTCATCATATAAGGTCGATAAGCGTCTTCAATTGCCTCAGTAATCACATTATTTTTAATATAACGTCCATTTACAAAATAAATTTCTAAATTTCTATTTCCTCTTGTAATGACAGGTTTTCCACAAAATCCAGTAATATGTAAAAACCCATCTTTTATTGCCTGTACTTCTTCTACTAGACATAAATTTCCTGCAATATCTCTGCCAAAAATGCTATAAATTGCTTCTTTTCTATTTCCATTTCCAGATGTCTGTAACTTTAATTGCCCATTATGAATATATTTAAAACAAATGTTTTCATGTGATAACGCTAAATATTGAATCATATCACCAATATAGCCAGCTTCTGTTTGTGGTGTTTTCATAAACTTCCTTCTTGCCGGTGTATTAAAAAATAAATTTCTTACAAGAAAGGTAGTTCCTTCTGGGCATCCAATTGCTTCCATTCTTTGTTCCCTGCCACCTTCAATTACATATCGAACTCCCATTAATTTTTCTTTTGTTTTTGTAATAACTTCCGTCTGTGAAACTGCTGCAATACTTGATAATGCCTCTCCACGAAACCCTAAACTTTCCACTGTTTGTAAATCCTCTGCATATCTTATTTTACTTGTAGCATGACGTAAAAACGCATTTCTTACTTCTTCTGCTTCAATTCCATAACCATTATCTGTTACACGAATTAACTGAAATCCACCATCCTTAATTTCAATTGTAATAATATCTGCACCTGCATCAATTGCATTTTCTACTAATTCCTTTACTACAAGAGATGGCCGTTCCACAACTTCTCCAGCAGCAATTTTATTAATTACAGCTTCCTCAAGTAAAGCAATCCTTGGCATTTACCATCTCTCCTTTATCTTCTCCTGCAAATCATACAATAAATTTAATGCCTTAATTGGTGTCATTTTATTTAAATTAATCTCTCGTAATTCCATAATAATATCTTCCGAAGAACGAAATCCTGAAACCTCTAAATCAAACATTGACATTTGTGTTTTATCCTCTTTTTTCTTTTTTCTCTTACTGCGTTTTTCTTTTTGTTCTGTTTTTTCTAATCCTTGTTCTGCTAATAGATTATCATAATTTTGATCCTTATGATGATTGTCTTTTTCTATTTCCTGTTTTTTTGTTTCTGTTTGTATATGCTCTGCAATTTTTTGTGCCTTTTCTGCAATATCATTTTCTGAAAGTTCCTTTACAATTTCTTTTGCACGTTTTAGTACAGATTCTGGTACACCTGCTAACTTTGCCACTTGAATACCATAGCTTTTATCTGCACCACCTTTAATAATTTTTCGTAAAAAAACAATATCTTCTCCCTGTTCTTTCACAGCAATACAATAATTATTGACTCCTCTAATTTTTCCTTCCAATTCTGTTAATTCATGATAATGCGTTGCAAATAATGTCTTTGCTCCTAAAATAGATGGATTACTAATATGTTCAATGACAGCCCAAGCAATACTTAATCCATCAAAAGTACTTGTTCCTCGTCCAATTTCATCTAATATTAACAAACTATTTTTTGTTGCATTTCTTAAAATATTTGCAACTTCTGTCATCTCTACCATAAAGGTACTTTGTCCAGAAGCTAAATCATCCGATGCTCCTACTCTAGTAAAAATTCTATCACAAATACCAATATTTGCACTTTTTGCTGGTACAAAAGAACCAATCTGAGCCATTAATGTAATCAAAGCACATTGCCGCATATAGGTTGATTTTCCAGCCATATTTGGCCCTGTAATAACAGAAACTCTTTGTTCCTTATTATCTAAGTAAGTATCATTTGCAATAAATAAATTATTACAAATCATCTGTTCTACAACAGGATGTCGTCCTGATTTAATTTCAATTTTTCCCTCTGTATTTATCTTTGGCCGCACATATTGATTTTTCTCTGCAAGAAGTGCAAGTCCTGTCATAACATCTACACAAGCAATTAATTTTGCTACCGACTGCACTCTTACCACTTGTGATTCTATCGTTTCCCTAATTTGACAAAATACATCATATTCTAAAGAATATAATCGTTCCTCTGCACCAAGAATTTTTTGTTCCAATTCTTTTAATTCTGGTGTTGTATATCGTTCTGCATTTGTTAATGTTTGTTTTCTTATCCATTCTGGCGGTGCAACATCCTTATATGCATTTGTGACTTCCAAATAATATCCAAACACTTTATTAAATTTTATTTTTAAACTCTTAATTCCAGAATGCTCTCTTTCTCTTGCTTCAAGCTCTGCCAACCAATCCTTACCATCTCTTTTTGCATTACGAAGCATATCAATTTCTTTTTGGTATCCTTCTTTAATAATTCCTCCATCACGAATAGAAAGTGGTGGTTCTTCTATGATTGACTTTTCTAATAATTCATATAAATCACGAAGTTCATCTAATTTCTCATAACATGAAAATAAAAGTCCTTCTTGAAAATTAGAAAGAAGCCTTTTCATTGTTGGAAGTACTGCCATAGAAGATTTTAATGCAATCATATCTCTTGCATTTACAGAACGATAACTAATTTTACTAATTAAGCGTTCTAAATCATAAATGGAACGAAATTGTTCTCTTAATTCTTCTCGTATCATAACAGAAGCATTTAACTGTTCAATTGCCGTTAAACGTTCTTCAATTTCTTCTTTTCTAATTAGAGGTTGTGTTAAAAAACTCCGCAGCATACGTGCTCCCATGGCTGTTCTTGTATTATCAAGAACCCCAAGAAGTGATCCTTTCTTTTGTTTTTCTCGCATTGTTTCTGTAAGTTCTAAATTTCTTCTTGTAGAACTGTCTAACATCATATATTTACCAGCTAGATATGGTCGAATACTTGTTAAATGCATAAGAGAATTTTTCTGTGTTTCATATAAATACTGCAATACCGTTCCTGCTGCTGTAATTCCAATCGAAAAATCAGAAAGTCCTAATCCATCTAATGATAATATTTTAAAATGCTCTTTTAATTTTTTTTCACAGCGTTCTTCATCATAATACCATGGTTCTAAATTGTAAATAGAAATTCCAAGTCTATCTTTTAAATCATCAAGCGGATAACCAGAAACAAAAAAAGCATCATTGCAAATAATTTCCGTTGGCATAAATTTATTAATTTCATCTGTCAGCTTTCTTGCTTCCTCTACTTCTGTAACAAAATAATCCCCAGTAGAAACATCTACAATAGAAATTCCAAAACAATTTGTTGTATATAAAATACACATAAGATAATTATTTTTTGATGCATCTAACTGCTGTGCATCTAAATTTGTTCCCGGTGTAACAACACGAATTACTTCACGTTTTACAAGCGTCTTTGTTGCTTTTGGATCTTCTACTTGTTCACAAATTGCTACTTTATATCCCTTACTTACAAGCCGTCCAAGATAAGCATCTATGGCATGAAACGGTACGCCGCACATTGGTGCACGCTCCTTTTCTCCACAATTTTTCCCTGTTAAAGTAAGTTCCAATTCCTTTGAACAAATATGTGCATCTTCATAAAACATTTCATAAAAATCACCCACACGATAAAAAAGAAGACAATCCTTATATTGCTTTTTCACTTCAAAATATTGCTGCATCATTGGTGTCTGTGCCATATTATTTCCTCTTTTCTTGTCAAATCATAAATATGCATTCTTGATCCATTTTATTGACTATCCATATCTAGCATTTCAAATTCCTTATCTATTAACAAATCATTTCCATCTGCTGCTGTTGTTGCAAGTTTATCACAGCGTTCATTTTGTGGATGCCCATTATGCCCTTTTACCCAGCAAAACTTAACTTGATGCATTTTCTTTGCATCAAGCAAACGTTTCCATAAATCCACATTCTTTACTGGCTGCTTTTGACTATTTTTCCATCCTTTTTTTACCCAAGAATCAATCCAATGTTCATTAAATGCTTTTACTAAATATTGAGAATCAGAATATAATTCTATATTACATGGACGATTTAATGCTTCTAATCCTGCAATTGCTGCCATTAACTCCATACGATTATTTGTTGTTTTTCGATAACCACGAGAAATTTCCAATCTATGTTCTTGCCCTTTTGAATCTATAAAAGAAAGCACTGTTCCATATCCCCCCGGACCATCAGGATTCCCTCTGGCAGCACCATCTGTATAAATTGTCACTTTTGTCATTTTTTCTCTTATCCTTCCCTAGAAACTATCAATAAATAAAAAACGAACCTGACAAGAAAGAAGGCATACAGTGCAAAGACTATATGCCCTTTAAAATAAATTACAAATCATAACAAATATAAATGCCATTTCTTCATCCTAGGTTCTAAATAAATAATTTTTATAAAAAATAAATTCCATAACTATTTTATAGTTTAACACATTTTACTGTATTTGAAAAGTACCTTTTTTTATATTTTCAATATTATCCTTTTAAAATCCTAACGTAACGACAAGCTTTCCGATAGCCAACGCTTGATATAATAATTCCATTTTTTTCATTACTTGCATGGATTACTTTTCCATCGCCTATGTACATAGAAACATGAGAAATTCTGCCTCGTTTTTTATAAAATAATAAATCTCCCGGTTTTAAATTGGATCGCTTTACTTTTCTTCCATTTCTTGCCTGTGCAGCAGAAGATCTTGAAAGACGATATCCAAAATGCTGATATACTCTCATAACAAACCCTGAACAATCTGTTCCACGCTTTAGGCTAGAACCACCATATACATAGCGATTACCTAAAAATTTTTTTGCATACTTTACAATTTTTTCACTTTGAGTATTTGCTTTCTCATCTTCTGTTACACCTGTCTTTACTGTATAAACTACTTTTGCATAATCTTTAGAAACAAATGCTGTTTTTCCATTATATTTTACACAAATCCAATCTTCCAAATTAGAAGATTTTAATAATTTTCTTCGTTTACTAGCATTTAACTGCCTGCGTAAACTTTTATTTTTCTTTAAAAGCTTTCTAATATATTCTTTTGTTACATTTTCATATTTTACACCAATACTACTTTTTCTCTTTATCTGTCCATATGTCTTTGTACTTGTAGATGGAAGAGAACGAACATTTAATACCGAAGTGTTTACTTTTATTGTTTTCTTTGCTTTTTTTTCTGCGATTTCTTCTGCTCTCTCACCAACAAGAAGATATTCTGCTGCTACATAACCACAAACTTTTCCAGATTTTATTTTTACCCATCCATCACGATAAATTTCTAATACATCACAAAAAGTATTATTAGAAAGCTTTCCTGCAATTTCTGCATCTGTGCTTCTTTCTTCTCTAACATTAAGATAAGAATCTACTTTTACACAACCAAGCAATTGATAAGAAAAATTTAATTTTAAATGCTTTCCATTTATATTATATTTTTCCTCAAAAACTCGAATACTAAGAGGTTCTACTTTTAGCCCTCCACCAGAAGTTATTGTAATTGCACCTGTGCTTACAGAATCTAATGTTATATTTTCTTCTTTATCATTTGCAAATTTAATACTATATTCTTCTTGTTCACTAGAAGATACTTCTAAATCTTGTTCTCCATTCTCTGATATTTCTTCTTGTTCCAAAATTACAGTATCCTCTTGTGCCGTTATTTCTTCGGTTGTTATTTCTTCTGCAAAAGAAACTACTTTTTTATTTCCATTTCCAAATAGGAAAATTGCTGCTGCTAAGATAATATAAATTGTTTTTTTCCCAATATAATTTTTATTTTTCATCACTTGCTCCAATCGTTACAAAATAGTATACAAATTATTACAAATTTGTTACGCATTGGAATTATATCAACAGGAACAAATTTTGTCAATAATAAAATAGGTCATAATTCCTAAAATTTTTTATTTTATTGGGATATTTTTCTTTTTTCTAACAAAATCTATCGCTCTGAAATACTAATTGCTTCAACTGCAACGCTTCCCCCTCTTACGACTTCTACTCGATTAATAAATTTCTTTTTCAGTAATGCAATCAAATCATTATTTTTATTTTCTGTTTGTGTACATTCAAAAAGTACCGATTTTCCATCATAATCAATAATAGAAATTCCAAAAACCTGTGAAATGCGAAATAATTCTGTTCTATCTTCTTCTGTACAATTATTTACTCGTGCAAATAGAAGTTCTTTCATATGAACAGGAATATCTGTATAATCAATAACTTTAATTACTTCTACACTTCTATTTAATTGCTTTTTTATCTGTTCAAATGTCTTATCATCACTTGTAACACTAATTGTCATACGAGAAATTGTTTCATCTTCTGTCGTTCCAACGGTAAGACTATCTACATTATAAGATTTTCCAGAAAATAATCCAGAAATACGAGCAAGCACTCCTATTTCATTTTCTACAAATAAACATATCCATCTTTTTTTCATTTCCATTCTCCCCCTCCATCTTCTAAAATCATATCATTTAAAGGATTTCCCGGTGGCACCATAGGCATAACATTTATTTCCCGATCAATAATAAATTCAATGATTGTTGGCACTTTTGTATTCTCTTTTGCAAAATCAAATGCATTTTTTATATCCTCTACTTTTGTAACACGAACTCCTTTTGCCCCATAACTTTCTGCCAGTTTAATAAAATCTGGAGTATATTCAGGGCAATTAATTCTTGGCATATTACAATCCGTTCGACAGCTCTTACGATAACGCATACAAGTGCTAGAATAATGTCTATTATAAAACATTTCCTGCCACTGTCTTACATTTCCTAAATATCCATTATTTAAAATACAAATAATCACAGGAAGTTCATATACAACAGCCGTTGCCATTTCCTGAATATTCATTTGCATTCCACCATCTCCAGAAATAACAACCACATTTCTTTCTGGATTTCCAATTTTTGCTCCAAGAGCTGCTGGAAAACCATAACCCATTGTTCCAAGTCCTCCAGAGGTCAAGAATTTTTTATGTTTATCAATAGAAAGAAATTGCGTTGCCCATAATTGATTTTGTCCTACATCGGTTGTAATAATTGCATCAGTAAAATAGTCATTTACAGCTTCCATAATCTTTTTTGGTGTCAATCCTTTTTCTTCCATACGAATTGGGTAGTTTTGTTTCCATACATTAATTTTTTGTATCCATTCTGAAATTTTTAGTGGTACGGCTTTTTCTAATAAAGCTAAAATAGCATTTTTTGCATCTGCCACAATCGGAATATCTACCTTAATATTTCTTGAAATCGATGCTGCATCAATATCAATATGAATAATGGTTGCATTTTTTGCAAATTCCTGAATTTTTCCTGTAATACGATCATTAAATCTTGTCCCAATAGAAAATAAAACATCACATTGATTAATCGCAGAATTGGAAGCATAAGAACCATGAATTCCAATATTTCCTACATACAATTTATGATTTGTAGGAATTGCTCCCTTGCCCATAATCGTTGTAATGACTGGAATCCCCGTAAGTTCTGCTAATTTTGTCATCTCGTCATTTGCACCTGCAATATTCACTCCCCCACCAATTAAAAACACTGGTTTTTTTGCAGTACTTAATATCTCCAAAGCTCGTTTAATCTGTCCAATATGAACCGATGTATTTGGCTTATATCCTCGAATCGAAATTTCTTTTGGATAAATGTCACTTCCATATTCCCGCTGAATATCTTTTGGCAAATCTACAACTACAACACCGGGCTTTCCCGATCTTGCAATATAAAAAGCTTTTTTTATAATCTCTGCTAAGTCTTCCCTTTTTCTTACGGTAACGGCATATTTACAAATACTCCTTGTAATACCAACAATATCTACTTCTTGAAAAGCATCATTTCCAATTAAATTGATTGGCACTTGTCCTGTAAAACACACTAATGGAACACTATCATAATTTGCAGTCGCAATCCCTGTGACAAGATTGGTAGCACCCGGCCCACTTGTTACAAGACAAACTCCAACTTTACCAGTGGAACGGGCATAACCATCTGCAGCATGTACAAGTGCCTGCTCATGCCTTGGCAATATCATTTCAATATCCTTTTCTCCATAAAGAGCATCAAATAAATCAATTGCCTGTCCCCCCGGATATGCAAATAAAACATCAACTTGTTCTTCTTTTAAAGCTTTTACAAATAATTCTGCTCCTGTTATTTTCATAATGCCTCCTATATCTTATCCTTTCTTTTCTATGCTTCTAATTAACTTATTTATCAAGCCATGCTGCTATATATTGATAAACTTCTGCTCGATTTTTCTCATTATGCAATTCATGACGACAATGTTCAAATAGCCGCATTTTAATATTATAAATTCCTTCTTTTTTATATTCATGATATACTTGCTTTACTGCTTTTCCATAATTGCCAACGGGATCTTCTTTTCCCGCTAAAAGAAGAACTCGCAGTTTTTTTGGAATTTTTCTAATATGTTCTTTCTTTTCAATATATAATAGTGTAGATAATAATACATCAAATCCATTTAATGTAAATAGAAAATTACAAGCTTTTGTATGATTATATTTCTCTAAAATTTCCATATCGGAAGTCACCCAGTCATTTCTCGATGTTGCATTGGGAATCCGTTTATTATACTGACCAAACATTAATTGTGAAATCCACTGACTCCTATAACGCTCTCCCTTAATTATTTTTGCAATTTTTACAAGAGATAATCCTGCGATTAATACAGGAATTGGCTGATTTCCTGTTCCCAATAAAAGCACACCATTTAACTCCTTACCATATTCTATAATATAACGCCTTGCCATAAAAGAACCCATACTATGTCCTAATAAAAAATAAGGAATATTGGGATATTGTTTTTTTATTATCTTTGTTAATCTATGCAAATCTCTAACAACATAGGTGCTGCCATTCTTTGGCGAAAAATAACCCCAGTCTTTTTCCGAACTTACCGATAAGCCATGTCCAAGATGATCATTTCCCACCACAAGAAATCCCTTGCTATTTAGATATGCTGCTAGTTCTCGATATCTTTCTATATATTCTATCATACCATGCGAAATTTGAACAATTCCTTTTGGAACATCATAATTACTATCTTGTTTCCAAAGAATGGCATGTATTTTATTTATCCCATTTGTAGAAGGAAAAGAAAATACTTTCTCTTTCTTATTCATATGATTTTTCCTTTCTTCACTAATTATTCTTACTTTCTTATCCATATTTTTATATTGTAGAATATTTTATTTCTCTCGTCAATATATTTTATTTTTTAAAGTGACAGAAAAACCCTTGATTGTCACTTTTCAAAGTAAAACAGCCGTTTGGCTCAAAACCAAACAGCTGTTATAATGTTTACAAATATTACCTTATTTTATCACTACTTCTTCCTTTTTCGATATATAAGATGGTGTAACTATTGGGTTATATAGATAACCTCTACGATATCCACTCATAATTTCTTCAAAAAAGCCCGGACATTCCAGTATCATAGAAATCACATTATCCCCTTCTTTTAAATAACAATCTGGAATATAAAACTCCTCTTGCGGACCAATAATATCATATTGTGCCACTGGCTTTCCATTTACATAAATTAAAAGCCTTTCATCTGCTTTGATTGGTACTATCTTTAGCGGTGCTGAATAATCTTCTGCTGGATGATATGTAAAATGTCTACGAAACCATACAATATGCCCCATTTCCCTGCCAATTACAAATTTTTTCGCATCTTTTGCTGTCTGCCACAATTCATCATAATATTCCAAGGTATGAAAACCTTTTTGATAACCAGTCAACTGATATTTTACATAAAAAGATTCTATTGCAATATTAACTTTTTCTCCATTCTGATACTTTCCAATTATTTTCATTGGATTTAAAATTCCACTTAATTTCACTAATGCCCCCTCATGTGGATGGGACTTGTTATGAAATTCATTTGCATAAAGAATAGCAATTGTATTTGTACCTTTTTTCAAAACATTTGTAATACTATGACGATCAATTGATTTATTGCGAGAGCGAAATACTAGTTTTCCATTGATATAAAGCAGATAGCGATCCACATCATTATGTTTATAATATAGATATCCTTCTTCTATCTCATCTTTTATTTCAAATTGTGTTCGATACCAGTAATAGCCATGTTGAAACATATCGGCTTCTTCTAATGAGATTGGCTTCTCTAAATATTTCCATGAACTATGATCAAATGTTTCCTGAACTTCTTCACTATCTGCACAATACTTCCAGTCAGAAGTCCAATTTACGACTGGACGATCTATAAATTCTGATGTTTTTAAGGAAGCTGATAAAATACCACAAGAAGATTTTTCAAGTATCGTCTCTATTCCATTGAAATATGCTTTTTTAAATTCAGCCCCTTTGTTCATTGGATAAAACCGAAACCAAGTATCTGTATGTTCTTTTATCTGCAATTTTAATGAAATGCTGTTATCTTCTTCTTTTATATTTTCCAAATAATATGCATTATGGAATAAAAGCCCATTTTTTAATGTTTCCACACGTCCAATCATAGATTCATCTAATAAAAAGAAAATTGCTTCTGCTGCCTTTATAATGATAATCTTTTCTTTTATATGTTGATAGGAAATCATTGTATTGCCACTTTCCATCTTATATTTCTTTATATCTCCAGCAATTACTGTAATCTGTTCTGCTGGCACATTTAAGCATAATTCCCCTTGTGTTCCATCTGTCCCATACATAACAATCGCTGTTTCTTTTTCATACTTTTGTGTCATCCAGATTTCTGAAATAGAGTACTCCAGTTTTACATTGGTATCTGGAATTTTAAATGCAATTGGGAACATACGAGTTTGATCTGCCTTGATTACGGTATTAAAAATATATTCACGTCCATTTAATTCTTCTGGCACTTTAACAACGATTCGTTTATCTTCCTTTTCTGCATTACGTACAAAGAAAAACCTTCCTTTATCATTTCCTTCCTGATAAGTTGTAAAATTTTCATATGCTTTATCAATAGAAGAATCTAAGAAAGAGCCATCTTGATTTAAGACTGCAATATGCTCTCCACCTGCAATAATTTTTATATTCTTTTTTCCATCACTTTGAGAAATAATAAAAGAAAATTCTTTTGCAAAACGGATAAACCCTTTGATCCAATAATATTTATCATTTACCTCTCCTGTTTCTCCAATTGGTGCACCACCAAAATCATAACTTGTAATATTGCCATAGCCTCCTAATGCAACATCTCCACGTCCTCCTGTAAATGGAAAGGTAGTTCCTCCTACCATCATATAATAATTTACAATCGAAGCTCCTGTAATAAATACGCTTTTAGAAACTCCTTCAATCACATCAAGTCCCGGAACATAGGTAGGCGTTCCAATCTGCGAAAACCATCCTGCCTGCAGCTCTAATATCATAACAGGTGCATCTTCCTGTGTTTCTTTTGAACTTAAAAGTTTCTGCTCAAAACGTTCATATTCTGACATCCAAAGCCCCGGTATATTAGGATAATAAGTACGTGTATCAATAATTCCTTTCCCTCTTAAAAATTCTGCCTCATTTGCAAACTTAGGCACATTAATTCCATATTCCTCCATCGTATCTTTTAAAAACATAAAATACTTTACAGCATCTTCTACGGAAATTGGTTCTTCTCCATATTCCATTAAATGATCATATTCATTTTCAACTTGTGCTGCAATAATTGTTCCTCCATTTGTAATCAAATGAGAACAAATCTGTTTTGCACATGATTGATACCAATATTTACAAAGTTCTAAATATTTTTCATCTAACATACGAATACGAAATTCTTTCTTTGCAACTTTTTTAATCAACCAATCTGGATGCCCGCCAAAATCTAATTCTGCACAAATATAAGGACCCGGTTTAATCAATACATAAAATCCATATTGTTCACATAAAGTCAAAAAACGATCTAAATCATAATCACCACTCCAAATCTGCTTTCCCTCTTCTGGTTCATGCATATTCCAAGCAATATATACAGAAATAAGATTCGCACCAAGTGCTTTCATTTTTTGAAGCCGATCTTCCCAAAGCTCTGCTGGAACTCTAAAATAATGAAATTCTCCTCCAATTAAAAATTCATGCTTTCCATGAATAATAAATCCATGTTTATCATAATCAATTATATTTTTAATATTATCACTCATAATACTTTTTCCTCCAACTATATTTATTTTATAATATACTCATGTTATACTGAGCGGTCATGTTTTTCGACCGCCAGTATAACTTCTATTTTATCGTATATACCTTTACGAATATTTTTAGCATATAATTCTGGAACAATATCTCCATCTATATTTACTGCAAGCTGTTCCTTATAATATAACTTAATCTCTGTAATTTTAGCATCTTCCGAATAAGTATCCAAACGTCTAGGATTATAATATATTGTTAAAATTTCTCCTAAAAAGTTAAATGCAAAGGAATTTTCTGGCTGCACAAAAGTTTTTTTGCCGTTTGCTGTATAAACACAAACTTCTTTCTTTTCTTTTGTAAATAACCATTCCGGAATTTTTGGCTCTAATTTTAAATATAACTTTTGATGTTCATCTAATCGAAATGGTGTTTGCCCAACGGTCATAATTCTTAACATATGCAGCATTTCTGCCGAAGCACCTGTAAGTCTTGAAACATATCCATTTCCATGGATTCTTTCATCAGGATGTGCAGAACTGGCAATAAAAGAAGAATTTTCCAAAATACTTCTTCCATATACAGATGCATCTAAAAATGGTATCCATGCCGTTTTCAGATAATGTGAAAACTCATCATATAATCCGGAACGCAATAACTCAAGAAAATATTTATATTCCATATGAAGGAATACTGCTTCATTTTCAAGCCAGCCTCTTGGAAATACATTTTGCCGCCCAATTTCTTTTGTTTCCTTCATTACATTTTCATTAATTTTAAACATATCCAGTTTTTCATCATAAATACCGCTTTGTTTTACTGCCTTATGTAATTCTTTTGATAAAGAAGGCATGGCACGCATGATATGAACTTGTCCTTCTAAAAATGGAGGAATTGGTTTTGTTTTAAACTCCAATATCTCTACAAATGGAAGTCCTGTTTCATTTAGAAGTTCTTTTCCATCTACATCTTTTAAGATTTTATATTGAATTGCCTCATTGATAAAATAAGTATGATACACCCCTGTTTCTTTGTTATATGCTTTTTCAAGTCCTTGATCAATACGCCTGATAATTGCTTCCATATATTTTTTTGCTTCTGCTATACTTACAAAAGCTTCTGTGCCATCAATTCCAAATTTAACTTCCTCACGATAAATTTCTTTTGCATAATTACTTTTACTCCAATATTCAAATCCAGTAACACCACTTTCAAGTAAATTAAAAATTTTATCATAAAATTCTTTTGCTTCTATTGGAAGATTAATCTTTGCATTTGCATCAACACAATCAAATATTGTTTTCATAATAAATGCCATACGGCGTATTTCTGCACTTTCATTAATGGAAGAACCAATAATTCCAGGAAGACCATTTAATGCATCACACCAACCCGGCTTTCCACCCTCCATCTCAAGACCAATATTATTTGCATCAAGGGTAGCCATTTTATTTGTTAATAATACTAAAATTTTAGATGCAAGGGTGCTATAATAAATATCTCCCATTCCTTTTTTTGTTCTAACCTGATTTGGTCGGAAAGTTCTTTTCTCTATTAATTTCTGTTTCTCTAATACTTTCTGTACAGCACCATATTGCCGCACACCCATCTTTGTTAATACATAGCGTTGATTACGTGGAACTACCATTGCATCATTATCATAATATAAATAACTCTTATCATAAAACATGACTTCTTCTATTTTATCAGGATATATCTGCATAAATTGCTCTAATAAATCAATATTATACGTCCAATGATCCATCCAATAGCCTTCTTGAAATGTTGCATCTTCTTCTTTTATACAATTTTCAAGTAACTTATTTAAATATTCATCTTTCGTTCCTTTTTTTATAACTATCTGCATTTGTTCCATATCCATAAGAAGCGATCCCGGCGTAAATGCTTTTTCTATCATCTTTATAATTTTCTCTGCATCTTCCTTTTCAAAATACTCTATTGTTATTTCCCTGCATTTTGTTATATTCTCTGCCTCAAAATGAGAACCATTTAATACTAATGGATTATATCCATCTAGTTGAATTAAATTAAAAAATGTTTTTAAACCAGAATTTTCTATAAACGGAAAAAAATATACATCATTTCTTCGATTTTGATTTACATCACGAAAATTGGAATTTCCTTGTGAATAATAAGTGGAATCTACCTGAAAAAAATTATATTCTCTTTCTAAATCACCATGTTTTCTTGAGTATATGTATAGAACATGTTTTCCATTGCCAACATGAATTGGATAGCCGCCACGCAAATAATTATCTAAAAATGTCTGTCCAAGATATAAATCAAACTTCTTTGAACTGCTTGAAGTAAAAGAATGTCTTTTGGTACGTTCTATCAATTCTTTATTTTCTGTCAACTTTGATTTTATATAATCTTTTGTTAGCTTTTCTTTTAAAAATTGCTTATATTTTGAAAAGCTTGGTGCACTTCCAATGAAAGTATCGGTTGTATCTGTCTTTTGCGGTCCTAAAGAAATTTTTTTATATCCAAATCCACATGGTGTATAACCAACACTTACTTGCTTTTCAGGAATTTGAAAATCTGAGGAAGCAAAAACAACTGGATAAGTAAAATCTGTCACCGTTCCAAAGATTAGCATTGGATCTGTAATAATCTTAGAAAGTTTCATTTTATCATTTTCAAAATGAAAATTAAGATAAAAATTTCCTCCTTCTAACAAAACCGTTTCTGCTGTATCATAGGGAAGTGCTTTAATTCGATAAAAAGGAAGACCTTCTTCCATATCTGCACTCATCCATGCCTGACGCAAATTACTTTCATTTTTCATATCTTTATCAATCAAATAATATGGAATCATTACTGGAAGACCATCTAAAATCTCTATTGATAAAGGTTCTTGTCCAATATTTTCAATTTTTACCTGACGTATCAATCCGGGAATGATTTCTCCCGGAAGTGTACAAAACATAACTCTTGTTTTTATTCCAAGCGTTTCATTTACATCTTCCAACTTAAAATCATAAGAAGTAATTATCATTTTCTGGTTTACATTTTGGTCTTTTTCAGACTGCATATCACGAAATGGTTCATAAAATACAATTGTTCCATCCATTTTTTTGATTTTAAGAAATGTCCGAAAACCCTGAAGTGCTGTTTGACGATATGCTTTATTTGCAGGTTGAAATTCCATAATAGAATAATCTTTATTATTTACTCCAAAACTTGCCATACATTGACCACGATTGACATAGTATGCCCACATTGGCTTACCATACAATCCAGCTATTGCTGGTAAAAAACTAGAAAATGGTTTTTTCTGGTTATAATTTTCAATAATAAATTCATCTTTATCATTAATATAATAATCATTGCTGTTAGTGCTTCCCATATTTCTTACCCTCCATTTATAATTCCTATCCTTCTCTTTTCTATCCTTTTATTTATTTTTACTACGATATTCTTTTGGTGTTACCCCCATAATTTTTTTAAAGACTTTAGAAAAATATTTTTCATCTCGAAAACCAACTTTATATGCTATTTCATAATTCTTTAATGTTTTCTGTTCAAGATAACAACAAGCTCTTTCAATGCGTATCTGATTTAAATAATCTACAAAACCACATTTTTCATATTGAGTAAATAAGGTAGAAAGATAACCACCAGAAATCCCTGCTGCCTCCGCTACCTCTGTTAATGAAACATTTTCTGGATAATGTTCCGCAATATATTCTTTGGCTGTTTTTATAAAAAAATTACTTTGTTCTATTTTCTCTAAAGAATTTTCTTCTTCCGTAATTCCAAGATATTTATTTGTAATATCATTTAAGCATTTTAATATATCCGATGCTCTTATAGCAATCCAATAAAAGAATAACCTCTTGACAAAGGGTGTATCATAAAGAT
>CAJTJZ010000029.1 GCA_910576895.1 uncultured Lachnospiraceae bacterium | reverse complement strand
CCTATAAAACAAAAAAACGGTACAGCTCGTACCGTTTTTTTATTTTATTCACAGGCTTCATACTACCAAATATTGCTCCATTCCCTTGACCGCTTCTTTTTCGTCACTTCCCTCAGCGACAATTGCAAGCTCTTTACCAGAATTTAACTTAAAGGCCATCATTCCCATAATGCTTTTTGCATTAATTTTTCTTGCTTCATCTTCCAAATATACTTTGCTCTCATATCTGCAAGCAATTTGTACCAACTCTGCAATTTGATTTTCTCTTTTTTGAATGCCATTTCCGATAGTAATGTATTCTTTCATACGTTCCTCCTGCTTTCCTAAATCGTTGAAAAATCCCCTTATTTTTCCAAGTCATTTTCTTGACGATTTTATTTATTTTTCGCAACGACTATAAATATATACCCAATAGAGAAAAAATGCAAGGATTTCTTTATATTTTTTACAAGGAATACAAAAAGTTACTTTTTTACCATTTTTTACAACATTTCTTCCAATATTTTGCGAATAGCCTGAATAAATCCCTTGCTTGATAATGGGGTTGGATTTGACGTACTTGTAATTGCTACTAAATCTTTTGTCATTTTTCCACTCTCGATTGTTTGAATACAAGCCTTTTCTAGTTTATCTGCAAATTCCGAAAGTTCTAAAATATGATCAAGTTCCCCACGTTTTCTAAGTGCTCCTGTCCATGCAAAAATCGTAGCAACAGAATTTGTTGATGTTTCTTCTCCTTTTAAATGCTTATAATAATGTCTTTGTACTGTTCCATGTGCTGCCTCATATTCATAATATCCTTCTGGAGATACTAAAACAGAAGTCATCATGGCAAGAGAACCAAAAGCAGAGGAAATCATATCACTCATAACATCACCATCATAATTTTTACAAGCCCAGATATAGCCGCCTTCTGACTTCATAACACGTGCAACAGCATCATCAATCAAGGTATAAAAATATTCAATATTAGCAGCATCAAATTTTTCTTTATATTCTGCATCAAAAATCTCTTGAAAAATATCTTTAAATGTATGATCATATTTTTTAGAAATAGTATCCTTAGTCGCAAACCAAAGATCTTGTTTTGTATCAAGTGCATAATTAAAACAGCTTTTTGCAAAGCTTTCAATTGATTTATTTAGATTATGCATTCCTTGTACAATTCCCTTATCTTTAAATTCATGAATCACTTCACGCAGTTGTGTCCCATCTTCGCCAGTAAATACAATCTCTGCCTTTCCTGCACATGGAATCTTTATTTCTGAATTTTTATAAACATCTCCATAGGCATGTCTTGCAATGGTAATTGGCTTTTTCCAGTTTTTAACACATGGTTCAATATTAGACACAACAATCGGAGCACGAAATACTGTTCCATCTAAAATAGCACGAATTGTCCCATTTGGGCTTTTCCACATTTGTTTTAAATTATATTCTGTCACTCTAGCAGCATTTGGCGTAATCGTTGCACATTTTACAGCAACACCATATTTTTTTGTTGCCTGTGCAGAATCAAAAGTTACTTGATCATCTGTTTCATTACGGTGTTCTAATCCAAGATCATAATATTCTGTTTTTAAATCAATAAATGGAAGAAGAAGTTCCTCTTTAATCATTTTCCAAAGTATTCTTGTCATCTCATCTCCGTCCATTTCCACTAACGGGGTTATCATTTTAATTTTTTCCATTATAGTAGTACCTCCATTATTTATTATACTGCTTTTACCTTTATATCAAACTGGCTATTTTCTCCAGTCTGCTTTTTCTTTTTCAAAAAAAACACAGGTGAACTATTTCTTCCCACCTGTGGGCTAAATGCAAAGATATTCTACAACAGAACAAAAGGGAATGCAAGATTATCTTATAAAAATATTTGTTTTTTTCATTATTCATTAAGGTGATTGACTTATTTTTAAAATCGGAGTATGATATGTATTGCTTGTCCAGCTTTAAAAAATTAATACTTAAAAATTGAAATTTATATAAAAATTTAGAAATTATAATAACAATATAGAAATGAGGTCTATTATGTCATTCCATTATATTAAACAAGCAATTACTCCACAAGAACTTTTAGAACAGCTTGCTCTTTCCAAAGAACTTGTTGCTTTAAAGAAAAAGCGTGATCAAGAAATCAAAGATATTATTACTGGGGTAAGTGAAAAGTTTCTTGTGATTATTGGTCCATGTTCTGCTGATAATGAAGAAGCTGTTTGTGATTATGTTTGCCGTCTTGCAAAAGTACAGGAACGTGTCAAAGAGAAGCTGCTTTTAATTCCTCGTATTTATACAAATAAACCACGTACTACAGGGGAAGGCTATAAAGGTATGCTGCATCAGCCAAATCCAGAAAAAGCACCTGATTTATTAAAAGGTTTAATTGCTATTCGTAAAATGCATTTACGTGCTATTAAAGAAACGCATTTATTTGCAGCAGATGAAATGCTTTATCCTGAAAATCTCACCTATATGGAAGATTTGCTTGCCTATGTAGCTGTTGGTGCACGTTCTGTTGAAAACCAACAACATCGTTTAGCAATCAGTGGAATGGATATTCCTGCTGGTATGAAAAATCCAACAAGTGGCGATTATTCTGTTATGTTAAATTCTTGTATTGCTGCACAACATGGACATACTTTTTTCTTTCGAGGATGGGAAGTAAAAACAGATGGAAATCCATTAACACATACAATTTTACGTGGTGCTGTCAACAAACATGGACAATGTATTCCAAATTATCATTATGAAGATTTGCAAATTTTAATTGAAAAATATTCCAAACTTGACCTTGCAAATCCTGCTACAATTATTGATGCTAACCATTCCAATTCCAACAAAGAATATTTCCAACAGCCAAGAATTGTAAAGGAAATTTTAAATAATCGTCAACATGATAAAGATATTTATAAGCTTGTAAAAGGTGTTATGGTAGAAAGTTATCTTGAACCGGGTCATCAGGGAATCCATGATCATATTTATGGAAAATCCATTACTGATCCTTGCCTTGGATGGGAAGAATCGGAAAAACTAATTGAAATGATTGCCGAACGTGCATAATAAATCTTATTCACCCTGCTAGATGGAGTATCCATTGAAGCAGCGGTGGATTAAAACAAGTTTCTACAAAACATCCTAATAATAATAACATCGTTCCTAACAATATTCTAATAAGTCCACCAGCAAAAAATGATTTTTTTCCACCACATCGCATTTTTCTTTTTGCAGACCCCTCCATTTTTCCATTATTTCCCATAGCTGTTCCTGCTTTTCTTGCCCCGCCTCTATTTCCAAGTCCTTGTTTTATTAACAAGCATAATAATAAAAAATAACAGATTCCTTGTGGCAAAAAACCTGCAAGAAATACAATTGTTCCACTAATACCATAACGACAACAACAAGCAAAAAGATAACACCCTCCTGCTGTTCCTGCAAATACTGTCATTGTATATAAAAATGGCAAACCAATTCCTGTCATAAGCATAAATAGAAAAAAGAAGGTCTGTTTTATTCGCTGCCAAAATAGAAACATAAAAAGTCCCACTCTGGAATAAAGTTTTTCATCTAATGATTTCAAAAGCCCCTCTTGCATGGTATCAAATTCATCTAAAAAATATCCACGAAGAAAAAATGCTGCTAAAATCCCTACTGCTATTCCTGATGTAAATAAGATAAACAGCATTTTTCCAATTCGTTGCCTCATATGCGGAGCCTCCTGTAATACTGTAATCAATAAATATCTTATACTAAATGATCTTTTTTTTAACCATCTGTATAAAGCTTATTTTCTACCATCTATTACAGTATATGATTTTAAGGAATCCGACATGACTATCAATTCTAAGGAACTATACTGGCGGTCAAAAAACCTGACCGCTCAGTATAAATTAGGCAATACCATTTGTTCCAAATTTATCTTTTATTGCTAATACAGCTACAATTGTCTTACTATCTGTAATTTCACCTGCATAAATCATTTTTTCAAGCTCTGATATGGAATGTCTTTCTACCTTAAGAAATTCATTTTCATCAAGATGCTGTTTAGATTCTATCAAATCAGTTGCATAATAAATGCCAATTTTTTCATTACAAAAAGCAACTGTTGTATTAATATCTACAAGATGTTCGATATGTTCGGAACGATATCCTGTTTCTTCCTCAAGTTCCCTTGTTGCTGCTGTTTTCATATCTTCTCCCGGATTTAAGCCACCTGCTGGAATTTCTAAAGTATTTCTTTCTAAAGCATTTCGATATTGTCTTACCATAAGCAAATTTCCATCCTGATCAATGGCAACCATAGCAGCAGCTCCTTTATGTTTAATAAAATCCCACTGTTCTGTATTTCCATTTGGAATCTGCATCGTATCTATATAATAATCAATAATAGAACCTTTTGCTACTAATTCTCGTTTTAATCTTTTATATTCCATCATTATCTCTGTCCTTTTCTTATTTTATTTTTGTTACTTTTTCATAACATTGATCTGCTGCCTTTATAATTGCATTCCGAAAGCCATATTCTTCTAATGCAGATACAGCAGCAATCGTAGTTCCTCCGGGAGAACATACATCATCTTTTAATTTTCCCGGATGCTGCCCCGTTTCTAAAACCATCTTTGCAGAGCCAAGAACTGTTTGTGCTGCAAATGTATATGCACTTTGTCTTGGAATACCATATTTAACTGCACTATCAGCAAGTGCTTCAATAAACATATAAACATAAGCTGGTGAACTGCCACTAGCACAAACAACTGCATTCATTAAATCTTCTTCCACAATCTCATATTTTCCAAAGGAACTAAAAAATTTTAATATTTCTTGTTTTTCTTCTTCTGTAAAAGAATCCTTGGAAAAAGAAATTCCTGTCATTCCCTCTCCAATTAGTGCTGGTGTATTTGGCATGGCTCTAACAATTTTCGCCTCTGTTTTAAAAATTTCTTTTAAATCCTTAATTGTAACTCCCGGAAGAATAGAAATAATAATCTGCTCTTTTGTAAAAAGTCCCTTTATTTCCTCTGCTACTTCTAAAAGTGATTGTGGTTTTATAGCAAGAATACTATATTTTACATTTTGAAGCATTTCTTTTTTATCTCTATAAAATTCTACTCCTGTTTCCTTCTTTACTTCTTCCATATGAGAAAGATAACGATCATTAAAGGCTAATTCCGATGGCTGCTTATATCTAAGAGCACCTTTTAGCATGGCATAGCCCATATGTCCCATTCCAATCCATCCAATTTTTTCTTTCATAATTTTTCCTTATCCTATCTTATTTATTATCATTATTTTACATTTATACTAAATGGTCAAATTTTTCGACCACTAGTATAAAAAAACCTATATCCACTAGAAAGATACTTCCAATGGAATATAGGCTATCTATCGTTCTACCCAAACTTCATTTTATTTTGCATAATCCGTTACTCTTGATTCACGAATTACATTTACTTTAATCTGACCCGGGTATTCCAGATTTGATTCAATCTGTTTGGAAATATCCCTTGCAAGAAGTACCATATCATCATCATTAATATATTCTGGCACTACCATAACACGAATTTCCCTTCCAGCTTGAATAGCATAAGATTTATCCACTCCCTTAAAGCTATTGGTAATATCTTCTAACTGTTTCAGTCTATTTGTATATGTTTCCAGTGTTTCACGTCTTGCTCCCGGACGTGCAGCGGAAATTGCATCCGCAGCTTGTACAATACAAGCAATCAGTGATTCTGGCTCTACATCCCCATGATGTGCTTCTACTGCATTGATAATCAATGAAGATTCCTTATATTTTCGACATAATTCTACGCCAATTTGAATATGAGAACCTTCCATATCACGATCAATTGATTTACCGATATCGTGTAATAAACCAGCTCTTTTTGCCTGACGAATATCTACACCAATTTCTCCAGCAAGTAAACCTGATAAATAGGCCACTTCAATGGAATGCTTTAACGCATTTTGCCCATAGCTGGTACGAAACTTCATACGTCCTAATAATCGAAGAAGTTCTGGATGAATACCATGCACTCCAACTTCTAATGCAGCCGATTCTCCTTCTTCACGAATCATTAGCTCTACTTCTTTTTGTGCTTTCTCCACCATCTCCTCAATTCTTGCTGGGTGAATACGTCCATCTACAATCAACTTCTCTAATGCAATCCTTGCTACTTCTCTACGGATAGCATCAAAACCTGATAAAATGACAGCCTCTGGTGTATCATCAATAATTAAATCAACACCTGTTAATGTTTCTAGGGTGCGAATATTTCTTCCCTCTCTACCAATAATTCTGCCTTTCATCTCATCATTTGGAAGTTGTACAACAGAAATCGTAGCCTCTGCTACATGGTCAGCAGCACATCTTTGAATTGCTGTAACTATGTATTCTCTGGCTTTCTTATCTGCTTCCTCCTTTGCTCTGTTTTCATATTCCTTGATTAACTTTGCAGTCTCATGTTTTACTTCATCTTCCACAGTTTTTAAAAGATAATCTTTCGCTTGTTCGGAGGTCAATCCTGAAATTCTTTCAAGTTCTGCCATCTCTTTTTGGTGAACAGAACCGATTTCTTCACGAAGCTTGTCAAGCTCTGCTTCTTTTGTTGCAAGCTTTGCTTCCCTTTTTTCCAGTGTTTCTGTCTTTCGGTCTAATGTTTCTTCCTTTGACAGTACCCTTTTTTCGTACTTCTGAACTTCTAACCGCCGTTCCCTAGCTTCTTTTTCCAGCTCATTTTTCGTCTTAATAGACTCCTCTTTTGCTTCAAGAAGGGCTTCTTTTTTCTTGGTTTCGGCAGTTTTTAATGCCTGATCTATAATTTCTCTTGCTCTTTCCTCAGCACTTCCTACTTTCGCTTCATAATTCCTAATTCTTGAAGAAATTGCTAAGTTCCAAGCAATTGCAGCAGTGATAGCAATAATAACTACAATCATTACAATAATCAGAACTACCTTAAGTATTACTGGCACAGGCACACCTCCTTATTAAATTTTCATTGTACAGACATACAACGTTTTAATTTTATACTTTTTTTAAATCCATGTCAAGACTTGGAGGTATGTTTTCAATAACAAATGACAATCCAGTAATCATTCTGCTACTATATACTTTCTTTCAATAATTCCCATGCATTCTGAATCTCATCTACTGTAAATCCTTTTCGATATAAAGATGCATTTATTTTCTGTTTTTCATTCCAAGATAACGACTCTATCTCCTTTCCTTTTACTTTTTTTTCTAAAGCACAAAAAGCTGCAGTATTCCCTTGATATTCTTCATGTTCCATAACACTTTCTATAATTTTTTGCGAAATTCCTTTTTCCTTCAATTTTAATAGAATCATCCGTTTACTTTTATTTTTTGCATTTCCTGCAAGATAAGAACGAACAAGTCTTTGTTCATCTAAATAATGATATTCATAAAGATAGGCTATCACTTCATCAAAGATCGTTTCTGGAAACTCTTTTTCTTCTAATTTTTTCCGAATTTCCAGTTCAGAACGATCTTTACGCTCTAAAAGAGCTAATGCTGCTTCTTTTGCATAGGGAAGTATTATCTTTTTATAAATATTTTGTAATAATTCTTCCTCTATTTCCTGCCCTAACTGAATATTTTCTAAATATGCATATCGTTTAAAATCTCGTTTGTAAATCCAAAAAGCAAAGTTATAATCAATACTAACTTTTATTCGCTTATCTATAGAAACTAGTTCTGTTATCACCATAACATTTTTCCCTACTGCCTATTTTTTTTATTCTTCACTTTCTTCTTTTTCTGATGATGCTATCTGTTCTGGAATCTCTTGTCCTTCCTGCAAAAGTCCAAACCGTTCTCTAACAAGATAATCTACTTCATTAAAGATATCTGGATGCTCTCTTAAATACTGCTTTGCATTTTCACGTCCCTGACCAATTTTATCACTTTTATAAGCATACCATGCACCACTTTTTACTATAATTCCCTCATTGGCAGCAATATCTAAAATATCGCCCTCTCTGGAAATTCCCTGTCCAAACATAATATCAAATTCCGCTTCTCTAAATGGAGGAGCAACTTTATTTTTTACTACTTTAATTCTTGTATGATTTCCAACAATTTCATCTCCTTGCTTTAGTGATTGCACACGGCGAACATCTAAGCGAACAGAGGAATAAAACTTTAGGGCACGTCCACCTGTTGTAGTTTCTGGATTTCCAAACATAACACCAACTTTTTCACGAAGTTGATTAATAAAAATAACAATACAATTTGTCTTGCTAATTACAGATGTCAATTTACGAAGTGCCTGTGACATAAGGCGTGCTTGTAATCCAACATGACTATCTCCCATATCACCATCAATTTCTGCTTTTGGAACAAGTGCAGCCACAGAGTCCACAATGACAATATCAATCGCTCCACTTCTTACCATAGTTTCTGCAATTTCAAGTGCTTGCTCTCCATCATCAGGCTGTGAAATATATAAATTATCAATATCTACACCAATATTTTTTGCATAAATAGGATCAAGAGCATGTTCTGCATCAATAAATCCAGCAATACCGCCACGCTTTTGCACTTCCGAAACCATATGCAAAGCAACTGTTGTTTTACCACTTGACTCAGGGCCATAAATTTCTACAATCCTGCCTTTTGGTACACCGCCAATTCCTAATGCAATATCTAAACTAATCGATCCTGTTGGAATTGTTTCAATACTCATATGAGCACTTGTATCTCCAAGCTTCATCACAGAACCTTTTCCAAATTGTTTTTCAATTTGTGCTAATGCTGATTCTAATGCTTTTAATTTGTCTTCTTTTCCTTCTTTTGCCATAAGTCCTTCCTTTCTTCGCTTTCTAATTGCGAAACCTATGATTATTTTTCTTTCTTTATCGCTCTATTTTAGAACAAATGTTCTTTTCAAAGATAATATTACAACATTTCTTTTCTTTTGTCAATATAAAAAACGCTTTTTCTGAAAATTTTCCGAACATTTTTTCGATTATTATGAAGTTTAAGAATATAGATAGTTATAATGAAATCTTTGTTTACGATATTTTTAATATAACATAGAAAAAAGTAAATGTCAATAAACGAAATCCTATCTATATAAAAATAAAAATTGGAATGACAAAAACTGCCATTCCTTATATTATAGTAGTTGCCAATATCTTAATAGATACTTGTCGGCTGTTTTAACTTTGGATTATATCCACCTTTAATTAAAGCTCTTACAATCTGCTCTTTATGTTCCATTCCAAATGCTTCCATTGTAATTACAAGTTCCACAGCACTATTACGATTAATACTTACAAATTGGTTATGATCAAGTTTAATAACATTTCCTTGATTTTCAGCAATAATCTTTGCTACATTTAAAAGCTCGCCCGGACGATCAGGAAGCAAAATAGAAACCGTAAAGACACGTCCTCTTTGAATCAGACCATGCTGCACCACAGAAGCTACTGTAATTACATCCATATTACCACCGCTTAAAACGGCAACCACTCGTTTATTTTTACATTTTAAATGTTTTGTTGCTGCTGCTGCCAAAAGCCCCGAATTTTCCACAACCATTTTATGATTTTCAATCATATCAAGAAATGCCACAATTAATTCTTCATCTTTCATTGTAATAATATCATCTAAATTTTTTTGAAGATATGGAAAAATCTTTGTTCCCGGTGTTTTTACAGCCGTTCCATCTGCAATTGTATCTACATTTGGCAAAGAAACTACTTTTCCAGCTTTTAATGATTTTTGCATACAATTCGCTCCAGCAGGTTCTACACCAATAACAGTAATATTGGGATTAAGTAGCTTTGCTAAAGTAGAAACTCCTGTTGCAAGACCGCCACCGCCAATTGGCACAAGAATTACATCCACGGTAGGCAGGTCTTTAAAGATTTCCATAGCAATTGTTCCCTGTCCTGTTGCAACCGTTTCATCATCAAATGGGTGAATAAAGGTATACCCTTTTTCCTCTGCAAGTTTTAATGCATATTCGCAAGCTTCATCATAAACATTACCATAAAGCACTACTTCCGCATTATATGCTTTTGTACGGTTAATTTTAATTAATGGCGTTGTTGTAGGCATTACAATCACAGCTTTTACTCCATATAGTTTTGCTGCATAAGCAACTCCCTGTGCATGGTTTCCAGCCGATGCCGTAATTAAACCCTTCTTTCGTTCTTCTTCTGATAGTGTACTAATTTTATAATAAGCTCCCCTTACTTTATAAGCTCCTGTATATTGCATATTTTCTGGTTTTAAATAAACTTTATTTCCACTTTGCTGTGAAAAATACTCACTATACATAAGCTCTGTACGATTAATTACACTTTTTACAACTTCTGTCGCTTCTTCAAACTTATCCAATGTCAACATAATTTTATCTCCTTATCTATCCTTTATTCTTTTCCTCAGAATCTTCTATAAATAAAGCATTTACAAAATCATCTGCATGAAACTTTTGTAAATCATCAATTCCTTCCCCAATCCCAATATACTTTACCGGAATCCCAAGCTCTGATTGAATAGCAATTGCAATGCCGCCCTTTGCTGTACCATCCATCTTTGTTAAAATAATTCCTGTAATATTTGCTACCTCACTAAACTCTTTTGCTTGAACAAGTGCATTTTGCCCTGTTGTTCCATCTAATACTACAAGCGTTTCTCTATAAGCATCTGGATATTCTCTTGTAATAACGCGATCAATTTTGCGAAGTTCTTCCATTAAATTCTTTTTATTATGAAGCCTTCCCGCTGTATCACAAAGAAGTACATCCGTATTTCTTGCCTTTGCTGCTGTTAAAGCATCAAATACAACAGCCGCTGGATCAGAGCCCTCTTTTTGTGCAATAATCTCTACACCTGCACGATTTGACCATTCCGTAAGCTGTTCAATTGCTGCTGCACGAAAAGTATCTGCTGCTGCCATTAAGACACGCTTATTCCTTGCCTTTAACTGCCCTGCCAGCTTTCCTACTGATGTTGTCTTTCCTACTCCATTAACACCAATAAAAAGCACTACAGATTTTTTATCCTCAAATTCATAGGCACTTCCATTTACTTCCATTTGCTCTCGAATACTATCAATTAAAAGCTGTCTACATTTTTCTGGTTCTTTTATCTTTTGCTCTTTTACTTTCTTTTTTAAATCATCTAAAATTTTCCCTACTGTGACAATTCCAATATCTGCCATAACAAGAATTTCTTCCAATTCCTCATAAAACTCATCATCTATACTGGAAAATCCTCGAAAAACATCATTAATTCCTGAAAGAATACTATTTCTTGTTTTTGTCAAGCCAGAAACAAGACGACTGAAAAATCCCTTTTTCTCTTTTTTTTCTTCTACAACTTCTTTCTGACTATCTATTTCTTCTTCCTGTTCCAATATATCCGTCTTTTCTGCTAGAACTTCTTCTTGATTTTCTTCCTTATATTCTATATTATTATATTCCGAATTTCCTTCCATTTTTTGAGAAGAAAACAGCATTTCATTTTCTATTTCTTCTTTTTGTTCTATCTCTGCTCTTTGAATAACAATTTCTTCTTCCTCTTTTTCATTTTCCTGTTCTTCTTTTTTTCCAAACAGCCTTCCAAAAAATCCACCTGCCATAAACTTCTTTCCTTTCTTTTTGTATCCCCTGCATTATTTTATGATAAATCTTCTTCAATTAAACTTACAGATACAAGCGTTGAAATTCCCTTTTCCTGCATTGTAATTCCATATAAAGCATCTGCTGCCGCCATCGTTCCTTTTCTATGTGTAATTACTAAAAACTGAGTATCTCCTGTAAGATTATGTAAATATTTTGCAAATCTTTTTACATTTGCATCATCTAATGCTGCCTCAATTTCATCTAAAAGACAAAATGGAGATGGCTTTAAATTTTGAATTGCAAATAAAAGTGCAATTGCAGTTAAAGACTTTTCACCACCAGAAAGCTGCATCATATTTTGCAGTCTTTTTCCCGGCGGCTGTGCATTAATACGGATTCCTGCCTGCAAAACATCTTCTTCCTCCGTTAATTCCAATGTTCCTTGTCCACCGCCAAATAATTCCTGAAATACCCGTTGAAATTCCTGTTGGATTTCAAAAAATTTCTCCTTAAATTGCTCTCGCATCTGTTTATCTAAATCATCAATAATTTTAAGCAATACTTGTTCTGCCGCTATCACATCTTCATACTGCCCATGAAATAAATCATATCGCTTGGAAAGCTGCCGAAAATCTTCAATTGCATTGACATTCACATCTCCCAATGCCTTTTTTTTCTCTTTTAATTCTTGTACTTTATTTCTAAGCTCTGTGAGCGATTCTTCTGGTCTTTTTGTTATTTCTAAAATCTGCAAAAGCGTTACCTGATATTCTTTCCACATATACTCTGATAACGATTCTAATTTTGCTTCCTTTGTCTCCTTTTGTGTATTTAAACGATAACATTCCTTATCAAGACCACTCATTTGCTTTTGCATATCTTCTCTACGGTTAATTAACGCTTTTAATTTCTGTGTTGTTTCTTGCTGCTTTTTTAAAAGCATATCACTTTCCTTTTCTTTTTCTGCAATTTCTTGTTGCTGTCCTTTTGCAAGTTCTATCTCTTGTTTTATTTTCTCTTTTATTTCTTTTTCTTGTGCAAAAAAAAGTTCTATTTCATTAAAAATTCGTTTTTGCTCCATCTCTTGAAGTTCTTTTTCTTTTTGTAAACGTTCTAAATGTTCTTTTTCAAAGTTTATCTTTTGCACCACCGAAGCATTTTCCATACGAATATTTTCTGCTTTAGAAGAAATTTTTTGCAAAAGTTTTGTTTTTTCTGCAATCTTTTCTTCTTCTTTTTCTATTTCTTGCTTTGTCAGTAATTCCTTTTGCTCACTCTCTGCCATTTCCTGCCGTAAATTTTCAATTGCAGTTTTCAATCCCTTTGATTGTACGATAAGCTCTTGTTCTTGTTCCTTTGTCCCTTGAAAAAGATTTGTCAATTCTTTTTTCTGCTTTAAAAGCTGTTCTTTTTGCAATTTTGCTGTATTTTCCTGCAAAGAAAGTTCCTGAAGCTTCTGATCAATTACTTCAAATTCATCAGAATCTTTCTTATCTGTATTTTGAAGCTTTGTTATCTTTTCTTGTATTTCTTTTATTTCTTCTAAAATTTTCTTTGATTTTTTCTCCAAATCGTCCATTTCTCGCCGTCTGCCAAGCAAATTTCCTGCATGGCGAAAAGCTCCACCAGACATAGCTCCGCCAAGATTGATTACTTCCCCATCAAGAGTTACAATACGAATGGATTGCTTATATTTTCTTGCAATAGAAATCGCATGATCAATCGTATCTACAATCAGTGTTCTTCCAAGTAAAAAGTCTGCCAACTTTTCAAATTCTTCAGAAACTGATACAAGTGTATTTCCATATCCTATCACACCTTGTTCTTTTAGCACCTCTTGATTTTTTGCAGCCTTTACAAAAATTCCGGTTAATGGCAAAAACGTTGCTCGTCCATATTTATTTTCTTTTAAAAACGCAATCATCTTTTTTGCAGTTTCTTCTGTATTTGTAACAATATTTTGAATACTGCCGCCAAGAGCCGCTTCCATTGCCAGTTCATATTGCTTTTTTACACGAATCACATCAGAAACAACACCAAGCACACCTGCATTTCCCTGTTCCATAACACGTTTAATACTATTTCCAAATCCTTCATAACGCTCTGTAATATTACGCAATGATTCTAATCTTGAATTTTCTCGATGAAATGCTATTTGCTTTTCTTCCAAACACTTTGACAAATCCTGCAATTTTATTACTAACTTATTATGTTCTTCTGTTCTTAACATTTTTTTCTTTTGATAACTATCTATTTTTTCTGTAAATTCTTGTAATAACTCTTCTTTTTTTGCAAGTTCTATTTCTACTGCTTCCTCATTACTCTTTTTAATTAAAAGTTGTTTTTTATAATCTGCCTTTTTTAAAGCATTCTGATCAAGCATTATCTGATATCGCTCTAAATTTGCTTTTAATGATAAGGATTCTTCTTTATTTTCATAAATAAGATCTGTCTTTTCTTTTACTTTCTTCTGTCTTTCCTCAATTTCCTCTTTTAAATTTATATAGTCTTTTTCTATTTCTTGTTCTTTTTCTAAAGACTGCTTATTATCATTTTGTAATTTTTCTATCAAAAGATAATGTTTTTCTTCCTCAAGTTTCCGTTCTTTTTCCTTTAATGAAAACTCCTCTTTACGAGACTCATTTTGTTGTTTTCTTTGTTCTAATGCAGAAAGCTTTTCTTCATAAACCTTACAATTTCCTTCATGCTTTTCCCTATCCACTTTTGCTTGTGAAAGTTCTTGTTGATATAAAGACCATGCTAATTTTTGCTTTTGTTCTTTTTCTTCTAATTCTTCATAAACCTTTTTTTCCTTTTCAAAACTTTCTTCTATTTTCTGATAACTTTCTTTTGCGATAAAAAGTTTTTCCTCAAGTTCTTTGATGCTACCCTGTACTTGTTCTGATTCTAACAAGGCTTGTTTCATTTCTTGTTCTTTTAATTCTTCTCGATACGCTAAAAATTTCTGTGCTTTTTCTGCCTGCTGCTTTAAAGGTCCAATTTGTATTTCCAGTTCTGAAATAATATCTTTAATACGAACTAAATTTTTTCGTTCCTCTTCCAAATTTCGTATAGCATCCTGCTTTCGCCTTTTAAATTTTGCAATTCCGGCTGCCTCATCAAATAATTCTCTTCGTTCTTCTGGACGACCACTTAAAATCTTTTCAATCTGTCCTTGTCCAATAATGGAATATCCTTCCTTACCAATTCCTGTATCCAGAAATAATTCTTGTACATCCTTCAATCTACATATAGAACCATTTAAGAGATATTCACTTTCTCCCGAACGATAAACACGTCTTGCAACTTTTACTTCATCATAAGGTGTTAAAAGCTTATGATCATCATTATCAAATGTTATTGCAACATAAGCAAATCCAAGTTTTTTGCGAAGCTGTGTTCCGGCAAAAATAATATCTTCCATTTTTGTACCACGTAACTGCTTTGCACTTTGTTCTCCAAGCACCCAGCGAACGGCATCTGCCACATTACTTTTTCCACTTCCATTTGGTCCTACAATTCCAGTAATTCCACTGTGAAATTCTAAAAGGACACGATCTGCAAATGACTTAAAGCCCTGTATTTCAATACTTTTCAGATACATATGTCATTCTCCGTCTTTTTCTCTCAATTTCATAATCGCCTCATAAGCAGCCGCCTGTTCCGAAGCTTTTTTTGTTTTTCCAATTCCTTTTGCTAACTCTTTTCCTCCCAGATAAACAGCCGTTGTAAATTCCTTATTATGATCTGGACCTTCTTCTTTTACTAATTTATAATGAATGCTTTCCTCGCTCTTTCCTTGTACCATTTCCTGAAGGATGGTCTTGCTATCAAAAAAGAGCTGCTTATGCTCTATATCCGATAAAATAAAACGCAGGATATGCTCTTTTGCATTAGCAAAACCACTATCCAGATAAATTGCACCAATAATTGCTTCCATTGCATCCGAAAGAATGGAATCCCGATTTCTTCCTCCTGTCATATCTTCTCCTTTTCCAAGCAAAAGATATTCTCCTAATCCAATTTCTTTTGCAACTGCTGCTAGTGTTGGTTCACATACAAGGCTTGCCCGCAGTTTTGTTAAATCTCCTTCATGCATCTTTCTATAATGAAGAAATAAATATTCACTGCTAACAAGTTCTAAAACAGCATCTCCAAGAAATTCAAGTCTTTCATTATTTGCCAGATTTCCTTGCCGTTTTTCATTTGCAAAAGAACTATGCGTTAATGCCAGTACAATTAAATTTTTATTTTGAAACTCATATCCAATTTTTTGTTCAAATTTTTCTAGTTTCTTTCTATTATATATAGCCATCCTTGTTCTCCAAGATAATTGATCATTGAGATTTTATATCAGGTTATGGATTAAAATCCATAACCTTTTCTTATAAATGTTCTTTTATTTTTTCGTTAATCTTTTGCTCACTAAATGCAATACATTGAATAATCGAATTTTTTACTTCTAGGCTTTTTGAACTCCCATGCGTTTTTACAACAAGTCCTTTTAACCCCAATAAGGGAGCACCTCCATATTGAGATGCATCAAAATCTTTTAATGTTTTCTTTAATGCAGGTTTAATTAACACTGCACCAATTTTACTTCGAAAACTTGACAGCAACCCTTCTTTTACTTTATGGATTAATGCAGAACCAAGACCTTCATATAATTTTAGAATAACATTGCCAGTAAAGGCTTCACATACAATGACATCTGCTTTTCCATAAGGAATCTCTCTTGCCTCAATACTTCCAATAAAATGAATATCCTTGCATTCTTTTAATAGTGGATAGGTTTCCTTTACAAGCATATTTCCCTTTTCTTCTTCTGCACCAATATTTACAATCGCAACTTTTGGCTTTTTGATTCCTACTACATTTTCCATATAAATAGAGCCAATTTTTGCAAACTGTACAAGATGGGAAGAACGAGCATCTACGTTTGCACCGCAATCAATTAATAAAGACACACCAGAAGTTGTAGGAATCAGTGGTGCTAATGGAGGTCGTTCCACACCTTTAATTCTTCCTACAATTAATTGCCCACCAACAAGAATTGCTCCTGTGCTTCCAGCAGAAACAAAAGCATCTGCCTTTTGTGATTTTACAAGATTCATTCCAACAACAATAGAAGAATCTTTTTTTGTTCGAATTGCCATAACGGGTGGTTCATCAAATCCAATTTCCTGCGTTGCATTTACAAGTTCTATACGATTTTTATCATATGTATATTTTCCAAGCTCTTGTTTAACTTTATCCTCTTTTCCTACTAAGATTATTGTTATCTCTTTGCGTTCGTTCAATGCATCGATTGCACCTTTTACAATTTCACCGGGAGCATTATCTCCACCCATCGCATCAACTACAATTCTGATTTCCGACATCATATTCCTTTCCGGGAAAATCATCTAAAAAAAATCCCTTATTATTCTTAAAATTTCTCATAAAAGAAAGATTTATATGTGTTAAATCCAAGAACCTTTGGCTGAATAATCTGCTCAGTACTGCCAACAAATAAAAGCCCTTCTTTTTTTAGCGAGCTATTAAATTTTTTATAAATCTCCGTTTTTGCTTCTTCTGTAAAATAAATCAGCACATTACGGCAAATAATTAAATCACAATTTGTTGGATAAGGATCTTTTAATAAATTATGTTCCTTAAATTCCACTCGTTTTTTTATATCAGAAGAAATTTGATATGTCTTATCATTAATTTGCGTAAAATATTTACTAATAAACTCTTTTGGCAGTGCTTTTAAACTTTTTACATTATAAAGTCCAAGTCTTGCCTTTTCCAAAACCTGCTTATCAATATCTGTTGCCATAATTTTAATTTGATTTAATGGCAGGAATTTTGTAAGCAGCATAACAAGGGAATAAGGTTCATCTCCTGTAGAACAAGCAGCACTCCAAATTTTTAGATTTTTTCCAAATTTTTTAAAAAGCATGGGAAAAATATCTTTTTCGAGTGTTACCCATTGTTCCGGATTCCGGTAAAATTCCGATACATTAATTGTTAAAAAATTAATAAATTCATCAAATATTTCCTTATTATTTTTTAATTCCATTACATATTTTTCATATCCTTTAATTCCATGTTTTGTAATTAAAGAATCAATTCGCCGTTTCATCTGACGTTCCTTATAAGAATTCAAATCAATTTTTGTAAGATCCCAAACTCTTTTTTTAAAGTTTTCATAATCATCTGCCATATGATATCCTCCCTTATTCCTATTGTAATATTGTTATGATAAAAGAATCCAAAAAGCTGTCACACAGTCCTGTTTTTCAGACAACTCTGTAACAGCTTATAAACATCTGATTATCCTATATCCAGTAACTCTCACAACTAGATTTAGTTTCTTTTTAAAAATTATTCTTCAGAGCTTTCTTCTTTTTCCTGATCATTTAACATTGCTTTAATGCTTAAGCTAATCTTTCTGGCATCTTTATTAAAGTCTACTACTTTTGCTGTCACTTCCTGCCCTGTCTTTAATACATCCGATGGCTTTTCAATATGCTCTTTTGCAATCTGGGATACATGAAGAAGTGCATCTACACCCGGTTCTAATTCAACAAATGCACCAAAATCTGTCATACGTGCTACTTTTCCTGTAACAACATGACCAGCGGCATATTTATCCGCAGCATTTAACCATGGATTTTCATCATCAAACTTTCTGCTTAAAGCAATCTTTTCTCCTTTGATTTCTTTAATCAAAACTTTTACTTCATCGCCGACTTTAAATACTTTCTTTGGATTTTCTACACGTCCCCAAGACATTTCAGAAATATGAAGAAGACCATCAGCTCCGCCTAAATCAACAAAAGCACCAAAGTCTGTTACATTTTTAACAACACCTTCCATTACCATGCCTTCACTGATTTTTTCAAATAATTGTTTCTTTAATTCCTCTTTCTTTTCTAAAAGAAGCTTTTTCCTATTTCCTATAATTCTTCTTCTGCGAGGATTAAATTCTGTAATAATAAATTCAATTTCCTGTCCAGCATATTTTGACAAATCTTGTTCATAAGTATCGGAAACAAGGCTTGCTGGAATAAAAATTCTTGCTTCATCTACAACAACGCTTAAACCGCCATCAAGTACTGCTGCTACTTTTGCTGTTAAAACTTCCTCATTATTGAAAGCCTCTTCCAACCTTTTATTTCCTCTTTCCGCAGCTAATCTCTTATAAGTAAGGACTACTTGCCCTTCACCATCATTCACTTTTAAAACTTTTGCCTGCATTGTATCGCCAACGGTTACTTTGGTTGTCAAATCTGCATTGGATTCATTTGTATATTCACTTCTAGTAATAATGCCATCTGATTTATAGCCAATATTTAGAACAATCTCATCTTCTTTTACATCAATAACAGTTCCTTCTACAATTTCTCCATTATGAATTGTTTTTAATGTACCCTCTAATAACTGCTCAAATGACTCTGGCTCCTCCCCAGTAGTGCCTGCATTATTTGCAGCAGCTTCTTGAGGTTTGGAATCAGCAGCTTCTTGTGTAGATACGTTTTCAGCTGTCACCTCCTGAATCTCTTTTTTGGAATCTTCTTGTTCTAAAATTCCTTCTGTCATGCCCATAGTTACCTCCTTGATAATATTATTTGGGGTTGAAGCCCCTGCGGTAATACCTACGCTACTAAAGGATTTGAACTGCTTCAAATCCAGGTCAACGAGTGTCTGTATATAGTAAGTATCGTCACATTTCTTTTTACAGATTTCAAAAAGCTTCTGTGTATTTGAACTATGTTTACCACCAATTACAATCATCGCATCAGATACCCTTGCAAGGTTTTCCGCCTCTGTCTGACGCTCCTCCGTAGCGTTGCAAATTGTATTTAAAGCAATTATATCATACCCCTTTTTACCAATAATTTCAACTAAATCTTGAAATTTCTTGTAATTAAATGTCGTTTGAGAAACAATGCAGATTTTATGTTGTTTATTATCACTATTTGTTTCCCAAAAAGGTGTAAATTCTTCTGCCTGTTCTTTTGTTTCAATCACACAAACAGCTTGATCACACCATCCTTTAATGCCTTCTACCTCTGGATGACTTTCATTTCCAATAATAACAATAAAATCTCCTGCTTTTGCATGTTCCTCTACTAAACGATGAATTTTTTTCACAAAGGGACAGGTTGCATCTACAATCTCTATCTTTTGTTCCTCTAAAAGCTGATAGATTTCTTTTGAAACTCCATGAGAACGAATAATTATTGTTCCCTCTTTTTGTTTTTTTAATTCCTCAATATCCTCAATGACACAAACACCCTTTTTTTCTAAATCATGAACAACTTCATCATTATGAATAATTGGTCCAAAAGTAAATACTTTTTTTCCCGTTTCTGCCTGCTCATAGACCATATCAACTGCACGCTTTACACCAAAACAAAAACCAGCAGATTTTGCTACCGTTATTTTCAAATCATTTTCCTCATTTCCAAACATTATATTTCCTATCTATCTTGTATATTCTATATAAAGTGAAATCACCTTTTCCACAACCTCATCCTTTCCCATAAAAGAAGTATCAATTAAAATTGCATCACTTGCCTGTCGCAAAGGAGAAATTTCTCGATTGATATCTTGTTCATCTCTTGCAATAATATCTTTTTCAATTTTCTCAAGATTACAAGCAATTCCTTTTTCCTTTAATTCTTTATAGCGGCGTTTTGCACGTTCTTTGGAAGAAGCTGTTAAATAAATTTTTACTTGAGCATTTGGAAGCACTGTAGTTCCAATATCACGCCCATCCATAATCACATTATGCTCTTTTGCAAGTCCCCGTTGAAGTTCTAATAATAATTCTCGTACTGCCCCAATCTTGGAAACAAAAGAAGTAATCTTTCCAACTTCTTCTGTTCGAATCAATTCACTAACATTTTCTCCATTTAAAAGCACCTGCTGAATTTGTCCTTTATATTTAATGGTAACTGAAATATGATTGGAATGACATTCTTTTATAATTTCTTCTTCTTCCCAACAATCCTTTCTTAGAAAATAAAGCCCAATCGCACGATACATAGCACCAGTATCTACATAAATAAAACCAATCTCACTTGCTGCCTGCTTTGCAATTGTACTTTTTCCAGCACCTGCCGGACCATCAATAGCAATACTTATTCCCATAGTTTCCCCATACCTTTCTATTTTATTCTATCTATCTTTATTTTTACTATCATAAACTTCTTGCTGCTAAAGCTGCACTTGACCATGCTATCTGTAAATTAAATCCTCCTGTTAATGCATCTACATCCAAAACTTCACCAATAAAGTATAAACCTTTTACTTTTTTTGATTCCATTGTAGAAGGATTAATATCATGAACTGCTACACCACCTTGCGTAATCACAGCTTCAGAAAATCCACGAGATTTTATAAGTGTAAGACGAAAATCTTTGAAAAGATTTACAATTTTTTGTCGCTCCTCTTTTGTAATAAGATTGATTTTCTTTTCCTTTGAAATTCCTGTTTTTTCCACCATAAAAGCCCGAAGTGTTTTTGGTAAAAGCTTGTCAAATGCATTTTTAAATTGTTTATTTGGCATTTCCATAAAATCACGCAAAAGCCTAGTATCAAGTTGTTCCTTAGAAAGTGCAGGCTTTAAATCAATAGAAAGCTGCAGTGGACTTTTTAATAATTCTCTTGCAATCATGCTACTAGCACTTAAAATCACAGGTCCACTTACTCCAAAATGAGTAAATAATAATTCTCCAAAATCGCTTGTCAATTTCTTTTCTCCACGATAAATGGTAATAGCAATATTTTTTAAAGAAAGCCCCATAAAATCTTTTACAAAGGTTTCTTTTGTTTCTAATGGTACAAGAGCCGGAATTGGATCTATAATAGTATGCCCTGTTTTTTCTGCAAAATAATATCCATCTCCTGTTGATCCTGTCGATGGATAAGAAAGACCACCTGTTGCAATAAAAACAGCATCTGCTGGAAAATAACAATACGCATTTCCTTCTTTTGCACAAACACGATATACTTTACTTTTTTGTGACTTCTTCTTTTTTTCTTCTTGTTCTCTTTTTTCTTCTACAAATGGTTCTATTTCAATATCAACTACTTTTGTATGTAATTTTATTTGAACCTTTTGCCTTTTTAATTCCTTTTCAAAAACACGAATTACATCCGATGATTTATCTGATTTTGGAAATACTCGCAAGCCTCGTTCTTCTTTTAATGGAAGTCCTAATTCTTCTAAAAAGTCCATCATATCATAATTATGAAATCCATAAAAAACACTGTACATAAACTTCCTGCCTGTAACGATATGATTAAAAAGTTCTTCCATATCACAAGCATTTGTTATGTTACAGCGTCCTTTTCCAGTAATAAAAAGCTTTTTTCCTAATTTTTCATTTTTTTCCAATAATACTACATTCCAGCCCTTTCTTGCCGCCAAAATTGCAGCGAACATTCCCGCTGCACCGCCGCCAATAACGACTAGTTTTTTTGTTAATTCTTCCATTTATAAGCCTCATTTAATTCAAATGCATAATGACCACTTTCATAACAATCTCCATCTACATGGAATACTACCTGTTGGCAGTCGTCAAGATTATCTAAAAGACTCATAGAAATACAATTTAAGATTGCTGTTTCCTCTGCAGAACCAACATTTACTACAGGTGCTTTTTCTCCATTAAAATCTACAATCACTGTATTTTCATTTTGTTCTACTTGATTAATTCCAATATTTGCTCCTTGTGCTTCAAATAGATCCATCACAGCATCTACAATAGTCTGTGCTGTTAAACCTTTTGTAGAATCTGCATTTACTTTTACTGTGATTTCCTCTGCTTCTAAAGAATCAGGATCCATAGTATATACTTGTATTTTTGCATTTCCATCTTTATAATCTGTCTTTTCTTGTTCATTATTTTCGGTTGCATTGTTTCCCGGCTGCACAGCATAACTAGAATTATCCCGAATGCCACAGGCAATTACAATCATACCAAGAACCAACAGCAGCATTCCTATTTTAAATATTTTATATTTTATTTTATTTTCAAATGCTCTCATAAATCTCACCTGCACCTTTCTATACAAAGAAGTCATCCTTATCTTATTAAATAACTATGTCAGTTCTATGGTAATTCTTTGTCTATCCAATGCCAAGTGAAGAATCGTATTTTTTCTTTTTTTACTTTAGAAACAGTTTTTATGCATAACGATTAATCACACATTTTCTTACAAGATCAAGTGCAGCAACAACCGCATTTTCTCGTATTTTCTGTCGTTCTCCCTGAAATTGATATTTCTTTACTGTTACTTTTCCTTTGGCAAGACAAGCAATATAAACAAGTCCCACTGGCTGTTCCTCTGTTCCACCATCAGGTCCAGCAATTCCTGTCATAGAAACAGCTACATCAGCATTTAATTCTGATGCCACTCCCTTTGCCATTTCTTCTGCTGTTTCTTTACTAACTGCTGTATGCTTTACAAGTGTTGTTTTCTTTACACCAAGTAATTTTCTTTTTGTTTTATTTGTATAAGTTACAAAACTACCTTTTAATACTTCCGATGCTCCCGGTACATTTACAATTCTTGCAGAAAATAGTCCACCTGTTAAAGATTCTGCCGCTGCCAGTGTTAAATTATATTTCTTTAAAAGGTTTACTACACATTGTTCCAAAGTCACTTTTTCATCCATAGTATAAATATGTCCAGAAAGCTTTCTCATAATTTTTGTTATCACTGGTTTCATTAAACTTTCTGCCTCTTTTTTTGACTCTGTACGTGCTGAAATTCTAATATGAACTTCTCCTGTTTTTGCATACGTTGCAATGGTAGGATTACTTTGTGCGTCAATTAAATCCATTAATAACATTTCCACCGCACTTTCTCCAATATTACATACCTTTATCATACTAGAATAAATACGATACTCACAAAGTTTATTTAAATAAGGCATTACTTGCTTTTCAAACATTGGAATCATTTCATTTGGTGGTCCGGGAAGCAAAATTGCCTTAATACCATGATCATTTTCCACAATAAGTCCCGGTGCTGTTCCATTATCATTATCTAAAACTTGACAGCCTTCAATAACTTCCGCTTGTTTCCAATTATTTTCAGGAATAAGACTTGTATTTCCCTTTTTTTTAAAATACTGTTGTATCCTCTCTTTTGTATGTTCATCTGTTACTAATTTTTTATGAAATGCTTCTGCAAGCGTTTCTTTTGTCAAATCATCTTTCGTTGGTCCAAGGCCACCACCCAAAATTAAAATATCAGCACGTCCTGCTGCTGTTTTAATGACATCCAAAAGTCGCTGCCGATTATCTCCAACGGTTACTTCATGATAAACTGACAGCCCAAGCTGTACGCACTTTTCAGAAAGATATGCTGCATTAGTATTTACAATATTACCCATTAAAATCTCTGTACCAACACTAATCAGTTCTACAACCATCTTATTCTCCTCTTTTCAATTACATATTCCCTAAATCCAATACATTGTGATTTTGATATAAATAAACAAGTAATGACTCTACTGTCATAATAAGAGCTGCCCAAATAAAAATTTGTTCTAAAGCAGCAAATATTGCTCCTGAAAAATGAAAAATTAATAAAATTGACATGACCATCTGACAGACTGTTTTTATTTTTCCTGACATTCCAGCGGCAATTACAATTCCCTGTTCGGAAGCTACTAATCGAAATCCACTAATAATAAAATCTCGACTGATAATAATAATTACAAGCCATGATGGTAAAAGCTTTTGTTCCACAAAACAAATGAGTGCTGCATTGACAAGCAGTTTATCAGCAAGTGGATCAGCAAATTTTCCAAAGGTTGTTACAAGCCCCTGTTTTCTTGCAAGATATCCATCAAATAAATCTGTCAGACTTGCTGCAATAAATAATATTCCAGCTACAATCCTATGATTTGGAAAATCCATCATCAAGGCAGCAACAAAAAAAGGAACGATCACGACTCTTATAAGCGTCAATTTATTTGGCAAATTCATAATAAATTTCCCCTTTACTTCTTGATTCATGCTATTCATATTCTACAACAAGCCCTAACAAATCATAATCTTTTGATCCTGTTACTTTTACTTTTACAAAATCTCCAGAAATAATCTCATAAGGACATTCAAAGAATAAATATCCATCAAGATTTGGTGCATCCTGATAGGTTCTTGCAATATAGACAGGTTCATCTTCAAGCTTTCCTTCTACCATAACATAAAGCTCTCTGTCCTGCATTTTTTCTGCATTTTCAAATGCGATTTCCTGCTGCAATTCCATTAATTCCCTGCGTCTTTCCTCTTTTACAGTATCTTCTATTTGATCTGTCATTTCCGCTGCTAACGTGCCTTCTTCGGGAGAATAAGGAAATACACCTAATCGCTCAAAACGCATCTTTTTTACAAATTCTTTTAATTCCCTATGTTGTTCTTTTGTTTCGCCCGGAAATCCTGTAATCAATGTAGTTCTTAGTGCAATATCTGGAATCTCCTGTCGCAGCTTTGTTATGATTGCAATTAATTCTTTCTTATTTGTTCTTCTTCCCATTCGTTTTAAAATAAAATCGGAAGCATGTTGAATTGGTAAATCAAGATAATGACAAATTTTCTTTTCCTCTTTTATAACCTGAATCAATTCTTCTGTAATTTCCTCTGGATAACAATATAAAATACGAATCCAAACTAGCCCTTTTATGTTACAAAGTTCTTTTAAAAGCTTTGGCAGCATCTTTTTTCCATAAAGATCAATGCCATAACATGTTGTTTCCTGAGCAACTAAAATCAATTCTTTTACACCTTGTCCCACAAGATACGTTGCTTCTTTTATTAAGGATTCTATTGGAATGCTTCGATAATTTCCTCTGATTTTTGGAATAATACAATAGCTGCAATGTTTATCACAGCCTTCTGCTATCTTTAAATAAGAATAAAATCCTCCAACGGTAGTAATTACACGATTTTCTTCCTGATAAGCACTAACAAGTTTCTCTCTATATTGCCCACGCATCCCAAAACCCGGAAGATAAGTAAGCTCTTTAAATTTTTCAACTTTTTTTCCTTGTAATGCTTCTTCCATAGCTTCTACAATTTCTTCATATCCTGTTGTACCAAGAATTGCATCTACTTCCGGAAGTTCTTTTTTCATTTCTTCTCGATAACGCTGTGCTAAACATCCTGTAACAATCAGTGCTTTTACATTTCCTTTTTTCTTCCACTCTGCCATTTCTAAAATTGTTTCAATGCTTTCTTCCTTTGCATCATGGATAAAACAACAGGTATTAATTACAATAATCTCCGCTTGTTCTTCCCTATCTGTAATTTCATATCCTGCCCTACATAAAAGCCCTAACATTTTTTCACTATCTACTAAATTTTTATCACATCCAAGAGAAATAAATAATACTTTCATTCCTTTTTCCTTTTTAAAACCTTTCTCTTTACTGCTTCCATACCATGATATATATTTCTAAAAACTTTCTTTTTTGTATAAGCATACATAGACTGGCGATAATCACAAATCATAGTACGATTTAAAAATCTTTGAATACAAATACGATCTCGTGCTTTTGCTAGGCTACGCAAACCCTGTTCCAAATTTCTACGAATACGAAGCATTGCCTTACTATGATCAACGGTTGTAATAAGACATCCATTTTTAAAAATCAATTCTAAAACAGTTTCATAAGAAAAAAGATCTTCATATTCTTTATATTCTTCTAATAATCCTTTTGCAATTAAAACACCACCAGAATATTTTACTGCTTCTTGTGTACAGAGATTATCACATTTTTTTTCTAAAAAAAGCCGATAATCTTCTATTTTTAAGGAAATTTGTTTTTGCTCTATCTTATTTCCTTTTATTTCTTTCATATATTCCTCTTGTTTTTCAGCATCCTTTTCTATACTTTCCCCCATAGGCACTTCATATTCTGATAAAAATAGGCAATATTCTTCCTCTTGATACAAAAAAACCGTCAAAATCTGCATCTGCCTCCTTGTCTTTATTTAAAGTGAAATTGATTCTACACAATTATACATCAACATAGCAATTGTCATTGGTCCAACACCGCCCGGCACTGGTGTAATTGCACTTACTTTATCAATCACATCATCATAATCTACATCACCGCAAAGCTTTTTATTTTCCATACGATGAATGCCAACATCAATAACAACAGCACCTTCTTTTATATATTCCTTTGTAATAAATTTTGGCTTTCCAATAGCAGCAACTAAAATATCTGCCTGTTTTGTAAGTTTCGCTAAATCTTTTGTTTTTGAATGACAAACAGTAACCGTACCATTTTCTCGTAATAAAAGCATTGCCATTGGCTTTCCAACAATATTGCTTCTTCCAATTACAACACAATGTTTTCCTGCAATTTCAATTCCTGATCGTTTTAAAAGCTGTATAATTCCAGCCGGTGTACAAGAAACAAATCCTGACTCACCAATGCTTAATGCTCCAACATTTTGTGGATGAAAACCATCGACATCTTTTTTTGGTGAAATTGCATGAATAACTGCATTTTCATCAATATGCTTTGGCAATGGAAGCTGTACTAAAATACCATGCACTTCTTCTTTTTGATTTAATTCCTCAATAAGCTCTAATAGCTTGTCTTGTGTTGTTTCTTCTGAAAGTTCATAAGATAAGGAATGAATCCCTATATATTCACAAGCTTTTTTCTTATTTCCTACATAAACCGTTGATGCTTCATCATTTCCTACCTGAATGACAGCAAGGGTAATTTCCTTTCCGTCCCGTTTTAATTTTGCTACTTTTTCTTTTAGTTCCTCTTTTATCTGTACGGAAATTTTCTTTCCATCAATTATTTTTGCCATTCTTTTGATTCCTTCCTAATTTAGAATATGTGTTCGTTACCAGAAGCATTTTACCACAAATAGGAAGAAAAAGCAATTCCCATTTCAAAAATAGGGATAAAAAGAAATTCCTATTTCAAAAATAGAAAGAAAAGAAATTCTCATTTTAAAAAGACAGGCACTCAATCATGAATGCCTGTCTTTTTCTTTAAGAAAATTATTTTATTTTCCCTTCATAACTGCTTGAACTTGTTCTTCGCTTAATGCCTTATTATAAATCTTTAACTCATCAATATAACCTTTGAATTTTGTATCCCAGTAGTTAATTCCAAGATATGCTGTTTCTTTACCATCAAAAATATCATTAGCAACTGGTGTACCAGTACCATACAATTCTCCATTGACATAGATTACACAGTTATTACCTTTTGTATAACCATCATCACCCTTTGTCATATACTCTGTTACTTTTCCTGCATCGCCATATTCTTTACCTACTGTAATTGCAATATGAAGCCATCCATTATCTGGTACAATCATATTATCAAAAGGCTCTGAAATATCACTTGTCCATGGGAATTCACCCTTTGCTCCATTATGTGACCATACAACTGGAGAGTGATCTGTTCCAAGCCAAGCTTGCTTTGTAACACTAAACCATTTTGTATTTTCATCTGCTACACTTTCATTTCCTGCAAAGAAAATAGGCATAGCATCTGACATTGTAGAATCAGTCTTTACCCAAAAAGCAATGGTATACTTCTTTGCTTTTAATTTCATATTGTTTAATTTTACACCATAAGTTCTGTCAAGATATAAAGCCTTGCCTTTTTTACCTTTTTTCAATTGGATTTTTTTAGAAACCTTTGTAGGAGCTCCCGGATCTACTGGTTTTCCAGTTTGAGAATCTTCTTTTTTATGACCAACTGCTACAAGATTTTTGTCAGCTTTATCAAAGCTGTATGTATACTTTGCCTTTGGAGCCTTTGCTGCTTCTGATGTCGCTGTTGTTGCAATAACACCTTCTACCATAAGAACTGCTGTTAATGCACCAACAAGAAATTTTTTCACCATCTAAAATCTCCTCCTTATAAAAAAACTAATATTATTTTTGTGAGCCTATTTTACCATGCATCTTTCCCTTTGTCAACATAAAATTCCTTTTTTATCCTGCCTTTTTATGGAATATTCACAATTTCCGGCAAAAAAAAGCCAAAATTCCGTCTATTTTCTCTAACTTATGACCTTTTTTTGCCAAAAATATTTATACAAAAATGTAACATATGCATAATTTTCATCTTTTGTTTTTTCTATAAAAATTTATTTTTTATTATAATTAATTAAGCAGCCCTTTAAAATAATTTCTCTTTCATCCTCTGTCAGTTCTCCTAAAGAAAGTTCAAACTCTTTCATATTTTTATTAACTACATATGCTTTTATTGTACTTTCTTTCTCTATAATTGCCTTTTTTATATCTTTAATAAACAAATAATCTCCATTGGCAAATGGAAGATCACCTTCTAAAAGAAATGGTAACATTCCCCAATTAATTAAATTAGAACGATATCTTTTTGTTGCATATTCTTTTGCTATATTCGCATATCCACCTAATACCTTTTGACAACTTGCTGCTTGTTCCCGTGCAGAGCCATCACCCGGTTTTACTGCATAAATCGTACTTCCAATTTCTGTTGTTTTTGGATCAATCGTAAATTTCTCTGCAATTTTTTTATAAACATCATTTAATTCTGGATTTGCTGCACAAATATCATTTCCTGCAAGTCTTGCTTTTTCTGCACGCTGTACCTCTTTTGCACGTGAAACATAAGCAGGATCTTTTCTTGATAATGTAAATTCTGCAAGTCCAAGCGGATTAGAGCGATAAGAGGAAGTTTCCCCTGATGGAATTAATTCATCTGTTGTTGTAACAGGATCATGAATTTCAGAAACTACTTTTAAAATCATATTTTCTGTTAAAAATGTCATTTCTGGCCAATCAACAATATTTGGTCCAAATTTAATTTCTACTGTTTTATCTGCTTTTCCTACTCCATTATAAACACGTTTTTCATAAATACTGCTATCAAAGAAATAACGTGGTTTTGTAAATTCTCCATCAAATTCTGTAGCACTTGTAAGAAAGCCAAAATTGGCAGCAGTTGCTGCAATAGAACGAGCATCCATAAGTGCTACGGAAGCAATTTGTCCATTTGTTACTTTAGAACCCTCTCTATTTGGGAAATTTCTTGTAGAATGACGAATACTTAACCCATTGTTACATGGAACATCGCCAGCACCAAAACAAGGCCCACAAAAAGCAGTCCGAATCGTTGCCCCTGCTGCCATTAAATCAGCAATACTTCCATTCTTTACAAGTTCCATCATAATTGGTTGAGAAGCAGGATAAATATTTAGCGTAAATTCATCATTACCAATATTCTTTCCACGCAAAATATCTGCGGCATCACAAATATTTTCAAAACCACCGCCTGCACAACCTGCAATTTCCCCTTGTTCTACATAAAGCCGTCCATTTCTTACTTTATCTTTTAATTTATACTCTACTTTATTATTATCAAGACTGATAAGTGCATTCTTTTCTACTTCATCTAAAATATCCATTAAATTTGCATTTAATTCATCAATTTCATACGTATTGCTTGGATGGAACGGCATAGCAATCATTGGCTTTATTGTGGAAAGATCAACATAAATCAGACCATCATAATAAGTGATTTCTCCCATATTTAATTCCTTATAATCTTCTGGTCGTTTATGAATCTCATAAAATTCCTTTACTTTATCATCTGTTTTCCAGATAGAAGATAAGCATGTTGTCTCTGTTGTCATAACATCAATACCAATACGATAATCAACACTTAAATTATCAATGCCATCTCCAATAAACTCCATAATCTTATTTTTTACATATCCATTTTTAAACACTTTTCCAATAATGGCAAGTGCAATATCTTGTGGGCCAACACCTTTTTGTGGCTTTCCTGTTAAATAAACACCTACAATTTCTGGCATATTAATATCATATGTCTGCGATAGAAGTTGTTTTACAATTTCTGGCCCACCTTCTCCCATTGCCATTGTACCAAGTGCTCCATATCTTGTATGACTATCAGAACCAAGCACCATTCTTCCACCACCTGCCAACATTTCTCTGGCAAATTGATGAATAACTGCCTGATGTGGAGGTACATAAATACCGCCATATTTCTTAGCACAGCTTAGTCCAAACATATGATCATCTTCATTAATTGTACCACCAACAGCACAAAGACTATTATGGCAATTAGTTAAAACATATGGTACTGGGAACTTTTCCAATCCAGAAGCTCTTGCCGTTTGTATAATACCAACAAAAGTAATATCATGAGAAGTTAAACGATCAAACTTAATCCTTAACTTGTCCATATTATCGGATATATTGTGATTTTTTAAAATATCATATGCTATGGTCGCTTTTTTTGCTTCCATCTTTTCTACTGTTTTTCCTGTCTTTTGTTTTAAAACTGCATTTACTTCCTCATTCTCAGGAATAATCTCTGTGCCATGAATAAGGTAAGCACCTTTTTCATATAACTGAATCATCCTATCCTCCAATCTGCTGTCTACCAGCATTATAATATATAATATATAAAACTGTAACTATTATAATCGCTAATGCTTTGGAAAGCAAATCTTTTTTCCCTTTTTCTTACTATAATTAGATTGAATTTTCTTTCTTGATATGATAAAATATAAAATAAGAATAGCACTACTTATCAAGTTATTAAAAGCAGATAGGACATTCCCCATTTCACATAATAGTAATAGATTTCTTACGAAATCCATTACAATAATAAGGAGGTTTTTTATGAAACATATCATCAGTCCTCTTGATTTATCTACAGAAGAATTAAATGATCTTTTAGAATTAGCTACAAGTATTAGCAAAGATCCCAAAAAATATAGTTCTGTATGTCAAGGAAAAAAACTCGCAACTTTATTTTATGAACCAAGTACCCGAACCCGCCTGAGTTTTGAAGCAGCTATGCTCAATCTCGGCGGGTCTGTTTTAGGTTTTTCTGATTCTGCTTCTAGCTCTGTTTCCAAAGGGGAAAGCGTTGAAGATACCATTCGTGTGATTTCCTGTTATGCAGATATTTGTGCTATGCGGCATCCAAAAGAAGGAGCACCTATGGTCGCTGCTCAATATGCTACCATTCCTGTTATCAATGCAGGAGATGGCGGACATAATCATCCAACCCAAACATTAACCGATCTTTTAACAATCAAAGAATTAAAAGGTACTTTAAGCGGATTAACCCTTGGACTTTGTGGTGATTTAAAATTTGGACGTACCGTTCATTCTTTAATTAATGCTATGGTACGCTATCAAGATAATCATTTTATTCTAATTTCTCCGATTGAATTAAAAATCCCTGACTATCTACGACAAGAAGTTTTAATTGATAACAAGATTCCATTTAAAGAAGTTCAAAAATTAGAACCTGTTATGCCTGAACTTGATCTACTTTATATGACACGTGTTCAGAAAGAACGGTTCTTTAACGAAGAAGATTATATTCGCCTACGTGATAGTTTTATTCTTGATATGGAAAAAATGACTTATGCACGCCATGATATGCTTGTACTTCATCCCCTGCCACGTGTAAATGAAATTTCTTTAGAAGTTGATCATGATCCACGTGCTGTATATTTTAAACAAGCACAATATGGCGTTTATGTTCGTATGGCACTCATTATGACATTACTTGGATTAAATAAATAATCTATATAACCAAGAGTATATAAAAATAGGAGGAAAAAATGCTAAGAATTGAAGGAATTAATAATGGTATTGTAATTGATCATATTAAAGCTGGACGTGCTATGATTATCTATCAACATTTACAATTAGAAAAATCGAACTATAGTGTTGCTATTATAAAAAATGCAAAAAGTAATAAATCAGGGAAAAAAGATATTATTAAAATTGATGATACCTCTAACTTAGAAATTGATATTGATATTTTAGGTGTCTTAGATCCAAATATTACGGTAAATTATATTAAAAATGAAAAAATTGTGGAAAAACGTCATCCAAGATTACCAGAAAAAGTAACAAATATTATTAAATGCAAAAATCCAAGATGCATTACAAGTGATGAAAGTGAACGAGAACTTCCCCATATTTTTAAATTAACAAATCGAGAAAAAAATGTATACCGTTGTATTTATTGCGAACAAATGTATAAAAGAAACTAGAAAAAAAAAGAAACTACTTGTTTTTAAAAATTATACTCACGAATGAAAAGAGTTTTTATTTTCACTCGTGAGTTTATACCTTTTCCTATATTATTAAAACTCCTTTTACAAATAATAAAATTAATACAATTCCAAGTAAAATACGATAAATACCAAATATTTTAAAATCATTTGTTTTTATATATCCCATTAAAAATTTAATTGCCAAAATAGAAACAAGAAATGCTGAAATCATTCCAAGCCCTAAGGTAATTAATTCATAATTAGAAATCCCTGTTTCTGTTTCTATACAATTTTTCACAAATTTTAAAATCTTAATTAGGCTTGCTCCAAACATGACTGGAATTGCAAGAAAAAATGTAAATTCAGCCGCTACAAAACGAGAAGTTCCTAATAAAAGTGCCATAATAATAGTAACACCTGATCGAGATGTTCCCGGAATTAATGCAAGAAGCTGTGCCACGCCAATAGCAAAAGCAATAGAATAAGGCAAGTTTTGCAAAGAAGTAATATTTGGTTCTCTTTTTTTACTCTCTACTAAAAGAAATAAAACACCATATAAAATTAATGTAATTGCAATTGTTGGACAATTATAAAACAAAGCATCAATTTTATCATCAAATAAAATTCCAATCACACCTGCTGGAATGCAAGCAATGATAACTTTAAACCATAGAGAAATCGTTTCTCTTTGTTCTTTTGCACGTTTTCCTTTTGCCCAAGGATTTAATTTATGAAAAAAAAGAACAAGAACTGCAATAATAGCACCAAGCTGAATAACCACATCAAACATTTCCATAAATTCATCGCTTGCTTTTAATGGAACAAATTGCTCTAAAATAATTAAATGCCCTGTACTACTAACAGGAAGCCATTCTGTAATTCCTTCTACAAAACCATAAAGGAATACTTTTAAAATTTCAAATAAATCCACAATATTTTCCTCCATTTTTTTACAATTATGAAAATAAAAAAATTATAATCTTACACTAACACCTTGTTCCCTTAAATATTCTTTTACTTCTTTAATTTCCAATTCTTTATAATGAAATAAAGAAGCTGCTAGTGCTGCATCTGCTTTTCCAGCAGTCAATGCTTCATAAAAATGTTCTTTCTTACCTGCACCACCTGATGCAATCACTGGAATAGAAACACATTCTGAAATTGTTCTTGTCAATTCTAAATCATACCCATCTTTTGTTCCATCACAATCCATACTTGTAACTAAAAGTTCACCAGCACCAAGTTTTTCTGCTTTTACCGCCCATTCTATAGCATCTATGTTCATATTAACACGTCCGCCGTTTTTATAAATATTCCATCCCTTTCCATCCTCTCTTTGTTTTACATCCATTGCCACTACAACACATTGGCTGCCAAATTTCTCTGCTGCCTCTGAAATCAGATTTGGATTTAAAATTGCTGCTGTATTTACTGCAATTTTATCCGCACCTTCTCTTAAAATCATACGAAAATCTTCTATTGTACGAATACCACCACCAACCGTAAAGGGAATAAAGACGGTTTCTGCCACACGCCTGACCATATCAATCTTAATCTTTCTTGCATCTGAAGATGCTGTAATATCTAAAAATACAAGCTCATCTGCTCCCGCTAAATCATAAGCAGCTCCAACCTCAACAGGATCACCTGCATCCCGTAAATTTACAAAATTAATACCTTTTACAACACGACCGTTATTTACATCCAAACATGGAATGATTCGTTTTGTAAACATAGAAGTTCCTCCTTACCTGAAACCTTATCATTATCCTATTCTAATTTTTTTGCATCTTTCTATTTTACTTTTACAAAATTTCTTAAAATTTGCAAACCTGTTTCTCCGCTTTTTTCTGGATGAAATTGACATGCAAAAATATTTTCTTTTTCTACAGCAGCATGAATTTCTGTAACATATTCTGTAAAAGCAGCCACTTCTTCTCTTTGTTCTGCTTTTAAATAATAAGAATGTACAAAATATACATAAGAATCTTCAGCAATCCCTTCTAATAATCTTGTTCCTTTTCTTATTTTTATAGAATTCCAACCCATATGAGGAATTTTTAATTCCTTATTATCTGGAATTTTTAAAATTTTTCCCTTTAAAACAGAAAGACCCTTTACATTGCTTTCATCACTCCATTCAAACAAAAGCTGAAGTCCAAGACAAATTCCAAGAAATGGTTTCCCCATCTCTATAATATCGTAAATTACATCCACAAGTTTATAATTATGAAGTTTTTCCATAGCATCACCAAAAGCTCCAACACCCGGCAAAATAACATGATCTGCACTCTTAAGTATTTTCGGATCTCTGGTAATTACTGCTTTCTCTCCAATATACCAAAGTGCTTTTTCCACACTTTTTAAATTTCCTGCATCATAATCAATAATCGCAATCATAAAAACCTCCTAAATGTTAATCAATGAAACCCATTATCAAAACCTGAACACAGCCTATCTGAAAACATCATCGTTCTCAAAATAGGCTGTATTCTTTCTTTATGTATTTGCTGCTTTCATTACCTGTTTTGTATATTCTTGTGGATCAGAAATAGATAATAATTTATATGCACTTTTTTCAGAAAGATTAAATGCTGATTTTAATTCTGAAATTATTTTACTTCTTACATAATTAACATCATTTTCAATACCAAGACTTCTTGCTTGTTCTAAATATTTATCATATTTTCTTAAGCCTTTTAGTAAAGAATCTAATGCCTGTGGATACATTTCCATAGCAAAGAAATTATCAAAGGAGTTAAGTTGTTTTTCAACAAACATCACTGTCATAACTTGATCTTTCAATTCCTCATCTGATTTCTTCACTTTAACACCATAAATTTCATTATAAGCATCTGTATATTCCTTTTGTCCAAAAAAGGCAGCCGCTTTTGCAATACATTGCGAATATGCATAGGAATTATTCCCTACAATAATTACAATTGCTACCATTGCAAAGGTAGCAAAAACAATGCCTGCACCAACTCTGTTAATTCTTGTTACTGGCTCTTTGGCTTCCTCTTGTTCTCTTGCCTCTTTTGCAGCAGCTTTTTCTGCAAGTTTTAATTTTTTTGCTTCCTCTTTTTTTGCCTTCTTTGCTTCTTGTTCTGCTTTTTTTATTGCGGCTGCTTCCTCTTTTGCCTTTTGTTTTTCCTGTTTTTCTAAAGCAATTTCTTCTTTTGTCTTTTTTGCTGCTTTTTTTGCCTCTTTTGCAGCCTGTCTCTCTGCTTCTTTCGCAGCATTTTTTTCCGCATTTTCATCTGGCACATTTCCAAAAATTTTTTGGAAGATACCATTTGCTTTACCACCAGAATCTTTTTCTTTTACATTCTTTAAAGCTTTTTTCTCATCAAGATCTGGCATATCTAATAAAAGTTCATCATTTACTTCATCTACTCCTATAAAATCTGCATTTGTCTTTGCCCCAGTATCTAAAACATTCTGAACATTATCTTTCTTTGATTCTTCTCCCTCTATAATCAGTTCATCATCTAAATCAAGAAATTCTTCTGCTGAACTCTCCATAGAAGGTTTCTTTGAAGCAGTTTCCTTTGGCTGATTGCTATTTTTTTTCGTACTATCCGAAATACTCTGTTTTTGTTTTGGTGCATTTGTACTTGCATTTTCATTTGTAATATTCATCTCCAAGTCAAGAGAAAGATCATCATCTTCTTCTAAACTAGAAGTCCCACTATTAAAATCCATATCTAACAGTCCATCTAATCCCCCCATACTATCAGATGAACCTAACTTTTCAAAATCCTCTAAATCCATTAATCCATCAAATTCAGAGCTAAAATCTCCCAATTCAGAATTTGCATCTCCTAACAGATCTTGAAAATCTTCATCTCCCAATCCTTTAAAATCTTCCATACCATCAAACAGATCATTATCCGCCACTATTTTTACCCCCTTCAACCAAATATAATAATATGATAATCTTATTTTTAATCTATCTGACTATTATAAATATAATGTATGATTCTATTTTAACATATTTTCATATAATTCTCAACCTAGAGTTACCATTTTTTTTATTTTTAAGAGAATCGATTTATTAACAAATCGTTTCTAAAAGTTCTTTACTATCTATTGCAATTGCTTCTGCCCTTTCTTTTAATTCTTCAGGAATATTAGATAGGCTTTTATGTACACGAACAAAAAATGCTTTTTGATTTAATAAGGCTGTCTTTTCAAATGGCCACCGAATTAATTGTGGATAAATAAAATCTACACCAAGTTCCAACAATAACAGCTTTTTATTTAATGTACCAGAAAGCCATTTCATATATTTCTCCCATTCTGGAAGATAATGTTCACAATATAACTCCTTTTTATTAAAATTTATTTTATTAAAATCAGCAAATTTTCCACACTTTGGACATTTTGGTAAAAGAAGATTCCACTTTTCTTTTGAAAAATCTGTTTTCTCTGCTTTCATAATTTCAGAAAGAATCTGTTGCCCTTTGCTTTCCGAAAAAAGTTCTTTAAGATAAGTATCATTTTCCCATGTTAGATTACTACAATTTTCACTACATTGAAATAAACGTTCTCTTCCACATGGAGAAACAATATAACGAAATCCAGAAAGATATAAACATTCATCTACATTTGTTGAAATTACAAAATAATTTTTGTTCTGTAATATATTTGCTAAATTTAATAATGCCTGATTTGATTTTCTTCCTTGTATTTTTTCATATACAGAAAAGCATCTTTTATAAAATTTTTGATTATTTACTGCTCTATTTTCTAAGTTTTCTTCAAAAATCTGCTTCTTACTTTTCTGCTGATAGATTTCTTTTTCTTCTTTTTCTGTTTTTAACTCACTTCCAATACCAATTAAAATAAGATCGGCATCCTCTATTTTTTGCTTAAGTTTATTTTGTATTTCTTTTATATCCATTTTTTCTCCTATATCAAAGTGATTATATCCCACTTATACCAATATTCAAATATTCATATTACTTGTGAACTATATAAATTTTCATATTATTTCCAAATAAACAAAAAAGATTCAAAACATACGATATAAAAATGGCACAGAAAGAACATTATCGGTTTCTATCTGTGCCAAAAAAACCTTTTTTATACTATGCTTTAATACCAATCAAACCATCTACTGCTTCTACTAACTTCCCAATTTCTGGCTTTGATAATTGTGCATCTGCACCTAGAGACTCTCCCTTTCTTCTCATTTCATCATTTACAAGCGAAGAGAAAATAATAACAGGAATCCCTTCAAAATCAGGATCATCTTTAATTAATTTCGTCAAACGATGACCATCCATCTGTGGCATCTCAATATCTGTAATAACACAATTCACTTTTTCATGAACATTTCCTTCCTTTTTATATTCCAAAAGCTTATCCCAAGCTTCTGCACCATTCATTGTCACTGTGATGTTGGCATATCCGGCTTTATGTAAACATCCTGTAATTAATTTTGACAATAATGCAGAATCTTCTGCAATTAAAATTGGAGAAACATTTCTTGCCCTTGCTCCAATATTTTCAACATCCGATGTTTTTAACCCCGTTTCTGGACTAATTTCAGCTACAATTTTTTCAAAATCAAGAATAATGATAAGACGATTGTCCAACTTTACAATTCCTGTTGATACTCCTGAATCAGGAGTGCTAATCGTATCATCTGGCTTGCTAATATCAGCCCATGAAATTCTATGAATTCCAACAACACTATGCACATGAAAAGCTGTATTTAATTTATTGAAATTTGTAACAATATACATATCTTTTGATGTATCAGCACTTGGTGAAAGATTTAAGCATTTTTCAAGGCTAATAACAGAAATAATAATATCTCTTGGCATAAAAATACCTTCAATACATGGATGTGAGTTTGGTACAGGTGTAGGAGTTTGATATGTCAGTATCTCTTTAATCTTTGCTACATTGATACCATAATAGTTATTACCTATTGTAAATTCTAATATTTCAAGCTCGTTTGTACCACTTTCTAACAAAATTCCTGTTTCCATAAATGTACCTCCCTTTAAATATTCTTTAATACATCGCTCTGATAATCCTATTATAGTATAAAATGTCTAAGAACACAATTAAAATTTGCAACATTTTCGTCAAAATATTTTCTTTTCTATTCTATAAACTAGATTAACCCTTAGTTATATTTAGAAAATAAACATAATAAAAAGACGGTGATACCGTCTTTCTTCTATACTATTATTTTTTATTATTACTAAAAAATATACCTTCAAAACTGCACATGGCCT
>CAJTJZ010000028.1 GCA_910576895.1 uncultured Lachnospiraceae bacterium | reverse complement strand
AATGGAAAAATATGTGTCAATCCCCTTACTCGGGGTACTTCCATTTCTACTGAATTGCTAATCACTGCTCTTAAGATTTTTGCTGAATTGTGTCAATCCCCTTACTCGGGGTACTTCCATTTCTACATACTGTTGACGAAGACGAAGAATAATAGTTGATAACATGTGTCAATCCCCTTACTCGGGGTACTTCCATTTCTACCCTATCCTTCTGAAACTGGCTCTACAAAGCAGTTTTAGAGGCTATTTTTGCACGTCTATTTCTATAGTTTATTATTTTCAGCCCCTTTTACCTTGTTTCTGACCTTTTTTGGCGTGAAAAATTAATTGATACTATTTTTTCATTTATTCCACGTTTTCCTCTCTATAACTATTATATCTTTCTTTACTTATCTGTCAAGTATATCTTTTTAATCTTTATACTATATCTTAGTTTACAAAAATCGTGAAATACTGTAAAAAATACATTTTGGTTGACAAAAATTATAAAATACTGTAAAACAAGCTCAATTTTCAAAAGAACCTAAAATATGCAAAAAAGAACTTCTGATGTTTTATTACCAAAAATTCCTTTTGCTAACTATAATCTTTCTGTTTTTAATTTAAAGACACTTTAACTGGCAAAAATATCTTTTAGTATTAATTATTTTTCTTTTTAACAGGTTTGGAGCTTGAACCAATCCAGATCTTAAAAGCTCTTTTACCATAATCCTTAGCATAAATCTTAGTGCCATCTTTTTTGGTTATTGATGCACGCAAAATATACATGGACATCACCTTCTTTCAAAAAAAATCACTTGAAAAAGGTATGTCATAGTGTTATAATTCAATTGTTCAGATAGAATTATATCCAGTTGACTGTGACAACACTTTCAACAAGAGACCAAGTACATTAGGTACTTGGTTTTTCTATATAAAGAATTTTTCTATATATATTATACAGTTTTAGGTATATCATTTATATGGTCACTCGCCATCTTTCAAAAATATTAATTTTGATGTGGGACACTTTTTTAATTTTCTTTTTTAAAATTTTGTCCCATGTCAAAATGCAATATTTTAAAAAATATCATACTATATATATTTTTCATTTATCTTTTTTAAAAAAATAGAGATATTACACTCTTGCAAATTTTCTAGTACAATATCCCTATTTCTAAAAAAAATTAATAAATTTATACTTATTACATATAATTTCTATGTACTAATATTCTTTTTTTTGTTCTTCTAAAATTAGTACAATAAAGTATTAAAAATTTTCCATCTGCTAATCTGGTATTATTTCTACTATTCCATTAGATTCTAAAATTTCTTGAATTTTTTCCATAAATTCTTGCCTATTATCAGAATAAATAAACACATCTGAAATTTCTTCTACAATCATTTTCATACTTGTTTCAGTAATTTTTGCAACCATAATACAATCCTCCTTTTCTTTCTATGCTCCAAGTTTTTCCGTTGGGTCAAACCTAAATATAAAACCATGTTTGAATTTACTGTAATAGCCGCCTAAATCTTTCATGTGATTATTCTCTTTGATGTAGGTTGCTTTATCAAGAGTTTCTTTAATTCTCACTATCCACAACATAGATCCATCTCTTGTATCCTCACCCTGTGTAATTTTATATGTATATTTTGCTTTCTGATTAATTTCTGGAGCTTTTTCCTGCTTTGGAGTAGACTTTCTTTTCTGCCTTGGTTTCGTTTCCTTATTCTTTATTCTAGCGGTTTTAGGAACAATTCTAAATCCTTTATTCCATTTTCCAATACAAATAAACGAATAAAATTCACAAGAAAAATAATCAATCATACTATCAGAATCATCATAATTATAGGATTGCATAAAATCATAGACATCTTTCAAAGTTGCATATCCAATTTCATTTAGATAAGGATGATTTTCTTTATCGCTTATACTATAGAGCTGCATATAATAACTATTTTCCGCTGTCATTTTTTCCATATCCCAACAATCCCTACGCTCTCCATATGACCATGTAGACTTATCGTCACTTACAGGAAGTTTAAAATATTCCCTATCAAAAATATCTACAGGAGCTTCCATGACACAAATCAGAATTTCTGATCCACCTGAAAAATACTTACTTGTGACAGAAAATTTCCATGTTGGATACTTTTCTTTGCAGTAATTTTTGATGATTTTTGAAATATCCGTTGTAGATAAGCTACTATCATATCGACTTCCTTCCCATCCGTTTTCCGTATAAAACCAACGGCGTGTACTTTCTGCTGTTTCCTGCGTCTTGTCTTCCTCTGATACTGTTGCATTATGACGATCCTTCCAGATTGGAAAAAGAGCATCATATTCACAATTGATTTCTTTCATGATATCAGCACTTCCGCCTGCATCTGGATGATTTTTTCTTGCCAGCACCTTGAATTGATTTTTTAAATCCTCAAAACTCTTTACATTTTTAAAATATTTTGTCATAAAATTTTCCTCCTATAATTTTTATATTTTTCCAGTGTGGCTTCAACGGATTTTCCATTAGGCTTCCCACGACTAGCGGATTACTATTAAATTTTCCGCTAGTTTCGGCAAGTAGCCAACTTGCCATCATCAGGCAGGATTTATACTATTCAGAATTTATACTATTTTTAAAATAATTGTTTTTCCATCGTCCACATTGCTACCATATCCACTAAAATTTTCTCCAAAGATATTATAATAGTCTGGAAAATTTTTACAGTGCTTTATTTCTAAATTTGCTTTCATAAGGCTATACAATATATATTGTATATTGCCTTCTGATATTTCCGCTTTTATTTCCTGTAATATCTTTTCAGCAAATTTTTTAGTTTTATTCTGCTGATTTGTTTCTACAAATACTCTTTTTGTCCAACATTAAAATACCATCCTTTTTTCATATCCATTTTCCTTTCTTTATTTCGTTTATATCAGTATTTCTAACTGTTCCGATTGACGCAACCATTCCAATTAGTTTTTTTGTGATACTTGATGATTATTTATTTTTTTCTACCAGACACGCTATATTACAAGCGTGTTTCGAGCCATTTCAGGACTTCTCATCAGTGGTATTTTTTTATTTTTCCAAGTTAGGACATAAACCTAAACCACCATCAATACGTGGCATTCTTCTAAATGCATCTCTATGTATACAATCTCTTTTATCACATTGCGTACAATCACACTTTTTATATTCCTCATAGCTCATTTTCCAGCTTGTATTATTTTCAAATTGTTCTCTTGTCATAATTTTTTCCTCCTTATTTGGAATGTTTTTTATAGTTAATATAAATTGTAGCCTTTTCATCACTTGCAACCAAAATTTTTACATCATGGATTACACGCAATATTAAATACTCATTGATAGTTACTTTTTTAATCATAAATTTTCCCCCTATGCTGCTATAAAATTTTCCATCTATTTTTCCATTAGTTTTATGCTAATTTGCTTTCTATTCTCATTCTCCTTGCGTGTTCCTCTTGCCAAAATTTTTTCACTGCATCATCTATAGCTTTTTCATGTTCGATCAATTTGACATAATCAGATACAGTCATAATTCTATATGTATATCCAGCTCCAAAACGAAAATCATAACAAACATACGATTTTTTCCGTTTCATAAATTTCTCTAACATTTCCTTCTTTTCCCATGCATTCCCAATACCATCAAAATAAAAGGATACCTGAATACCATCAACAGTAAATCCATCATTGAAATAATATGGATTTCCAAACTTATCTACGCTATATTCAATCCCATTTTCCTCAAGCCATGCTATTATCTTTTTCATATTTTCTACCATTCAGCCCTAAAGAGCTGCCTTTCTTTTTATTATTGATTTAATTATTAGTTTATATTTAAATGGTTCATCACTCAATCATTCAACCATTCAAATATTCTAATTTTCCACCACCACTATGCAAACGCTAATCTTTCCACTTCTGCAATTAACTTTTTCTTATTTTCTTTTGTTGCTTCCAACATCCAAGAAAAATTAATCACATATCTTTTTCCATCATCAGATGGTTTTATTTGTGGATTATATTTTATCCAACAATTGCCATCCTCATCTATCACACTTACATCTATATGCCAATATGTTTCTAAAACCCTGTCAATAAATCCATTTTTTTTCCAGAGTTTAGGAAGCGAGTTTTTAAGACTGCAATCCTCACATCGAACAATCTCAACCTGTACAGTTTCTTCTTTTTCATTTTTGAATGTTAATATTTCTCTTGTATCACTCATTCTTTTCATTGTAAATTTTCTCATAATATCCTCACTTTCTGCCAAAAGGGCTACTTTTATTTATTTTTCCCTTATGGGTAAGCCTGCGGCGGAATCGAACCGCCGTAAACTGTTCAGACGGTTTTTATGCTGTGATTCTTTCCAAAATCGGGAGGGCTTTCCTTGCCTTTTCCTGCCTTCTCTGCATTGTAGCGGTTTTTGCAACCCTTTTTAATGTGGTTCTGGCTTTCTTTAATGTTCCGTCCCCTGCCATTGCGGAAGAAAAAAGTATTTTAACTTCTTCTTTGCTTAGCTTAATTGCTTTTAGTGTCTGCGTGTTTACGTCATAGCAATCTTTGTTTTCTGGATGCAGTCTCTCACAAATTGGAGTGTATTCCCCGTTACCGATTCCTGATATAGCCCAAATGCTAAAACCTTCTGGAATTTTCTCTACTACCTCAAAAATATAAGTAGTTCCATATCCATTATCATGTTTAATTGTCATAATTTCTACCACCTTTCAAATTTTGTTTTTTGTTCCAACCCCAGCATTTCTGCTGGACGCTCTAGGCTTAATGGACTTTTTAAAGCCACCTAGACGGCTTTATGAGTTTACTAATGCTCTCATAAATTTTTCCTCGTATTCATTTTCTGTATCCTCTGCTAATTTTTTGATGTTTTCCCAGAGTGTATGTTTTTCTAAAAACTTCACAATTTCGATTTTTCCTGTTTCCCGATTGTAAACGATTGTATCTCCTGTTGCTATGTCACTATCAATTACTCTACAAATTGCTAACCCTTTTCCAGTGATGCTTTTTTTCCCAATATATACATTTTTCATATTCGTTGCCTCCTAATTTTTATTTTTGTGTTTGATCTGCCAGTTTATCACCTCTGGACTTGTGCTGGATTTTTCGATTCCCAGTCAACGCCATCTTTTCTTTTTTTCGCTCTAAAAGTGGTAAACCTTGCGTTACACTCTGCATTTATATGGACTTGTGACCATCACTATATATTACATAGTGGCTGCATTATAACACTATTTTGTAATTGCATTTTTGTAACTCGTGGGTAAAAGTCTTATGCTTATGCTGCTTCTACCCGTTGCACTCTATGCCTTGCATTTTATTGTTATCCTTGCTTATAGTTTTACAATGTTATGCTAGACTATATGGAGTTACTAACTATTTCCATAGTGCTGTTTGTATAACAATGTTTTTATGTCACGCTTATAACGTTGGTTATGATACATTATCCAGACTTCACTCCTAAAAATGTGATTGTCTATTCTAACAAGTTTCATTTTTAAGCTATTATTTATTACTGATTGCCATGCCAACTTATAATAAATAGTCACTGCTCAAAATGAGTGATAACAACAATATACACCTCATAGGATGGGATTCTATGGTTATAATCCGTTTACCCCACATTCTACACTTGCGGAAAGTATCCCTTTTTTACTGTACTTCTTTCTATACATTTTACTTGTTAAGAAAAAATAACAAACAAGTTATTAGGTTTATAGTATCCGTTCTAAGCTCTTATACAGTAGCTTTTTAACTTATACACTGTCTATCATGCTATATGTGTGTTAGTAGGATTTTTCGTAGTTGCACATGGACAACTTCTACTTTCTACTAACAGGTCAAGCCTTGTTTAGAATTTTTAGAATTTTGCTATACATTTATTTCATGTATAGAGTGCTTTGTTTATAGTTACTTTTTAAAATTTAGGAAATTTGCAGAAAACACTTGAAAAATGAATAGTAAAATGTTAGAATATAAATGCACTTTTAAGTGTTGTGATGAAAAGTCGCTTGTTTGGTGTCCAGCCTAGTTAGCGGCTTTTCTTTTATTTCCTTACTGTGATTATATTATATCATACTCTTTAAAGGTTGTCAATACCTTTATTTGCAATTCATAAATCATTTTTTTGATTAGTTAATATGTTGAAATATATCAGATGGCTGACAATCAAAATATTCACAAATTGCATCAAGTGCATTAATTGGAATTTGTTTTATGTCATTACGACACATTTTAGAAATTGTATTTGTTTGTATACCTGTAATTTCAGCAAGATCTTTTTGACTTATTTCTTTTTCAGCTAATAATACACGTAAACGACATTTAATCATTTTATCACCCACTTTCTATATGATAAGATGATTTTATCACATAAAAGAGAATTTGTCTATTCTAACATTTTACTATTCATTTTTCAAGGTGCAATCCTACAATCCTATTTTATTATTGTTTATAGTTACTTAACAAACAAAACTTACAATTATACTTAATAAAGTGTTTTTATACTATTTACAACTACTTTACTTATCGTTTCTATGAGTTTGCAGAGCCTTACATTTTAACGCTTCATATTTCGTTGTATTTTGTTTTTGCACTTGATAAAATGCTTCTTGTTTGTTTGCTTGTTTTGATGTTGAAGCTATTATAATATATAACCCCATATATTGCAATAGACAAGATAACCAAATATGACCCCATATATTTATGCAATTTATATATATCCCCATATAAAAAATTGTGCTATTATATATGTGGAGGTGTATATAATGGGAAATAAATATACAGAAGCACAAGCGGCAGCAACTAAAAAATATTTAAAAAATATTGGAGAATACAAATTGCGAGTAAGCAAGGAAGATAAAGAAAAATATATGAAAGTTGCTAAAAATGCAGGAATGAGTCTAAACACATATATTATTCAAGCTATTGACGAAAAAATAGAAAGAGAGGGTGCAAAAAATGAGTGAAAGAGAAAAATTATATCAATTGGTTGATGCCATACCAGATTACAAATTAACTTATGCCATAACTTATCTACAAGGACTAACGGATGGCGGCAGGGCAGAATTAAACAAAGAAACATTAGAAGCTCTTGAGGAATCCGAGAGAATAAGCAAAGACCCAAATGTTAAAAGTTATACAGACGTGAAAGAAATGTTTAAGGAGATTTTAGCAGATGAAACTTGAAGTTAAATATTCTAGTAAATTCAAGAAGGGATTGAAATTAGCGGCAAAAAGAGGATTAGATATATCTTTACTGGAAAATGTTGTTGAAAAATTAAAGAATAGAATCCCATTAGAAGAAAAATACCAAGACCATCAATTAAAAGGGAAAATGTCAAAATATAGAGAATGTCATATTCAACCTGATTGGCTATTGGTATATCTGATAGAAGAAGATGTGCTAGTTTTAACTCTAATCAATACAGGAACACACTCGGACTTGTTTAGGGAATAAAAGAAAACATCTAAAGCACATATAAAGGTAACAACAAAATGGGAAAAAGAAAATTATGATAAAATTTTAGTGCGATTTCCTAAAGGTACAAAAGAAGAAATACTAAATACAGGAGCAAAAAGTATTAATGGATTTATTGTACAAGCTGTAAAAGATAAAATAAATGTAAACTAATATTTTAAAAGAGTAGTTACTATTACGTAGCTGCTCTTTTTTATATTTACTTATTATGCATTATTATGCAAATAGACTAATACATTTTAAAGGCTTATTTAGACATTTAACGGCGTTTTAAGGGTATTATATATTTATAGATTATTTTATAGATTATTGATTGATTATATGGTATTGGATAGATTATGGGTATATTATGGATATATTTTAAATATTGGAGCTGGATAGATATATTGTAGGATTAGATGTATTGGATGTACTGTAGGAATAGTAAGAATAGGATATATTATAATGCTGGATTATTAGATGTATTATTAAATGTATTGTAAAGATGTGTTTGTAGGTATGTTATAGGTTGCCAGTGCTGCTATTATTGTTTTTGTTGTTGCTGCTAATTTTATTATTGTTACTGTTATTACTATTGCTATTATTGTTAATATTACTGTTGTTATTAATATTACTGTAAATGTTAATATTATTATTGCTAATTACAAATATATGTTGTTGCTCCTGTTGGTACTACTATTATTGGCATTACTATTACTGTTATTATTGATATTAATTTTATTGTTATTATTAGCTTTATTATTACTATTATTAATTTTATTATTACCTTTATTAATAATAATATTTTTGTTATTACTATTATTAATACTATTATTATTGGTAATGTCTGTACTAGTATTACTACTATCGTTACTATTGTTTTTTATTATCACTATTATATATCAATAATTATGATGTATTAATACTATATTAATGTGACTATTAAGTAGATATGTGATATTAATAATAATATTAATTGATACTATTTATTGTTTTTGCTTATATAAAAACACAAATAAAAAAAGCGTGCGAGAAAATAATAAAATAACTCATGCCAGATTATAATAAAGCTAAAAATAGATAACAGTAAAATAGAATATATGTTTGCATTTATTATAAAATACTATAGAAAATGTGTTCGATTTGAATGTGATAAAAGTGTGAAATATCACATTCAAAGCACCATACCCCCTATTTTACATATAAAAAGCAAAAATATGTTCGGTTTTAATTAATGTGTGCTTCATCTATTCCTAACCAATTTTTTCTGGATTTAGAAATAACTTTTAATTTTACAATTATTTTATTCTCGGATACTTTTCGGAATACACCCTTATTTTCAGGTTACTTTCCAACAAATTATTTTCCAGTTTATTTTTTTACTCTCATTTTCTTGCTAATTTAAAACTCAAAATAGCTTTATTTCTAAGTCAAATTTTTATTTTATACCGAAAAAATCAAAATAAAATCATACGTTTCATTTATTTTTAGGCGATATTTATTTTCACCGAAAATTAATAATTTTTATTTAATTTAAGACTTTATTATTTCTTCCGAGTTATACAAAAAATAAGAATATTTTTCATTTTAGTATTACAAATTAGCTACTATTATGGTATAATAAATATATCATTTTCAGGTTAAAAACAACAAGATTTAAAATAACTAGAATGATAGAAAGGATATAAAAATATGTCAATTGGTACTAATAAAATCAAAATTAAGGATTGTATCATGAATTTAGATAAAGATAATCCATACAAGAAACAATTACTTGAAATTATACAGCAACAAGAAGAAGGAAACATAACAGATGCAGATGTTTATTTGCTTATTAATGATATTATTGCAGATTATATAAATGTAACCATACCATATGAACAAGAAAATTCTGAAACAAAGAAAACATATGAATTGACATCTAATGTTCCAATACTAAATTCAAAAGATATTACAGAAATTGCAATAAAAACTAAAACAGAAATTGGACAAATATTTTTAAATGGACGAAAAGAACTTATCAAAACTATTGGAGTGAAAAATCTCAATATGAAAAATAGAGAAGGAAACTTAATAACAGATTTACAAAAAATATCAAAAGGAAAAAATAAAAGGAAAGCAGATGAAATCATAGAGCAATATTTAGATATTCAAAATAGACCTGATTTAAAACAGTTTGCTATACAAATAGCAGATATATTTGAAATTCCACATTACATAGAAAAAGAAGATGGCAGAGGTAAAAATGGATTTTATATAGAACATCTAATGCCAATTATGGTTTATTATTTATTACAAAAAAATGAAAATATTATATATACAAATGTTGAAGAATTATCTTGTTTTGTTGGATTGGTCACTAAAAACTATAAAAAAATATCTTTAAAAGAACTGGCAGAAATAAATCCAAGATTTACTGCTGCAATGTTAAATCAATTTTATTATAGATGTAAGCCAGAATTAGAAAGTGTCATATTCAAAGTATTGGATTTATTACAAAGTGAATATAAAACTTTAAATTATTACAAAAATTATTGCATTTTTACAAATAATGGAGATTGCCACACATCATCAAAAAATGAAGATGTTATAATTAGGCAGACAGAGCATAAAGTTCTGAAAGAGTTTAATGCCAAACGAATATTAACAATTTTCCAACGGAAACAGCAGAAAAAATTTTACGATAGAGTATGTGAACTAATCAATGAATTATATGAATTTGGTTGGATTCGTTATCGAAAACAGATTCAAATTTTTGTAGACAATGAAGCGTTACAAGAAGTTATGCAGGATTTAACAAATGAAGAAATGATTCATAAAAAGAAAGCAGTAGCTTCAAGATTTGCAAGAAGAATCATGAATAGAACGAAAAATGAATACGACAGGACAAATAAAAAAGTGGATAAAATGGAAGCAGAGTGGGTGAAAAAACAATTAAAACAACCAGAAATAGAGGAATTGCTTCAACTAGGTTTTGACTATAAAGATGATTTTAAAAAAATGTTTCAGTCATTTGATACTGCATACAGATATCATGATAATTATTTAGACGTGCAAAATAAATTGATACAGATTATGATTGGCGAACCCGAATTAGAATCGAAAGATAATATACCAGAATTAAAAGGAATTATGTAGTGCATCAATAATATTCAGAACAAATGTACGGTTCACTTTTTAATCCGGTATAATAAAAAGAAGAATAGTAATCATATTATATACCGGATAAAAAGTGAACCGTTTTGATATGGCAAAAGTTCTATTTTCAATATGACACTTTTTTCATATTTTACAATAGGTACTGTTGAGCGATAGCGAAACAGTACGACAAACGAGCTTGCGAGTGCGTCAGCCTTATTATTTATTATATCATAGTATTTATTAAGCCTTAATTTTTATAAATAAATTATTTAATGATTATCCTTGATTAATAAATACTATGAATATCCTATCATAAACACCCTTGCTTTACCTCATTCGCAAGCTCATTCGGCACACCCCTCAAGGGGGTTAAAGCACGTACACTCGCAAGCTCGTGTCCGTTTTCATATTAACAAAACAAAATATTCTAACAGAAAGGAAAAGGTAGAAATTATGATGAAGGAATATACAGTAAATGAATGTATAACAAAGAAATTATTTGAAAACAAACATTTACAAAGCAAGAATGACATTTGGAATGAAATTTTTACAACTATTTACTATTTAGAACCTCTTGTATATCATGGTAAGAAAGTTGTAATGATAAATCAGATTGCAGAAGTATTCGGTATTTCACGTGAGAAACTACTTTACAGATTTAGAAAATATAAAGGAAAAGATTATTTTAAATATGGTGAAGATTATTATATGTTTGATCTTGATTGGGAAAAATTAGAAACAAAAAATGAAGCTCCTTGCATTAATTTTAAAACATATTTCTTAACAGAAAGTGGTGTTCAGCTCTTTGCAAAGTTTTTAGATAATGATAACTGTTTTATAGATAATAAAAATCAGCAGCAATTCCTTAAACCGTCTATTGAAACTGTTTTGGAAATTGATTCGGATGGCATGGTAGAAGCAAAGAAATTATATGAATTTTTAGAGCTGGGAGAAAACCAATTTGCAGAATGGATAAGAACAAATATTATTAATAATTCATTTGTAGAAAAAAATGTAGATTATTTCCCATTGGTTTATAAAAAGGAATGTAATGGTAAACTTAATCTTATAGCAAGTTTAAAACTTACAGCCAATTTTGCTAAGAAGTTGTCTATGCAAGAAAAGACTGAACGTGCAAAACAGGCAAGGGAATATTTTGAAAAATTAGAACAGGAGAATCTTTTTAAACCATCAAAAACTGGTACATTAAAAAGTGTCAAAGCGAACAAGACAGATTTAACAGTAAAGGAAGTTAATATGTTTGGTGACACAGTTATCGCAGCACAAGATAGGAATGGAGTTATATGGGCAGGGGTAAGATGGATATGTGATGGACTAGGATTAACTAAAGACCAGACAAGGAACGAGAGAAAGAAAATACAAGATGATTTAGTTTTAAGTCAAGGGGTTAAATTTCACCCCTTGGGAACAGGTAATGCCAACAAAGATGTTTTATGCCTTCAACTTGATTACATACCACTCTGGCTTGCTAAAATCTCCATCACGCCAAACATGAAAGAGAATAATCCAGAACTGGTTGATAAACTGGTAAAATATCAATTAAAAGCAAAGGATGTATTGGCTGCCGCTTTTTTGCCAGAAAAATATAGAGTAAAAACACCAAAGCAGCACTCGGAACAATATCAAACTACTAAGGATAAATGCTATACTTCTTCTACTCCAATACCAAAGGTTAAAAATAAAATAGCTAAAGTTAAGAAATCAAATAATTGGTTTTATAATAATAATCATAAAATAGAAAGGATTTTAGATGCATTTGGTTGGGAACATAGATATTTATATCATATTATTTTAAAAACAATTGGAAAAGAATATGACCTGCAAGCTGCTAAACGCATCTATAAAGAAGAAGTAGGTATTTCCGTTACCTATGCTATGGATCTTATAGAATATTTTGATGAATTATCCAAAGCAGCCACAAAAATATTAGATAAAATGATGAATGGAATTGATAGTGTAAATTAAATAGTTAGATAATAATTGAAACTGTGCAGTAATGGAATGTAAACTTTATAAAAATAATAAGGAGACATTTATTATGAATATTACAAAGACAAGAGTAAAACAATACAATTCTACCTATAAAACAGTCATATCCGTAGATGGTATTCCTATATGTATGACAAAAGCAGATAAAAGAGCAAGTGAAATTATTGCTTATTTAAATGGATATGATGCTAACATTGCAGATGGGAAAATAAAAAAAATATTAGATAACATTATAAAATATTCATCTTATAAGAAGAATGGTGAATTTCAAAATTAAAAAGAGAGTTACAAGAAAAATTATTAAAAGATAACATTAAATTTAATAATGTTAAACATCAATCTTGCTAGTGTTGTGGTATATGAATACTAGCAAGATACTATTGGAGGGATACCCTATGCTTGATAAAATCATTTTTGTATATTCTGTTGATACAGGAAATTTTTATTCCAATCAGGAAGCACATCTTCATTGGCTACATCATAAGCTCCGTATGGAACGTAAGGAGCTTACAAAAAAAGTGAAGAATATTTCAAAGGAATTAGAAAAATATGGAATTAACGATACAAATCTATCTCTTATCCTATCGAAACAATATGATTACTCTAATTGCAAAGATAAGGAAACAGAAATTTATACTTTAGCAGAATCTTATCATAACTATCAACATTGGATTTCGTATAAGAATAAAAAAATAAAACATAGCAAAGATGCCCTATTACATATTTTAAAAAACAAAGTGCAAGAAAATATGAAAAGTAATGGGAAGCACCATATAAGACAACTAAGGGAAGCTAAAATTTCTGATACCAATATCATTTCTGTGTTTGATTCTTCTCTCACTCGTATAATTGGTGCAAAACAAAATGAACTTACCGAAGATTTTATGGTGGTTCAAACTTATTATTTTTCTATTATAGAAGATTTGATAAAGTTCGGCTTTATGTACAAAGGTGAAAAATATAGATATTTCACTTCTTCTGCTGGACAAATAAGACAAAAAAAATGCGTCTTTATAAAAGAATCTGTCTGGAATCAATACGAGAAAACAATTATGTGTGGTTTAACTGTTGCTAGTATCAATGCCAAAGGTGGCTGCAATCCAAACAAATATCTAGCATATTTAGCTTTAACTAATTCCGCTACGGATATCTGGAATGAATTTGACATTGATAAAACAATCGTAATGGATGATTTTGAAACACAAGTATATGGAACATATGATCTCATTGATGATACGGATTACTCTATCAAGAGGATTTCTGATTATGTTCCAATTCCTCATACCGATGGGGCAGGAATGATACTACCTTATGCTTTTGGAATAAAGCAAAAAAATAAAATGATACGTTTGCCATGGATTAAAGGACTTCTAGGTGTCTTTGATTACAAGAAGTTTATAAAAGTTAATAACTACTCTCCTATCGTCAGAGATATTTATGGAAAAGAACATGATGTGATTGCAGAGGATATCCAAGTTATTTTTACCAAAAGTCAATGTAAAATGTGGAAATATTACGCTTCGTGGGAACAATACAAAGAATTTTATAAGCAATATGGCTGTTCTGCTGGACAAACAAATATGGAGGAAAATAGAATACCAAATGCTACGATTAATTATCAAATGCTTCAAACACTAACGGATATAACAAAGAAAGAAATAGAACAAATCATTCAAACATCCAATACTACCTTATCTTCTCTTTGTGATTCTGTAGAAAATATGCAAAAAGCTTTTGGTCTTTCCCCTTATAATGAAAATAAAACAGCCTTTCAAAAATGCATAGAATTATATCCAAATCTTTTGAATGATAGTTCTATAAAATCAATTTTGAAAGATATAAAAGATAGCATGGTAAAAGGATATAAGGCAGGTAAATTAAAAATTGATGGAAAATATACGTTTCTCTTGCCAGATTTTTATGCAGCTTGTGAATATTGGTTCGGAGAGATTAAGAATCCAAAAGGATTATTAGCAGATGGAGAAGTTTTTTGTTGGCTATTTAGAAAATCAGAGAAATTAGATTGTTTGCGTAGTCCACACTTATATCGAGAACACGCTATTAGAAAAAATCAGGCATATAAGGATACTAAAAAGCAAAAGGAATTAAGAGAATGGTTTCCTACTGATGCTCTTTATACTAGTACCCATGACTTAATTACTAAAATTATTCAATGTGATGTGGACGGGGATACTAGCTTAGTAGTTTCTGATAGAAAATTTATTAAAATTGCAGAAAGAAATATGAAAGATATTGTGCCACTCTATTATAATATGCGAAAGGCTAACCCTGTAATATTAACAAAACAAGCTTTATATGACGGATTATGTGCTGCTTTTGTTGGTGGTAATATTGGTATCTATAGTAATGATATATCAAAAATTTGGAATAGTGAAATATTCCTATCTGGTTCTAAATCAGAAAAAAAGGATGCCATTAACATAATTAAACTATTATGTATGGAGAATAACTTCGTTATTGATTACGCTAAAACGTTATACAAGCCAGAAAGACCAAAAGAAATTCATGATAAAATTAAGGAACTTGTAAAAGAAAATGTCCCCCATTTCTTTTTATATGCTAAGGATAAAGAAAATTATCAAGTTGCAGACAGTAATAAAAGTTTTGTTAATAAATTAGAATCTTTAATCATAAATCCTAGAATAAATTGTAGAAAAATTGGATTAGGACAAGTTGATTCTACTTTATTAATGTCAAATCCAAAAATAGAATGTAATGTTAATTTTTTACATAATGGAAGAATTGATGAAAAAAATAGCGATCCCTTGATTTTAAAATATTTAGAATTAAGTAAAAACTACTATTGCAAAATTAATTACTATGGGATTGAGAAATTACATGGAAAGTTATTATCAAATTCGGAACTAAGAAAAAAAATAATGTTTATAGAAATTATTAAGAAATCAAAAGAAGAATTATCTAAATTTGGATATGAGCCATATGAGATTGTAGATATTCTTGTTAAATTTTTATATGATATCAAACCAAATAAATACAAAATGCTGTTATGGAATTGCTATGGAGATATTATTTATCAGAATTTAAGTAATCATATCAAGCCTAAAACAAAATCTATTCAATGTGTAGATTGTGGTGAATGGATTTCTGTATCTGTGAATGATAGACGATCTTGCAGATGTGAAGATTGTAGAAAAGAATATCGTAATGAATATCAAAAAAAATTGATGAGAAAAATAAGATGTTAGCAAATCAAAAATACACTTATTTTAAGGATATTTCTAAAAAAGAAAAACAAAAAATGTCCTTAAAATAAGGCGATTTTAAAATTTCAAAATAAGGCATATAGGAGAACATACTATAGGCGAGGAGGTGTCATTGTGAAAAATAATAGAAATGTTCAAAAATATTTCAAACATGAATTAATCCAAGCCGTTGCTGATATTTCTAATGTGAATACACCAATGGTCAAGATTGTTATGGAAGGCTTGGAAAATGTAATTACACAAGCACTGAAAAGTGCTAGTTCAGATACAGATGTGACCATCAAACTTTTTGAAGGATTTTATATTGATAGTACCTATATTCCAAGCAAAGAAAAGAGAAACAATTTAACTGGCAAGCTGATTCATGTATCTAACAAAACTAAAATTAAAACAAGAATTACAAAAGGATATATAGAAAAAATCAATCAGTAATTAATGTTATATTTCAGTGGAAACACTGGTAATATCAGCCACAATGGTTTCCTATACCCTATGTGGCTAATAAATACTCTTATTTTACACCTTTCCTAAAGCTGCTATCCATAATCATAGCAGCTTTTACCATTTTATATTTTATAGAAGTTGGTGATATCATGCAAAATAGTGTAAAGATTAATTATAGCGAATATAGTAATAATCCTATCGCACAAGAAATCGAATTTGAATTAATCAAAGATATTATTTTGAAATTAAAATACATAGAAGAAAAAGAAGAAGTGATTCTTTCTATGGCAGATACAATTACAGCAAATACAGAACTAGAAGGTACTTTAGATTATGAAAAAATTAATGTCTTAATTAGAGCATTATCCCAATTAAGAAATCAAATAAAAGAAAGGCGATGATCTTATGGATTTACAAATTAAACATGACATTGAAAATAATATCTTTTCTACAGTGATTACTATTGCTGGTTTAGGAACAGAAGTATTTTCAGAAGAAGAAGAAAATGAAATGCTGCGAAATTTCCCATCAAAAATTGTCTATAAAAATCTTGATTTTTCTGGGAATATTATTATGAATGGTACTGTTCCTGAAGTAACAGAGGAAAAACCAAATGAACCAAGTGAACCAAATGCTTCTGATAAGACAGAAGATGCGGACGTTACAGAGGTTACAGATATTACAGAGGTTGCCAATAATTCCATTGTAACCGTTACTCTCCCACCTTTATCCAACAAAGAAATTTTATTGGATAGAAATTTCCGAGCAGAATATAAAATTGATGTAAATAAAGTTCCAAATAGTGCTGTTGATAAAAATGTATTAACTACAAAAGAATTAGTGGCATATGCTTATTGTGCCATCTATGACAAAGTTATTTGTGATGCTATTACAAAAATTATGGACAATATCCGTTCCAAAGCACCTGCTTTTGAAGGAGAAACCATAATTAATATTTAAAATTACGGTTGAAATGGTGGTGTTTGCTTATGGAAAAAAGAGCGAGAGGTAGACCAAAAAAAGAAGTAGATCCAGCATCGGCATTAAAGTGTATCTATTGTGGCATAGAAAAAACAGCCGATACATCAGAAAAAAGTATGAAAAATGATTTTTACCAATCACGTAGTAAACTTCATTTCGGCTATGATAAATTCATACCTATCTGTAAAAGTTGTTTGGATACTCTTTATAAGGAATACTTAAAGAAGTATACACAAGAAATAGAAGAATCTGAAAATAAAACTACTTTAGAAGAATATTATATTGAGAAAAAAGCAGTAAAACGATTGTGTATGCTAAATGATATTTATTATAGTGACAGTCTTTTTGAAGCAGCCTTAAAACATAGTAGCAATAATACTATGTTTTCTTCTTATATGAAAGTAGCTAATCTTAGTCAATATCAAAAAAAGACTTACGAGAATACTTTAAAAGAAGAACAAGAAGCTCTGGATGCGGAACATGAAAATGTAATTTTATATGATGATGCAAAAAATTTTAAAAAAATAACCAAGAAAACAATTAAGTTCTTTGGTGAAGGACTTAAGGAAGAAAGTGATTATGAATTTCTTCAAGAGCAATATGATGACTGGGTAGCCAGACATGAATGTAAAACAAAAGCACAGGAAGAAGTATTTAAACAAATTTGTTTTACACAATTAGAGTTATTAAAAGCGATCCGAGCAAAACAAGATACCAAGGATCTAACTGCTACGTTTCAAAAATTACTGGAAACAGCAAAGTTGCAACCAAAACAAAATCATTCGGATACTATGTCAGATACACAAACTTTTGGTACTTTAATTGATAAATGGGAAAACACTCGTCCCATTCCTGAAATAGACGAAGAATTAAAAGATGTAGATAACATAGGTGTTTATCTGGATGTGTTTTTTAAAGGACATCTTGCAAAAATGATGGGAATGAAAAATGGATTATCTCGTTTATATGATAAATATATGAAAAAATATACCGTAACAAAACCTGAATATGAAGAAGATGATGATAGTGAAGCACTCTTTGATGCCATTTTTGGCAATCCTTCTAATATAGAAATAGATTAGGAGGGATATCATGGCTGTTGAAAAAAAAGTTAAATCGGAAAAAGATTTGGCAAATGAAAAATCGGAACGAATCTTACAAGGAGTTTCTTTGTGGTGTTCTTTCTATCGTTCAAATCCTCAAAGATTTGTAAAAGATTATTTAAATATCACTTTAAAACTCTTCCAAAAATTTTTAATATTTGCAATGATGCATCACAATCATTTTATGTTTTGGGCAGCAAGATCTATTGGTAAAACTTGGCTAACTTCCTTATTTTGTGTAGTACGTTGTATTTTATTTCCAAAAACAAAAATATGTGTTGCTTCTGGTACAAGAACGCAAGCGAATGAAGTGTTATCAAAAATCGTAGATGATTTTATGAAAAATTATGGATGGGGTTCAGATAATCTTCGTAGAGAAATTGTATATGCTAGTGTAGGTGCAAATAAAGCCGAAATACATTTTGCAAATGGGTCTTGGATTAAAGTTGTTACTGCATCGGATTCTGGACGTGGTAAAAAATAAATATTAATCTTACATAATGAAATCTTGAAAACAGGAAGAACGTGTATGAGTGTATGGACTGATAATGAAATAAAATATTTGTCTGAAAATTATAACTGGACAGTTATCAAGAATCAGAAATTTATTTAGATAGGAAATACGAAAAATATTTATATGCCGTTTATGACGAAAGCGGTCAAGTAGTCATAAATAATTAGAGGGCAAAATCGGTGAAAGCTAAGTCTTTAGATACGCTAATACCGAGGTAATTATATTGAAATCAAAGGCAATATAACACCGTAACGAGTAGAAGTTGACGAATAGAATAATACTTCCAAGAGTGTCCTCCATCAGACCGCCATATATTTATATATGTGGTGAAAATGTACTCTATACTGGGAAAATGAGAGAAATCTCCAGAGCAGTAGATAAAAAGCTACTGGTTAATAACAATTAGGCTAGAGCAAATCTCTTAATTCTTGATGAATTTAGAATGATTGATAAAAATACAATAACAACGGTACTAAAAAGATTTATGGGAAATCCTCGACAGCCTGCTTATTTATCTTTATCTAAATATAGCAGTAATGATGATTTGTTAGAAACGAATATTGAAATTTACATGAGTTCCTGTTGGTTTCGTAGTCATTGGTCTTTTGACAAATCAAAAGCATATACTTTCAATTTATTAGGTGGAAGAAATGGATATTTTGTTTGTGCATTACCCTATCAAATAGCTATCAAAGAAGGCTTGAAAAAGCGAATTGAAATTGAAGATGAAATGTCAGAATCGGATTTCGATCAAGCAACGTTTAGTATGGAAATGGGATGTATGCCTTTTGGTGCTACGGAAAATGCTTTTTTTGCATTTGATGATGTTTCTAGCAGAAGGATATTACATAACGCTGTTTATCCGCCCTCTTTCTTCGGCAACAATCGCTTCTCTAAAATACCTGATTTGTTTCCAAAAGAACGAAGAATATTATCTGTCGATATCGCTTTAATGGCTTCCAAGAAACATAAAAATGATGCCAGTGCGATTATGATTAATAGTGCAATTCCTACGAATAATGATACCTATATTGCAAACATTATATATATGGAGAATCATGAAGGATTAAACACAGATGAATTAGCTTTAATCATTCGTAGATTATATCATCAATTTAAATGTACCGATTTAGTCATAGACACGAATGGGGTTGGATTGGGCGTATTTGATGCCCTCATTCAAGATATGATTGATCATGAAACAGGAGAATTATATCCTGCTTTAACTTGTTGTAATGATAAAGTTATGGCAGAAAGATGTAAAGTTGAAAATGCTCCTAAAGTTATCTGGTCTGTGAAAGCAACTGCATCTTTTAATAATGAAATCTGTATTTTGCTTAGAAGTGGATTTCAGAAAAAGAAATTAAATTTACTTATCTCTGAATTTGAATGTGAAGAAATCATAAAAGACAAAATTCGAGGTTTTGATAAATTACCAGCTTTTGAACAAATGCAGTATAAAATGCCTTATGTTCAGACCACATTACTTGTTTATGAATTAATCAATCTTGAGCATGAAATAAAAGGTACGAATATTAAAGTGAAAGAAAAAAGTGGTATGAGAAAAGATAGATATAGTTCCCTAGCATATAATTATTGGGTTCAATGTCAGTTAGAAAGAAAACTATTACATAAATCTGACACTGGATTTAATATTAAAGACTATGCAGCAAAGATACGGAAATTAAATAAAAGACCACAAAGTTATTAAATTTATTTTAAAGAGGATGCATTTTGGTATCCTCTTTTTGCTTTGTTATTTTATGTAGGGTGATGACTACTACCCTACTTTTGTAAATTTTTAATCTAGGAAACTCTCCTATTTAGGGTGACTGTTGCAGCGGTCACTCTACATAAAATAACAAAGCATTCTTTAAACATAATTGGTCGATTGAAGAAATCGGTAAAGAGAACCGTAAGGAACTTTTATGCACCTTATCTCTACCTTTTACAATATTTCTAATATTTTTAAATTAAGGAGAATATCACTATGATAAAAAAATTTACAAAAAGACAACTTTTAGACCAATATGGTTTTACTGTTGAAGAAGTTCTAGTAATTATGGAATATCAAAAGAAATTACCTATTCTTGTTGAAAATGATACTATTGATGGATTTTGTGTAAATGCAAGAGATTTATGGATTCAGTTAAATAAACCACAGGGACAATTTACAAACTGGACAAAAAGAAAACTAATAAACAAAAAGACAAAAAGTGGATTATTTTTATTTGTTAAAAATAAGGATTATTCCACGATTACACAGAAATGTGAAATCGCTAATACAGGTGGTTTTAAGGAACATAATGAATATTATTTGACTATAGATTGTGCAAAAAGTCTATCTATGATGGAAAATACTGATAATGGTGCTTTATGTAGACAATATTTTATTCTTATGGAAAAAGCAGTAAAGAAAAATATGAAATGGGAATTCATACGATATCCACTTCGGGAAGGCTATAAAAAATTGCAGGAAGCATTAGATAACTATATGTTACGAACAGTACAAAGAAACGCTGATAAATGGGATTATATCTTGGAAGCGGAAGCAATCAATATTATTGCAACTGGTTTTAAAGCACAAGATATTCGCAATTTTGTAGGTTGTAAAGATAATATTACCAGAGATAGTTTAACGGCTATCTATAATGAATATTTAATGAAATTGCAAGAATGGGATATTTTGTGCCTTGGCAGGAACATGAACCGATACGAACGATATGCAAGATTAAAAGAATATTTTGATATCTTTTTCCCAAATTCTGTTTTAATAAAAAATGATATTGATATCCAAAAAATAAGAGAAAATAAGCAAAAACTTATTCAGAAAGCAAAATCAACTTATTGATTCTTAATAAAAAAAAATAGGTGGTGATATCTATTGAGAAAAAAAAGGAAGTATCCTCCTTCCAAGAAAAAAAATACTTCTAAATACATAAATATTTATTCTGATTCCGCACATCAAAAGGATGAAGTATCCTTTAACAAAACAATTTCTAAGAATACTTGCATTAACTTTAATTCTTTTAAAAGACTTATGATCCATGATTTATGTTCCAATAGTAAGATTGTTGAAACAGGATATATTGGAGACGTTTCATTAGAAGATATACAATTTGCATTACATTATCCAAAACAAGGCTGGAAAATATTATTAAGTGCATCGGAACAATTTATGAGATGTTCCCCACATTATTTTCGTTTAAATTCATTCTATAGTCATATGGCTTTATTTTGTTGGTGGGTTGATTTGTATGGAGTGAAAGAAAATGCAACCGTATCTACAATAAAGAAAAGTTATAGTGCTTTAACTGAAAAATTAGAAACTATGAATCTTAAACATGAATTTTCTAAAATAATGAAAGTTTTACCCTATCAAGATATTTATTGTGGCGTTGTTGTAGAAAATCAAACCGATTTCTTTCTTCAACAAATAGATATTAGATTATGTAAATTATATCAAGTACAAGATGGTTTATATAATTTTAAACTTAATCTAGCTGCGATTCACCCACAAAAAATCAATGCCTATCCTATTTATATTAGACAAGCATATCATGATTTTTCTAAAGGTAAAATAACAAATTGGTATGAACCACCAGCCGATTTACAAATTTGTGTTAAATTGAATAGTCAATGGACTTATCCCTACCCTCTTTTAATTGGACTAGTAAGGGATATTTTAGATTTGGATATTTACAAAAAATTAAAATTACAATCTGCACGTACTGATAATTATAAAGCTATTATGGTCAAAGTACCAATTGATGAAAATACTATTGATAAACCCTTACTCACTCCGCAAACTTTATCGATATTTGCAGAAATCAATCGAGAAAGTATGACCGATGATATCGGTTTAATTTATAATTTAGGTTCTGATGGTGAAGCCGTAAGTTTTAAAGAATCCAGTAATACAAGAAATAATGTAGCGGATTCTATTGGAGATATTTATGACTCTGCTGGTATAACAAAAGAATTATTTAATGGTGGATCATCAGGCACAGCAGTTACTCTTTCAGTCGAAAATGATAGTGGTATTGTATATAGCGTATATAGGCAATTGGAACGATGGATTAATCGTTGGATTAAATTACGAAAATACAATAAAAGTACCTATAAATTTTATTTTTATCTTTTAGACATTACTATTTTCAATAGAGATAATATATCAAAAAGATATAAGGAAGCTGTATCAATGGGAATTACTGTTATTGATAAATGGCTTGCTTCTTTAGATATTACTCCGTCAAGGGTATTTGGTAGTTATATAACTCATCATGAAATATTTGAATTTAATAAAAATTTTATTCCATTACAAACATCTTATAATTCTACTAATGGTGAAATTGGACAAGGTAGAACTCCTAATTCTGAAAAAGGTGAATTATTAAGTGTTAGTGGCGAACAGACAAAAGATTCTGATGCAAATATGGATAGATAATGGAGAGATTTATATGGAAACATTTTGTTGTAAAGGAAAACGATTAGCAAAGTATCTTATGGAACATGGCTCTAAATTAATAAGAATAGATAAGGATCAGAACTCCAAGGAGTTTCTGATTTTTATTTTTGAGAAAGATGACTCCATAGATAAAAATTTAGAACAATGGGAAAAAGACAAAAAGAAGTATTTATTTTAACAAGTAAATTTTACGTAAGGTGGTGATTTTTCTTGAACAATCAATCCATACCTGTTACTTTCGCTATCAATAAGGAAATAACGGATAAGGATACAAGATTTTTACATATCACAATAGATGTATTACATACAGGAGAAAATTTTAATCAAAGTGTTTTTGAAAAAGAAATTGTTGACTCCTGTGTTGATTCTATAAAAAATACAGCAATTCTAGGATTCATACAGTATGATACTCTTTCTAATCAATATGATTTTAAAGGACATGAATATCTTTTAACAAAAACAGAACAGGGTGTAGAAGAAAGCTATTTAGGAAGTGCTTATGGTGTCATACCAGAATCTTGTAATCCTAGATGGATAATGAAACTATGTGATGATGGAAAAGAACGAGAATTTTTACAAGTAGATGCTCTTTTGTGGACAAAATTTGAAGAATCTATTGCTATTATGAATCGTGATCTTGAAAAATCACAATCTATGGAACTAGAAATTAGTTCTGTAGAGGGCTATGAGGATGAAGATGGGTTATTCCATTTTACAAAGTTTAAGTTTGATGGTTGTTGTTTATTAGGTGATAAAGTAGATCCTGCCATGATAAATTCTATTGCACAAGTAAAAGAAATTCCATTCACGATGAATCATTTTATCAAAAATATTCAAAAGGAATTAAAAGAAACTTATATTTCTTTCACCAAAATGGTGAATCAAAAGGAACAAGGAGGTACAAAGATTATGTCAAATACAAAATTTACACAAACGGTTATGCAACAGTTTGAAGATATTTCCAATATGGTAAAGCAACATGAGATTGTGAAAGATCGATGGGGAGATTATATTCCTAGATATTATGCTATGGATATTCAGGATAATGAAGTGATTGTTACGGACAGAGCAAATAATTATCAATATTATGGCTTACCATTTACCATGAATGGTGATAAGGCAGAAATTGATTTTACAAAAGGTACTAGAAAGAAACTTTGTTATGCAAATTATGAAGAAGGTGTGAAAGCACCCCAAGGCAGTTTTGACTTTGGAAAACATATTGCAGAACTTGAGGAAACTGCTTTTCAAAAAGTAACAGATGCGGAAAGTAAAATCGCAGATGCAGAAGAAAAAGTAATTACAGTCGAAACAAAATATTCTACTGTTAAAAAGGATTATGACAAAATAAAAACAAAATATGATGCGTATGTAGAAGCAGAACAAAAACAAAAAGAAACCGAACTGGAAGCAAAGAAAGACGCTATGTTGGAAAAATTTGAAAAAGAGCTTGGAGAAAATACAGATTTCATTACCTTAAAAGAAAATAAATCGGATTTATCGGTTGATGAAATTGAAACAAAATGTTCTTTATTATACACAAGAAATCGAATGAAGCAGGAAAAAGATACTTCGGATAGAACAAATTTCTCAAAGTCTGGTTCTGCTGTTATCGGTATTATGGATGAAGAAAGTGCTGCTGATGAAGGTAGAAACTATATACCTACAAAATATGGAAATATTCCTGTTAAAAGGTAATGAGGGATGTCATGTATGTTGTCTAATGAAGATTTTATAGAAAAGTTAAAAGTAAATAATGTTAAATACAAGCCATTAGAAAAATATTGTGGAAATCATAAAAAAATAAAATTTCAGTGCTATAAAAATCCAAATCACATTTTTGATTTTGAAACTTGTGAAATTTATGACGGGAAAGAACATTGTCCTTATTGTAAACGAAGAAAAGTATTTGTTGGAGAAACTGATATGTGGACTACCCATCCTAAAATTGCAAAAATGCTATTGAATCATGATGATGGATATAAATATTTTGCGACTGGAAGTCAAAAGGTTGACTGGGTTTGTCCTAATTGTGGAAAGGTTATTAAAAACAAAATAATTAAAAACATTACAGTTCAAGGATTACCATGTCCTTATTGTTCTGATGGCGAAAGTTATTCTGAAAAATTTATATCTGAAATGTTTAGACAATTAGATGTTGGCTTTATACATGACAGAACAACTAATTGGTCTAGGCGTAAAAGATATGATTTTTATATTCCTGAATACAGTACCATAGTTGAAACTCATGGTATTCAACATTATACAAGAAGTTTTAGATGCTTAAGTAGAAAAGCCAGAGATATTAGTGAAGAACAAGAAAATGATAAATATAAAAAGGATTTAGCTATAAAAAATGGAATTAAATTTTATATTGAATTAGATTGCAAAAAATCAAATTTAGAGTATATAAAAAATTCTATCTTAAATAGCCAGTTATCTGTATTATTTGATTTATCCAATATTGATTGGGATAAGTGTTCATTGATTACTTTCACTTCTAAAGTAAAATTTATTACAGACCTTTGGAATAATGGTATGAAAAATACTAAAGACATTTCAGAGTATACAGGAATACATATATGTACTGTAATTTCAAGTTTGAAAAAAGCTGCTGAAATTGGTTTATGTGATTATGTTACAAATTATAAAAAGAGTAGTAAAAGATGCAAAAGAATTATATGTGTTGAAACAGGTAAAATATACGATTGTATTAATGATGTAAAAAAAGATGGCTATAATGATACTTATGTATCAAAATGTTGTAATAAAAAATGTGAAACTGCCAATGGATTCCATTGGCAGTTTATTTAATTTAAAGGAGGAATTTATTATGTCTAGATATTGTGTCTTTGAAAGTACATTGATGGCAAGTACACACTATGCCGAAAGAATTTTAGATGCTATTGCTACAGAAGATATCGAAAATGGTACATTTGGGTATCTGGATGGTTTAGCAGATGGGGAAAGTAATATTTATAAATTTGTAAAAGGATTTAAAGAAGGAAGTCCTGTGGTAGTAGTAGATCATCCTGCTTGGACAGAGGATACAAGTAAGCTTACAAATCAGCGTAGAGATAACTATATTAATAAAGCAGATGTTCCATTTAGAGTACGTGTTGTAAAAAAATTAGACGAGTTTGGTATTACCATCGAAGGTATTACATCTGCCACTCAAAAAATAGTAACGGATGTAACAGATTTTACAGCAGATGAAATTAATGTAACTATTGATTCTACTACAGGAAAATTGGTAGCTGAAAAAGTTACATCTTCTGGTACGACTGCTTCTACTACTACCTCAGTGTTCAAAGCTCGAATTATGCGGAAACGTAGGATGGGGGCATCTCTATCTACACCACTTCGTACTTATGGATATGCTACTGCAATTTATGAAGCCAAAATTATTGCTTTAGCATAATAAATTATTATGTAATTAAGGAGGAAATACTTATGTCAAGATTTCATTTTAGTAAAGAAGAAATAAAAATATATGATCTTGCTTTAGATTTAGCAAGAGGCGATTTTTCGCTTCATGTAGATAAAGATAAGGTTGGTAGAAAAGACCTTGAAAATTATCTTAGAGATACGATTAATCATGATATTTTGAAAGGTGCTACGTTGTTTCAAGCATTTAGACGTAATAATCTTGTCTTGTTTGAAATTATGGAAGAAATTGTGAATGTCACTATCGGAGAAGATGTTCTGGATTCTCCTTTTATGGAAGCCTTTGTTGAGGTTAAGAATCGACTACTCGGGGATAAAACTGCTTGGTATCATGAAGGTGGTCTGCTTTCTGTAGCTTCTTTTGCAGGAAATCATTGGGATACGAATCGACAATCCATTGATTTAGGAGAGGAACTTACGCTTCCAAAAGAATGGATTTATATTCATGTGTATGATGAATTAGAACGTTTCTTATTGAATATCACTTCTCTCGAAAGATTGACAGATAAAGTTTACAAATCTATTAATAAATATATTCAAGACAGACTTTATCTTCAATTCCAAAATGTAGCTTCCGTTGTTCCAACAGATTTTGTTCGTAGTGGTAACAGTGAAGATGCGATTGGTGGATTATGTGATTTAGTACAAGCTGCTGGTGGGTATGATTCTCTTACGCTTGCTGGTACTCGGGGTGCATTAAGAAAATTAGCTGGTGTGATTCCTGATAAAATGTTTGCTAATTCCCAGAAAGAAGCAAAAGCACAAACGGGTTCTGTTGGCAACTGGGAAGGAAATAAGCTAATGATTATCCCACAAACATTAAAATCTGGTACATTTACCCTTGCTCTTAATGATAGTCAATTATTTGTTATGGGTGGTGATGTAAAACCAATTAAATTAGGATTTATTGGAGATACACGTTCTGATATAGATACTACAGGGAAAAAGAACAATGATATGACGATTGATATTCAAATCCAAACATTAATGGAAATCGGTATGATCCTTCCAGCATACTTTGGTCTTTTCCAATTCGCATAAAAGATAGAAAATTATTTTATGAAAGGTGGTATTGATTATGACGAAAAACACAATCAATACTACAACAGAGGAAGCACCTACTGTAAATGCAGTAGGTGAAAATTCTGTTGTAGAAAATAAGGAGACGAAAGATAAAAAAGAAACTGTAAAAAGTAAAAGAAAACAAGCAGTAACAAGACAATCCATTACTTTAGAAGATTTTGAGGAAATTCCCGTAGTTTCTCTTATCCCTCATGTAAGTTATCTGGATAAACGTACACAAGATATATATGAATGGGAAGAAGTCGGACATATTGAATATATGACAGTAGAAACTCTAAAGGATATGTGGAGAAATAATAAAGGATATTTCAGAAATTTATGGTTAAAGCCAATGGACGAAAGAGTTTTAATTCAGTTCGGATTGATGAAAATTTTCGAAAGTTACGAATTTCTAATGAAAGAGTCAAGTTATACAAAAGATAATATGGAAAATCTTACCACTGCTATTACACAAGCACCTCTTGGAATGAAATTCGCTATTGTAAATAAAATTAAGCAGCTTGTTTCCGATGGTATTATTCGTGATGTTTCTATTATAAAAACTCTTAGTAGAAAGCTAGATACTGATTTTCTTGCTTTTACTTAAAACAGAAAGGAGTGTGTGATAATGCCTACTCCCTATGAAAAATTATATGAAAATCTTTTACCGAAATTTCGTAGTTATGAAATTCCTTTTATGACTACAGATGAGGTAAAAGAAGAACTCCATGATTATCTTTTACCAGCAATCGTTCGATTTCATGTTTGTGAAAATAATTTAAAAGATAGAGATGATATTTTAGAGCAATTTAACATGGAATTATTAGAGGAAGAAATAGAAATCCTTAGTAATTTCATGCTCTTAGAATACATAGATGCTAATTGTATCAGAACTCCTTCTTTACTTAAAGTAAATTTGAGTTCCAGTGATTTTCATGCCTTTAGTCCTGCCAATATGCTGACAAAGCTTTTGGAAATGCGTGAAGTATATCGTAAGGAAAATGAAACACTTTTGTCACGCTATGCATGGAAAAAACATTCTAAAAAAAATACTTTTGAAATATTAAAAAGAAATGTTAGACGAAAACAAGAAAAAATATAAGGAAAGAGGTGTTCAAGATGAAAAGATTACTACCCTGTATAGATAAAGATAAAGAAAAAGAATTTACTTCTTCTAAAATAGGTGAATTTATTTTGGAAGAAGTAAATAAAGATTTAGATATGGCTAGGTTTTATTATGGCAGATTGGAAGAAGAAGAACCTTTAGTTCCACAAAAATCTTATTCTAGCCAAAGACCTATCCATACATTGATGTATACCATCGAGAACATAATTTGTGATTCTGAACTTTCTACTTCAGAAGCACTTGGAATGTTAAAATATTTGCAGATGATGATAACAAACGAAGGTTATATACCAAAAGAAAATAAAGCAAAATGTATTTATAATTAATATGATATAAAATTAAGGTGGTGGCATCATGGAATGTTTAAAAAGATTTCATAAACGAATGAAACGATGTGGTGGCACATTACGAGAGGAAAAGATTTTTAATAGTAAAATGTTGTTACAAGAAACCTTTCATGATGATGCTTCCCTATCAGAAGGTATTTATTTTTGGAAATTAGGAAAAAATCAAAAAGAAGATTATGAAAAGGAGTCTTCTATCGCAATTCGATTATATAAACGTACTTATTCCGCTGCAAATGGTTATACTGTTAAATTTCAGACAGAATATCATACAAAAATTCTTGTAGGAGATATGATTTACGATACAGTACATAATGAATTTTACCTTTGTACAGAATCCTTTGATATAGATACGATACATTATAAGGGAAAATTAACTTTATGTAATTGGATCTTAAAATGGCAGGATACAACAGGAAAGATTTTAGAATATCCTTGCTATGATGTAAACGCAACACAATATAATTCTGGGGAAACTGCAAAAGGGAAATATACCGTTGGTACAGCACAGCATATGTTGAAATTACCTTGTGACGAAAATACCTTGGCTTTGGATACACCAAGAAGATTCTTTTTAGATAAGAATAAAGCAAATCCAACCACGTATATCATAACTCAAAATGATAATACCAGTTATAATATTGGAAAAGGAATTGTTGTCATAACGGTAACTCAATATGCACGAGATGATAAAAAGGATAATATAGAATTAGGTATTTGTGATTATATTTCTATTGATAACCAAAAGATATCTGTAAATCCATCGGTGATGCGTTCTGTCATTACTTATGAAACAACGATAATAAAATCAGGTGGAGATGCTCAATTATTTCTTGGTAAATTCTATGATGAAAATGGAAAAGAACGAACGGATATTCTGCCTAAATGGACAATCCTCTGTGATTTTCTAAATATTTTGGAGGTAAAAGAATCTGATAATGAAATTTGGATAGGGATAGATAAAGAAGAATACATTGATGAAGAAATAAAATTAGTGTTTTCTGATCGCTTTGGCAACTACTCCTCCACTGTCATTATCAAAATAGATTCTTTATTATGATCCTATGGCAAATAGTTCTATTATTGGAAAATCCAAGAAAAAAATCATCAAAGAATTCATTAAAAATCCTGAAATTGTACAAGCAATTGATAGCCGAGAAATTGATGCAAAAAAAACAGAAAAACTAATTGGTACACATATTTTTGATTATAACCAAAATCCTTTTACCTTAAATAATGTAGATACCTTCCTTACGATTCAAGTTCATATTCCAGATACTTATTTTCGTTCCAAACCATTTACTAAACCACAAATTGAGATCTGGATTATCTCTCACGAAAGACATATGAAAGTAGATAATATTCCAAAGGTTACACAAAATCGAAATGATTATATTTCTGAATTAATTGATACTATGCTAAATGGAAGAACAGATTTTGGTATTGGAGAAATCCTTTGCATTACTAATATCGAAGGTTCTTTTCAACAGGATTATGCTTATCGAAAAATGGTGTTTGAAGCAACTGATTTTAATCAATCGGTATGCAAAGAAGAATAAGAATCGGAGTGTGAACTATGAATCCATATGATGAATTTCAAGTATATGATGGTGACGATATTTGTATTACAAAAGAGATTATTGTTACACAACCATCTTTAAAAGAGATTAAACTATTTGGTGAACAAAAATATTTTAGTGCAGTACATACCCTTACGAGTGTTGGTGCAGATCTCAAATGGCAATTATGGGATATGGGGATTGATTATACCCAAATAGAAGATTATGATCTCTTTATAAAATTGATATCTCAACTAGTATCTAGTAAAAAATATATATATTTTGAATTAACAAGTCATTCTGAAAAGTATCAAAAAGAATTGGCAAATTATTCAAAAGAAGAATTAGAGGATTTGAAAACAAATCCTTTGGAATTAGTTTTAAAAGATATCGATTTTGCAGATTTTGTACCATATTTTATAGAAAAAAGTAATCAAGTAGTTCTTTATAATAAAGAACGTGATATAACAATTGATAGAATGTTATATGCACAAATTGTAGAGGTTGTCAGAAAAATTCATGGTTTTAAACGAAACAATCAAGTGCCAGCCAATGAAAGAACGAAAATGGATTTGATTGAAGATGCAAGAGAAGAAGCTAGAATGGCAGCAAAGAAACCATATAAAAGTATTTTAAAACCTTTAGTATCTGCTTTATCTGTATATACAGGTCAATGTGGTGATGACAAAATTATGAATATGACTATATGTAAATTTTTTGATAATATTAAACGAGTAGGAAAAATTCAAGATGCACAAATGCTTTTGCAAGGTGCATATTCGGGATTTGCCAGTCTAAAAGGAGTTGATAAAACAAGACTTGATTGGACTGGTTCGATTGAATAAGTAACTTAAAATGTTAGAGCTATCACATGAAATCATAGGTGGATAGCTTTTTTTTATAAATTAAGGAGGAACAAATTATGTTTAATAAGAACGAATTAATACTTGATAAAATTAGAAGTCTTGCAGCTCATGACCTTGCAACGGGTCAATTACTTTTTCGACTCACTTCTTTAGAAGAACCTTCCCTGCAATGTACCGCAGAAAGTGAAGAAGTTACAGATGCTATGGGTTCTGTCATTACAACTATGTATCGTGCGAAAAAAGCAACTCTTTCTGCCACAAATTCTTTGATTTCGCTTGATCTTGCTGCGGAACAATATGGTGCAAAAAAGCAAGTTGCTGGATTAAAAGATTATACCTATGGTAACGAAACAGATAATGATGCAAAAATTGAGGATTATGCCTATGAAATCCTTACTCCAACGGATGGTAAAATTACACTTGCTCATAAATCTTCTAAGGAAATAAAATACATTTATTCTATTGTGAATAACGAAATTGGTACTATGTATGTTGCTGGTGCTACGGCTTCCGCTAAAAATTTTGTTGCAGATAATGAAACTGGTGATACTACCATTATTACTGTTCCAGAAGGCTTGACTAGTAAAATTTATGTGGAGTATCAATATGAAACCTTGGAAGCTATGAAAATTTCAAATCGTGCTTCGGAATTTCCAAGAGCCGTTAGTTTAGTTGTATACGCTTACTTTAAAGACCGTTGTAATGAAAATATTACGTATTCAGGAAAAATTATTTGTCCAAAAGCAAAATTAAATCCAGAACAAATTGAGCTTGCTCTTACTTCTACTGGAAAACACGCTTTTGAGTTCAATATGATGAAAGATTTCTGTGATGAAACGAATGATGAATTATTTTCTATTATTGTATCACAGTAAAAAACTTTTTTTCTAAAGGCAGGGTGTAGTGACGAAGCTCCTATGCCCTACTTTTTTTCATGGTGGTGAATAAAATAAAATGACAAAAAAAATAAATAACGCATTTTGCAGTATCTGTGGAAAAGGATATTATTTATGTCAATCCTGTAAGGAACAATTAAGTCTTAGTCCATGGAAAATTCATACAGATACTTCGGAACATTTTAAAATCTTTCAAGTTATTCGTGGATATTCCATTGGTTTGTATACGAAAGAGGAAGCAAAAGATAAATTTAAAAATCTTGATTTAACAGATGTAAAAGACTTTTTACCAAAGATTCAATCTGTAATCGAAACCATTTTAGCGGATGAAAAACCATTTAATGAAACAGAGAACATTCAGGATACTACTAATGCGGAAAAGAAAATTAAAAAATCAAAACATGGTGGTGATCTCCATAAAAAATTCAGGGAAACTATTTGAAGATGATATAAGAAAATCATTCCCAGAGAATTGTCTGGTACATAGGCTTCGTGATACAGCACAATCATATAATAATAGTAGTAAAACATCTTTTACTTGGAATAATGAATGCGATTTTTTTGTGTTTGATACAAAAAATCGTATCTTTTACTGTTTAGAATTAAAATCTACCAAATTTAAAACAATGAATTGGCAAGTAAGTAAAGAAGATCTCTCTTCAAAAATGATTAAATATCATCAGATAGAAGCTTTAACTACATTTGCAAACTATTCAAATGTTATGGCATTTTTTGTATTTAATTTTAGAGATGACACTTCTGGAAATCAAAGAACTTATTTTCAAAATATCAAAGATTTTCATCGTATGATAAAAGAAATCAAAAGAAAATCCTTTGATGAAGTTCATTTGATTCAATATGGTGCAAGGAAACTAATAGGTACAAAAAAGCGTACAAGATATTCTTGGGATATAAAAGAAATATTGAATACATTAGGATCTACACATTAGGGGGTAATGAAATATGGATATGGAAATAAAAAATGGAATGTATACATGGAAAGGAACAGAGATTGGATTTTCTTTTTATACAAATTTAAGTGCAGTAAATAAAGTAAAATTTGTAAACACTGTAGTAAATAGCATCCTAGATGATAATTATAATGTTATCCTTCGTGATTTACTATTTGATTTTGAAATTATAGATATTTTTACTGACGTTGATTTGACAGAAATTCGTGAATCTGTTGATTCTTTAAGCAAGATAGAGGAATTTTTATCAGAAACAAAAATCGTTGCTATTGTAAAGGCAAATATGGTTGATGGATTATTAGAAACATTAAATAAAGCGGTAGAGGATAACCTTTCTTATCGCACAGGTGTACAACGAAACCGTTTGTCAGATGCTTTATCAAATCTTTTAGTAACATTAAATAAAAAGATTCATGCTATTGATACGGATAGTTTGATGGAAGTAGCAAAAAAACTGAATCTCGCTGGTGATTTATCGACAGATTCTATTCTAAAAGCTTATGCAAATTCTGATTTATATAAGAAAGATCTAAAAAAGACAAATCAATCAGAACAATAAGGTGATATTATGACATTTTCATCAACCAAGGAACTAACATCTTATCTATTGTCTAAAATGCAGCCAGCTATTTCTACTGTAGAAGAAGAAATTTATCAAGTAATTGATAAGATTTTAGCACAATGGTATGGAGAATATGATCCTGTATTATATGAAAGAACACGACAATTATTCCATTCTCTTGTGAAATCAGAACTTGTACCAACTACAAATGGATATCAAGCAGAGGTTTATTTTGATGCTTCCAAATTAGATTATTCTTTTAAATATCTTCATGGACAGAAATATCCCAATCATGGTGCAAACGGTGAGGATGTAATCCAAGCAGCTATGCATGGGGGTCATGGTGCTGCTGGTTGGAACATTGCAGCTACCACAACACCTATTTGGGATAAATCTATGGAAATAATCCATGCAAAAATTTACGATAGGATAAAACAAGCACTTATTTCCGAAGGTATCTCTATTAAATAATTAAAATTATGAAGGGAGATGATAGCTCTATGGCACGAAGGAAAGGCAGAGAAACTTACAGAAAAATAATTACCTCACCAGAATTGTTACAACAAATTCATCCAGAAAATCAAAAACTTGTTGACCGATTCTTGAAAAATTTTGCTACAAAACGCTCTCCTAATTCCGTTATAAATTACCGTTCCAACCTAAATATTTTTTTTACGTGGAATTTATTATACAATGAGAATACATTTTTTATAGATATAAAGAAGTTTGAACTTATGGATTTTTTTGACTTTTGTGTAACGGAATTAAAATGGGGTTCTTCCCGATATGCACAAGCACACTCTTGTTTGTCAAGCTTTAGTACATGGGTTGAAAATATTTTTGATGAAAATTATCCTACTTTTCGTAATCTTCTACCAAAAATAGAAAAATTACCAAAATTTACAGTACGTAAAAAATCTATTTTTTCTAAAGAAGAACTGGACAATCTTATGAATTGGTTAGGAGAAAAAGGAAACGTAAAAGAACAATGTTTGCTTGCCTTAATTATGGCATCTGGTTCTAGGGCAAGCGAATTATTAAGATTTACTACGGATATGATTGACGAAAATCATACAGCATTTGAAGGTCTATTTTTAGAAACTACCGAAGATATTCGTGTAAAAGGAAGAGGCGTTCATGGAAAGTATATCCCAAGATACATTATCAAAGATATCTTCTTACCATACTATTATCAATGGCTACCGATGAGAGAACAAATTATGAAGGAACATCATAAAAATCATAATTTTATTTTTATTCGTAATGATGGTGAACCAGCTTTAATCTCAACCATTCGTAGTTGGATGGAGAAATGGGATAATGTTTTGGACAAACATTGGTATCCTCATGCTGGTAGACATTTTTGGACTACCTATCTTTTAAGTATTGGTCTGGAAAAAGAATTAATACAAGAATTACAGAAATGGTCAAGTGATACATTAGTTGATATTTATAATGATGCTACTGCAAAGGATAGAAAATGGAAAAATCTTGACAAATTAAAAGCTGCTTTAGAAGCAGAATCATTCAAAGAAGAATTAGAAGAAATAGAACATAATTTAAAATCCAAGGAGGTAACATAATTATGAATTTTAGATCGCAAGAAATTCCAGACGATGTTCCTTTTGAAGAATACAGAAATTATATAAGATCACATATTAATTATCGTTTTTCTTCTATTCCAGAAGAAGAATGGGGTGAATATGAAAAAAAAGAAAAAAAGAATAAAGAACAACGTGAAATAGTTACTTTTGTTCTTAAATCATTTGTGAAAGAAGATGGTTGGACAGAACATTGGTTATGGATAAAAGAAATTATCAAAAAAGGGTATGATTTAGATATATCAGATGAAGAAATGTGGAAATTATTTCATAAATATTAAAGTCATTATATTTATAGTAAATATTTTGAAAGGAGTGATTCATTATGGACTTTAAATCACAAGAAATTCCAGACGATGTTCCTTTTGAAGAATATGATTTTTATATTATATTTGGTATGAAACGGAGTCCTATTCCTATTTCAGAAGAAGAATGGGGTGAATTTAAAAAGAAAGAATATAAAAATTCAATGTTGAGAATTGCTCTCCTTAATCGTTTAGAAAAGCACGTGAAAGAAGATGGTTGGACAGAACATTGGTTATGGATAAAAGAAATTATCAAAAAAGGGTATGATTTAGATATCCCTCATGATGAAAGAGTAAAATTATTTAGTAAATGTTAAGATTCGTTTGTTTTTGATATTCTTAATATCAATTCATTTGTTATATGAAATGAATCTTCTTCTGATAAGGAATCATCCATAATATTATTTTTTAATTGTTTTTTATATGCATATAATGCTGGTAGCCAAAAATATTTATTGCTAATTAAATTTAATTTGCTTGCTTCACCATTTTGCAACATATGTTCGTATTTTTCTATTTGTTTTAGTATTTCTTCACTATAAGGTTGATCATTCATTTGTATATGTACTCTATAATAGGAAAGTAAATTCGTAAAATATTTTTTATAATCCATACTAACTCCTTTGGTGTTGACAATACTCTATTATGTATTATTACAATTCTCATCTCTAATAATTATAGGATTATAACTAAATAACAATAAATAGTCAAGTATTTTCTATTTTTGTTACTAAATTTAAGCATATTATTGCACCTTGTTAGGGTGCAAATGCACTTGGAAAGGAAGGTGACAATGTATATGGAAGAATTATATAGCGTTTATAAACACACTCTTCCAAAAGAATTTTCTAAAAAAGATAACGATATGGTTTACATTGGAATAACTTGTCAATATCCAGAACGTAGATGGATGAGTGGGAATGGTTATATAAGAAGCAGATATTTTTATCATGCTATTCAAAAATATGGTTGGGATTCTTTTTCACATGATGTTTTATTTACTGGATTGCTTAAAGAAGAAGCAGAATTAAAGGAAAAGGAACTGATTGTTTTTTATAAATCTAATGATAGAAACTTTGGATATAATATACAATCTGGTGGCACGAATGGATATAGTTATGATTTAGAAACAAGAAAAATAATGAGTAAAAAAAGAAAAGATTTTTTATCCGACAAAGCAAATCATTCTCTATATGGTAAGCACCAATCGGAAGAAACAAAACAAAAAATATCTGAAACACAAAAAAGGCGTTATAAAGAAAATGAAAATTCAAAAATTGCATTGATTGGTAGAACATTATCTGAAGATACTAAATCAAAAATTTCTATTGCTGCAAAAGAACGGTTGTCTATTTCTGAAAATAATCCTTTTTATGGGAAACATCATACAAAAGAAACAAAATTATTATTATCTCAAAAGGCAAAAGAACGGTTTAAAGACCCTACTAAAAATCCTAATTATGGTAACAGAAGAAAAGTCCGTTGTATTGAAACTGGTGAGATATTTGATTCTGCACAAGATATTTGTAAAAAATATGGAATAAAAATCAATACCATTTACGCTGCTTGCCGTAGGGGAAGTTTGTGTAAAAATATGCATTTTGAATATGTAAAGGAGTAATTGTATGGCTGAAGAATTTTTAGTAAAAATAGGCATAGAACTTAATACAGCGAATATTGATAGTTTAAAACAGCAAATCAGTGGTATAAAAACTAATCCTGTAAAAATTGAAATAGATACCTCTGATATCACTTCTCAAATAGATAAAATCAAAAAACAAATCGAAGGATTAAGTGGAATTAAAATAAATCTTACAGGTAATAGTATAGATGAAAACAAAAATAATCCTATAGATAATTATACAAATAGATTACAAAAATCATATAGAAATTTGTATAGCTTATCAAAACAAATAAGCAACATGGAATTAAAAGTTGGAAAATTAAATATGTCTGGCATTAATAAAAATGAAATATCTGGATATATTACAGAACTTCATAAATTAAAGCAGATCTATTCAACTTTGGAAAATCAATTAAGCAATGGAACAAAGGTGAATTTTACTTCTTTTACTTCTAGTATTGATCAAGCAAAAACAAAAATTTCTGAATTGTCTGCTAAAGTAGAGGATGCTAAAATTAAATTAGCAAGTAATATTAAATTAAAAATTGATAATGGAACTTTAGATAATCAAGTATCTGCTCTTGAATCCAAATTCAAAAAATTAGGAATAGAAAGTAGAGATGTTTCTTCTCAAATACAAAAAATGAAATCCCTACTTGGGAATATGGATGCAAGTGATGATATAGAATCTGTTATTCGTGATTATGAAAAGTTTCAACAAGTATTAAAAACTACGGAAAATAAGGTTAAGGGATTGCAAAGAGTACAATCAGAACAAACTGTAACTGTAAATAAAACTGCAAACTCTTTTTCCAATCTTGCGAAACAAGTTGCATCTTATTTTTCAGCCTATCAAATGATAAATTACAGTGTCCGAGCAATGAAAGATATGTGTCAAAATGTCTTAAATGTTGATACTGCCATGACAGAATTATATCGTATTACAGATTTAACCAGTCAACAATATGATACCTTATATAGCAAAATGACATCATCTGCAAAAGAATATGGTTCTTCTTTAGCAGAAATTATTACTTCTACTGCCGATTGGGTAAGATTAGGATTTGATAGTAATAGTGCCGTAAAATTATCTGAAATTACTACGATGTATCAACACGTAACTGATTTAGATAATAAAACCGCTGTTGATAATTTGGTAACTGCGTATAAAGGTTTTCAAGACCAACTTCTTTCATTGACAAATAATGATGAAAGTGCTGCTGTTGAATTAATCGCAGATATTTACGATAAAATTGGAAATGAATTTGCTCTCTCTGCCGCAGACGTAGGTAGTGGTTTATCAAAAACTGCTTCTGCTCTACAAATGGCTGGAAATACAATACAAGAATCCGCAGCTTAGTAAAATAGGCTGAATATATAGAAATATATATAAATGAATATATTTAATTGCTGGGAAATCCTTAGAGCATTACACTACAATAACAGAGAAACCATGTTATGAAAGTTCAAAAACGTAATGATTGGATAATCAGCAGCCAAGTACCCTAACGTATCCCGTAGATCATACGGTACTTGAGCCGAGGGTAAAGGTTCAACGACTATTCCCCATAAGGGATTTGAGAATACTATTTATATAGTTATAAAATAAAGGCGGAAATCCTGAATACTCAAATCAATAGAAGTACGGCATAATCGCAAATGATGTAGGTGAAAACCCTTTCAATGGAAAAAGTATACCCTTAACATATCATGATGAAGGTGAAAATATAGTCTGTGCAATATAGAAATATATTGATATGTTGATTATGAAAAGGAATGATAATATGAAAAATAATATAATAATCAACCTATGTGAAAACTTGCGATTTTCACAAACATAACAGATGGTTACTGGTATTACCGAAGTAACACAAGATCCTGACAAAGCAGGTAAAGAATTGCCTGAACATACAGTAATGTATGGTGCAACTTATGTTGCATAGATTCATGGTAAATCGGTTAAAATCCAGAGATGGACAAGACCGAGAATTTCAAATTAGTAATTATCTTCTATTTTCTATGATAATTGAGTATCTAAGTTGCAACAAAGGTCAATAGAAATATATTCAAACTCCATATTAATTTGAAATTTGTAACGACTAGAGCGATGTTTATAGCAATATAAACATTTCACCTGATAGCCTTAATTTTTAAGGTTAAATGTATAGTCTGAACGAGAACATATTCTCCCTTCTTGTTGAAATACAAGATTGTCACGCAATAATCTAAAAAAGAAACGTGAGAAGTAGCCAGAAATGACTACTCGCCATAATACAAGATATTATGGTCAGTACCTATTTTTATAGAGAAAGTAACAGACAGAATGCATTAAAAATTTTAAGCCTACGTTTGCGAGGAATGTCAGGGGAATTAGAAAAACTTGGTGAAGATGTCGATGAAAATGTAGAATCTTTATCAAAAATGCAAACAAAGATATTAAACCTTTCCCATGGAAAGGTAAACATATTTGAAGATGATGGTTCTTTTAAAAGTACCTATGAAATTATGCAAGGAATTGCAAAAGTTTATTATGATTTAACTGATACTGATTTATTAGAAACTATTGCTGGTAGATTTTACCAGTATGTACAGAAATGTGCATAAAGAACATATTTAATTGCAGGTAATTCCTAAAGCCTTATACCACAATATAGAGGAAACTACTATATGAAGGTGCGAAAGCAGAAACAACATAAGGATGATATAGGGTCAAAAGCCTAAGTATCGTATTTGCTAATTTTATATAAATTAGAAATGGACGTTCATGCAGCCAAGCTTCCTAACATTATCCTAGACCATAGGACAGTTAAGTTGAGGAAGAAGGTTCAACGACTAGATTCTTGTCGAGTTACAGACGAGAGAATTAAGGTGGAAATCCTGAATATCTGTAACAACAATCGTAGGGCGTAATCGTAAATGACGTGGGTGAAATTCCCTTAAATCGAAAAGGTATGATTGCTACTCTATTTAGAGTGTGATTAAAAAATAGTCTTAACATTATGTGAAAACATAAGAATTATTTTGTAGGTATATTTTGGGCAAGAAAAATATTATGTCAACTATCTATCATTAAAAAAGTAATAAGTTTTCATATTCTTAAAGTTTACTTATAAAATAATTAATGAATGCTTACGACATTCATTTAAAATCTTGAAAAATAGGGCGAATGATGTCGCCAGTCTACTTCTCAACTGGAAAAATGTAGAAAAAGCTATGGATGCAGCTACGAACGCAAAAGGTACTGCCGCCGAAGAACAAGAAAAATGGATACAAAGTTTACAAGGTCATTTAGAACAATTAGGTACAGCTTGGGAAGCTTTATCTAATAGTTTCATAAATAGTGATTTTTTAAAAGGTTTAGTTGATGGAATCACAAGTGTTGTAAATGTTTTGGACTGCCTCATTGATAAGTTTGGAGTTCTTCCTACTCTGGGATTAAGTACAGGATTTCTTGGCATCATAACGAATTTTAAAGAATTAAAAAGCATACTTCTAGAAATCAGTTCTGTCAATATCCTAGAATCAATCTCTAAATTAAAAAATGTTAGTAGAGCGATTGATGGTGATACTAGATTATTAACACAAGCTTCTCTTAATGGAATGGTTGCAAGTTTAGATGGATTGTCATTGAAACAAGCAAACGTAGCATTGTCAACAACGGCTTTAACAGAAGCAGAAAAACAACAAGTTTTAGTTGCTGCTGGTTTAGCACAAAGTCAAAATTCCATTTCTATGGCGATGATCACGAGAGCATTTCATCAAGCTGGTTTAACTGCCGAAACACAAGCTTCTATTATGCAGGAACTTGGACTACAAACTGCAATTGATACTTGTACCGCTGCTGAATTAAGAAGTGCATTAATAAAAAATGGAGTCACTGCCGCAACCGCTGATGAAATAGTTGCAAATGCAGGACTAGCGGCATCTAATACAGGTACAGCAGTTTCATTTAAAGCTCTAACAGCTTCCATTACTACTGCTACAACTGCCATCAAAACATTTCTTTTTACTAATCCTGTTGGTTGGGCAATTCTTGCTGTGGGAGCTATTTTTAGCTTAGTAAAAATTTTTGACGCACTTACAGAATCTATGAAAGAAGCTAAAGAAAAAGCAGCGGAATCACGAAAAGAATATGAAACTACTACATCAGAATTAACATCATTAAATTCGGAATTAGAAACTACGAAAAAGAGAATAGATGAATTACAGGCAAAAGGTTCTTTAAGTATCGTTGAAAAAGAAGAACTAGAAACTTTGAAACAGCAAAATAATGAATTAGAAAGACAGAAAACTATTAAAGAACAAATAGCTACCATGCAAAAAAAAGAAGCTGCCGAAGATGCCAATCATGTCTTAACAAAGAAAACGAGATCTATTTTAGAATGGATTAATGATCAATTTGATAAAAAAGATTCTAAAGCAAATAAACCAAAAGATATGATAGAACGAACAAAAGAGAAACAAAGATTACTGAATCAGTATCAATCAAACTATGAGAAACTTGAAATAAAATTATCAAAATCAGATCCAAAGAGTACAGAATATAAAAGTATAAAGAAGCAATATGAACAATACAAAAAATGGATAAAAGATTTAAATAAAGAACTCACTACCGATCTCAATGAAATTAATACAGAATATCAATCCTTACTTGATTCAGATGGGAATGTATTAAACGGTTATGAAGAAACTGCACAAAAAGTGCAAGAACTTTTTGACTATACAACGTCTTCCTATGAGAAAGCTGTTAGTACATCTAAAAAAATAGATAAAATATGGGAACGTCCTACTTTATCTCATGTAAAAGAAAAATTGGTTAAAATAGCTGAAAAATCAAATAATGTTGGAATTACCATAGATACTATAAAAAATAAATTTCCTAAACTTACAAAAGCGTGTGAAAAGGCTGGTATCAATATTCAAGATGTTATTGATTCTATAAACTCTACTGCTGGAATCATCAACGTAGAAGAAGTAAAGAAGCAATTAAAAGAAGCTTTTAACATGAAAGACGAAAAAAAGGAATTTGATAATTTTATTGATAACTTAAGTATTGATGATTTAAAAATTTTATATGGCATATACGAATCAACAGATACTTCTAGTTGGAGTATTGACGATTTTGAAAAAGCTATTTTAAATGCGTCTAAAACAGAAATTAGTGTTGGTATTAATATAGATGATTTCATTAATTCTACAAATAGTACCATAAGCAGTATATCACACTTGCAAGAAATATTAAATGCACAAACAACAGGTGAATCTATTTCTTTTGAGGATTATACTTCCGAAGAATTGATGGATTATCGGTCAGCATTAGAATATGTGAATGGTTCTATGCAAATCAATGCTGATAAAGCTAGAGAGATTGCAAGGGCAAAAGTAGAAGAACAAACTGCTATTAATAGTGTCAATAAAGAGCTAAAACAAGCTCAATATATGCAAAATATTAATCAAATTGAAGAATGTAAACGTGTAATAGCAGATAAAAATAATGCAACTGCCGAAGAAAT
>CAJTJZ010000027.1 GCA_910576895.1 uncultured Lachnospiraceae bacterium | reverse complement strand
ATAAAGTAAAACTTGTGATTACAAAGTCAACTATTAAGAAAATTACAAAGACAATCAAAGTAAAATAATTATTTATAGTATGATTAAAAAAACAACTCATGAAAAAAATTTCTCATGAGTTGTTTTTTCAAATTTATAGTGTAAACAAAATTATAAACAATTGATATTACATAATAATTTAAATCTTTAACGAATTTTTTCTTAAACTTTATCACGTCTTTATAGATAATTTTTCTATTTTCTTATCTACAAGTTCTGAAATTATATCTCTATCTTCTTTAGTTACTTCTAACATATCAAAAGCTTCTTCTTTAGTAAAATTTTTTTTCATAATGAGATTATAAACACCGTTTACAGATTTTAAGAAAGCACCTTCTTTCCGTCCAGTATTTAAAATTGTTTTTGCTTCATATTCCAGAATTTTTCCACCCATAACTGACTTCACTCCTTCCTTTACATGTTCGTATTTTGCTGCAAGATGTTCCAATACTTTTTCTGACATTTCTTGAATGGTATTCTTTGTATAGGCATTAATCTTTCCTGTTTCCATCAGTTGTTCTAACCTTGTTGCAATTTCTTTATATTCTGATTTTAATTTTTCTAATTTTTCTTGGTTTGTATTATATTCTTCTAGTTTTTTTTCATGGGAAAAAATATAAAAAGGAAGTAAAAATAATAAGTTTTTCTCAAAAATATTGTCTAAAGTATAGTTTGGAACTTTCATAACATGAACTTCATATTCCACTTTTCCTCCAGGAGTTATCATTTTAATTTTCATTTTATTGGGAGTACTTGTTTTATATCTTAAAAAAAGTACTGCTGCATGTGGAAATGTTACGGTAAGTGTATTTTCTTTTACTTCTCCTTGATCTAATGCAATTTGTGCTCCATATTCAAAAAATCGAACAAGTAAACTGCTATCTGCGATGCTTTGACATTCACAATGATATTTTTTGTTTCTAAGCTTACAATCTTAAAACTGGAATCTGTAATTCGTAAGCATTCGTTTCCATCTTGTTGATTTATAAAATGTTCATTGGGAGAAAAAAGAATTGTTTCTTCTCCTGTATAATGTTCTCCAAATATTTCATTAATCACAGGAAGGATTAATTTACTACAATCATTTAATAGAGTACGAAAAACGTCATCATAAGGGGTATTGACAGAAGTCATAGTTCACCTTCCTTTTCTTTTTTCCTTATCTTATCATAAAATAAGTTTCTTAGCAAGATAAGGTTATTTTAGAAGAAAAAGATTGTATCTAACATTCCATGCCGTTTTCTAAATAAAATAAAAACAAATAATATGTGATTTCTCTCTTTTTTCTTTAATAATATAAACACCAAACAAACACCAAAAATAAAAAGAGAGAAAGAAGGAAACTCCTTTTACAGCATATCTTCTTGATGTTTCATTTTTAAATCACATCTGGCCCGGAACTGTGGAGCTTACCATTAGAAATAGGAACAAAAAATACCTAGTTTTATATTACAAAAAAGACAGAACATAGGGCTGGGCAACAACAGTAGAAATTTATTGATGGATAAAAAATATAATTTTTTTATTGAAAGGAGATTTTAAAAAATGAGAAAAAGTAATGTAGTAAAAGCAATGGCTTGTTTTATGGCAGCTACGATGGCTATTACTTGTGTACCATCTACAAATGTAACTAATGGAGTTTCCGTTGTAGCAGAAGCTGCTGAAATAACACCAATAGCTAAGTTTGAATTTGGACAAAATTTAAAAGATTCAAAAGGAAATGAAGCAACTTTAACAGGAGTAAAATCAACAGAGGCAGCAACAAAGACAGAAGCATTATTTAAAGATGGAGCTTTGAATTTGGATGGAACTTATGGTATAAAGTTGCCTGCAAGTGCAGTACCTACAGGAGAAAAATATACGATTTCTTATACAGTAAAAGTGAATCAGAGTACACCATATACACCACAGATTTATTTACATGATAAAGCGGATGTGAATAATTATGTTAATATTGGTCGTGGCTGGAAAGAGGAAGGGGACTTTATGGTATGGTCTCATTTAGTAGATGGTGATCAATGGGGAGATAGTATAGGAGCAAAACAGCCAGTAGGAGAGTGGCATACTTATACAGTTGTAGCTGATGGTGCATCGATTACTATTTATTGTGATGGTATCGAGCAATCTAAAGATACCAATTGCAAATATATTAATAAAGAAAATTCTGATATTTATATAGGTGTTAATGCTTGGGACACTCCATTCAATGGTGAAATTAAAAATTTAGCAATTTATGATTCTGCTTTAACAAAAGAACAAGTTACTGAACTCGTTCCTAATAATGCATGTGTAGATCTTACATGGAAAAATGACACAAAGATACCAGTAGTTGGAGTTCCTTTTAAATTAACAGCAACATTAACTGGTAAAGATACAACAAAACCTGTTACTGATTCTGTTACATGTTCTGCAATTAGTGCAGATGTTAAGGTACAACAAGATTTCGATGGAAAAGAATATATCCTTTTAGTAACACCAAAACAAGCAGGAGAAGATAAGGTTATCGTTACTACTGGTGCTATTGAAAATAATGGTATTGCTGTTGGTGGCACAAGACATGAATATTCATTTATAGCTGCAACAAACACATGTACTAAATTAATTTCTTCAAAAGGAACAGAGTTTCAAGCTCCAGTAGGGCAAGCATGTTCATTTAGTGTAACGGCTGTTGCCGCTAATCCAAATGTTGAACTTAATGGTAAGTTTAAGATCATTTCAGGAAGTTCACTATTAATAAATTCAGATTTAGAGCAAGATGGAGAATATGAATATGAAGATAAAGACAAAAAGATAAGGAAGAAAGTTGGCAATAAGGTTTTAGATGTAATAGTAAAAGAAGTAAAAACAGGTAGAAATGAATTTCAATTTGCATTTGATGATGCTGATCCAGTGAAGGTTATTATTAATGGTACTACAAATATAAATGGAACAACTAATGGAGGGTCTACTACACCAACACCAGATAATACTAATAAACCTGACGACACTAATAAACCTGATGATACCAATAAACCTGACGACACTAATAAACCTGACGATACCAATAAGCCAGACGACACTAATAAACCTGATGATACTAACAAACCAGACGACAACAATAACAACAACTCTAATAACAACGATACCAATAAACCAAGCACTACAACAAAGAAGAAAGCTACGGTAAAATCTGCAAAGGCAAAGAAGGGTAAGAAGGTAGTATCTGCAACAATTAAGTTAAGTTCTGGTAAAGTTGTCAAAAATGCTACCGTAAAGGTTTATGTAAACAACAAAAAGAAAGCAACCACAAAAACAAATAGTAAAGGCAAGTTCTCTGTAAAACTTTCTAAGAAATTAAAGAAAGGTGATAAAGTAAAACTTGTGATTACAAAGTCAACTATTAAGAAAATTACAAAGACAATAAAAGTAAAATAATAAATACTAATCTTACTAATCACTAATCTTGCTAAAATAATTAAAATGATAAGTATAACAGACCATAGAAATTCCTTTTCTCTATGGTCTGTCTTTTTTTATTTTTGTTCTATTCCTCTCTTTTTTTTCATATGATCATAAAAATACATCATTCAGGTGGCTTCCTTTGTTTTCCTCTCACAAAACATCCATAAAAAAATATATAACATCCCTCCTTCTTTTTTTTGTTTTCCTTTTATGCTTAACGATTTCTGGCTGCAATATCAAGAATCCATTATCACAATCATCGAAAAATACAACAGATCCTTCTACTAGCATTCAAAATACAGATTTTGGCAGTACCATTCTTTCCCTTTTAACACCAGAAGACGGTTCTAAAACTTTAGCTGAAGAAGATATTCAAGAAGCCTTTTCTTATTTCTGCAAGCAAGCATTTTTGCAGGAAATCTCCTTTGACAGTATTTCTCTTCATTATACATTAGCCTATCCAGAAAAATTTGGACTTGATAATATCAAGCCATCTTTTGGAGAAGCAGAAACAGAACATAGGGAAGCCATTAGTGCGGAAAATTATTTATATCTCCTTTCTAAGTTTCCTTACAAATCCCTAACAAAACAACAAAAAATGACATATCAAGTTTTTAAAGAATCTCTTGAAGACAGCATTGCTATGGCAGATTATCAACTTTATGCAGAACCTTTAAGCAAAACAATTGGGATTCAGGCACAACTTCCAGTACTACTTAGTGAATATACCTTTTATCGGGAACAAGATGTTGAAGATTATCTTACATTATTAACACATCTTCCTGCCTATTTTGAACAACTTGCTGCATTTGAACGCCAAAAAGCAGAAGCAGGACTTTTTATGCATAAAGAAAATGCTCTTGCTATTTTAAATCAATGTGATGAAATAACAGCTATGGAAAAGAAAAAAGATAAAAAAAATTTTCTAATTATAAGCTTTGAAGAACGACTTCAGGAATTATCAAAAAAAACAGTTATTTCTGATAAACAAAGTACAGAATGGATAGAAAAAAATAAACAAACATTAAAAGAATATTTTTATCCTGCTTATCAATATCTAGGCTATGTTTTTAAAGATCTATTAAAAAGTAATGAAAATACCTGTGGTCTTTCTTATTTTCCAGAAGGGAAAGAATATTATAAAAAACTTGTTCACCATAATACAGGGTCTGATCGAAATATAGAAGAATTAAAAAGACTTATCAATGACAGAATCCTTCTTTGTGCATCTAAAATTTCCAATGTTATTGAAAGCTCTAAGCATTCTGAAGATTCTTCTTCTAAAAAACAAAATACCATATTAAATGAGCAAGATAACACAAATAATCAAGGAAATTCTATGGTAGAAAATTCTGTTGTAGAGGATGCTATAGAAGAAGCTGATCACTATTCCCTTCCATTTTCTGATGCCAGCAATACAATTTCCTATTTAAGAACACGAATTGCAGAGGATTTTCCAATGGCATCTCAAATTGCTTGCAATATTCTTTCTGTACCAGAATCTCTAACAGAATACTTAAGTCCTGCTTTTTATTTAACGCCGCCTATTGACTGTAATACAGAAAATTGTATCTATATTAATGAGCCACAAATTCGGGATGATTTAAGCTTTTTTACTACTCTTGCTCATGAAGGATATCCGGGTCATTTATATCAAAATGCTATGTTTCAAGCAACAAATCCCGATATGCTGCGTATGATCCTTTCTTATCCGGGCTATAATGAAGGCTGGGCAAGTTATGCAGAAATGTATTCCTATCGTCTTTCTGGATTATCAGATTATGCTGTTATTCTTCAGGAAAATAATGCTATTTTAACACTTTGTATGTATGCTATGGCAGATATTCATATTCACTATGATTGTTATACAGAAGGAGGCTTAAAAGATTATCTAAAGGGATTTGGTATTACAAATGAAGAAGGGATTCATAATATTTACTTACAAATTCTTGCCGAACCTGCCAATTATTTGAAATATACAATTGGCTGTCTTGAATTTTTTTCTTTAAAAGAAGAAACACAGGAAAGACTTCAAGATAGTTTTGATTTAACATCTTTTCATGAAGCTGTACTTACTGCTGGTCCTTGCAGCTTTTCTTTATTAAAAGAATGGATTAAACAAGAATTATAAAACAATAGCATAAATTACTAAAATAATTCAAATAAAACATAATATTTATCGGCTGGCTCTTTAGAGCCAGTCCGCTTCAGCGGATTGCAAACAGAGTTTGCCGCCATATTCGAACAAAAGCGAGCAAGCTCGCTTTGTTCTCCAATTACTTTATATTGCCTTATAATAGCTTAAAATATAGGATTTTGTACCTATAGCTTCATATTTTTTTTATACAGTATTTACATTCCTTATATTGCAAGAACTGTCATTTCCGATTATAATACTATTATCAATCGAAAATATGGGGAAATTATTATGGATAATATAGATAATTATATACATTTAATTGAAGAAATTTCATTAAACGCATGGCCATCTCACAAAATGGAACTTTACGATGGTTGGCTAATTCACTTTTCTTATAACTATACACATAGAACAAATTGTGTCAATCTTGTCGCTCCTTCTACACTACCATTAGAAGAAAAGATTGCTTTTTGTGAAAGCGAATATTTAAATGCACATACACCAGCGATTTTTAAAATCAGCCCATTTGAGCCAGAAACCTTTGATACACTATTAGAAAATCAAGGTTATGAAAAGCAGCATATCACCGATGTATTGACAATGCCATTAACATCTTTTCACCCTTATTCTTCTATTAGTGCAGAATATGAATTTTATCAAAGAAATTCTGGGCTTCCTTCCTTTGTGGCTTATCCGAACAATGTATTAGTACAGCTTTGTGATACCATTACAGATGATTGGATTACAAGCTTATTTCGCTTAAATGGAACTACAAACCCAACCCATTTAAGAATTGTTCCTTCTATGTTTAAAGCAATTCCAAAGCAAACAATTGTTGCAAGAATTGAAGTAGATGGCCGCATGGTAGCCTCTGGACTTGGAATTTTAGATCGAAATCACATTGGTTTATATGCCATTTATGTTGAAGCAAGCTGTCGCAGAAAACATTTTGGACAGGCCATTTGCAGTACCATTATTTCAGAAGCTATGAAACTTGGAGCAAGCCATGCATATTTACAAGTAAAAGCAAATAATCATGGAGCTAGAAAATTATATGAAAGACTTGGATTCCAATATCTATATACTTATTGGTTTCGTGCAAAAAAACTTTTTTAAATAAGAACAAAGCGTTCCATGTCACAAACGCATTTTATTTTTATTGGGACAGAAAATAAAAAATAGAAAATTCTTACAATCGACAGGCATGAAATGCCTGCTGCCTATACTGCTTTTCATGCATAAAAAGTATTACAGGCCTTAATTACACAGAAAATTCTTCCCATGATTACATTGATAAAAATATATGCAGAAACGGAGATTTTAATTATGGAATTACCACTTTATTATGACGAAGAAACAGAATGGAGCAAAGCAATGCTTTTATATACTTCTGCTCTTAAAGAATTTAATACTAAATTAGAAATTTTAAGCAATGAATTTAAGCTTGCTTATAAATATAATCCTATTGAACATATGTCCTCGCGGATTAAATCACCAGAAAGTATTGCTAGAAAAATTCGTCATAAAAAAAAGGAATTAAAAATAGAAAATGTAATTAAATATGTAAATGATGTTGCTGGGATTCGTGTTATTTGTTCCTTTTCTTCTGATATTTATCGGATTGCTGATATGATTACAAAACAAAATGATGTTAAGGTACTAAAGGTAAAAGATTATATTATGCGACCAAAACCAAATGGCTATATGAGCTATCATATGATTGTAACAGTACCTGTATTTCTTTCTAATCACGTTGTACCAACAAAAGTAGAAATTCAAATTCGGACAATTGCTATGGATTTCTGGGCAAGCTTAGAACATAAAATTTATTATAAATTTGAAGGAAGTGCACCCGCAAGAATCAGAACGGAATTAAAACGATGTGCAGATATTGTAAACTTTTTAGATCAAAAAATGATGTCAATTAATGAAGAAGTACAAAAATACAATAAAGATAATTCATGGCAAGATAAAGAAAATTTATATGAAACCTTTGATGCTGATATTACGGAAGCTTATGGCCATGTATTTAATGATACAGAAGATATTGTTGCAGAATCATAAAATTAATGAAAACATGATACAATGGAATTGTTTATAAATGACTCCTTCTTACTATCTATTATTTATAAACAATTCCTAAAAAAATATAAAATTTATTTTATCATTAATTTATTCTATTTCACATAACAGGCCTTATGTTATTTTTTCCTATTCCTCAAACTCTACAATTAAATACATCCCTGTTTCTTTTTCTAAAATTTCCTTTACAATGCCATAACTTGCATAAAGTCTTTCTTGTAATAAAAAGTTTCCAGACATTGCAACGGCTGGCTCTACTACATAATAATAATTATAAGGAAGCCGTCCTTCTCGTATTTCCACTTTCTGTCCAACTTCCACAAGACCGCTTCGCTCCATTTTAAATTCTATTTCTCGCATATAACTTCTTTACTCCACAGATACTTTTGATTCTATAGGAACTAAATTTTTTAATGAGATATCCATAATAGGTGCTGAATGTGTTAAAGCACCAGATGATACATAGTCTACACCAAGTTCTGAAATTTCATGCAGACGCTCCTTTGTTACATTACCAGAACATTCTGTTAATGCACGTCCTGCAATTAACTCTACTGCCTGTTTCATTGTTTTATTATCCATATTATCAAGCATAATAATATCTGCACCAGCATCTAATGCCTCCTGCACCTGTTCTAAACTTTCTGTTTCTACTTCAACCTTTCTTACAAATGGTGCATATTCTTTTGCAAGTGCAACTGCTTTTGTAATACTTCCTGCTGCCCCAATATGATTATCCTTAATTAAAATCCCATCTGACAAATTATAACGATGATTATAGCCTCCGCCAATCTTAACTGCATATTTTTCAAATGGCCGCATATTTGGTGTTGTCTTTCTAGTGTCTAAAAGCTTTGTCTTACAATCTTTTAATTCTTTTGATAATTCATAAGTAAAGCTTGCAATTCCACTCATTCTCTGCAAATAATTTAAAGCCGTTCTTTCACCAGAAAGCAGGGCACGAATATCTCCATAAATTACACCAAGAACTTGTCCCTTTGTTACAAAATCACCATCCTTTACTTCTGTTTCAAATCTTGCAGTATCATCTAAAAGCTCAAAAGTACGCAAAAATACAGAAAGTCCTGCGATAATTCCATCTTGTTTACAAATTAATTCTGCTTTTCCCTGACATTTACAAGGCATAATCGCATTTGTTGTTACATCCTCGCTTGTAATATCCTCACGTAATGCATTTAAAATATAATCATCCACATTAATTTTCATCGTTACACCATTTAACATAAAAGTCCTCATCCTTTCGTTTAATTTCATTCATTATTAGTTGTTTATATTTTTTCCAAAGAGCCTTATCATCCTGATAATGGCTAATATCAATATTAAATTTTATACTCTTATCGTTTTCTTTCCATTCACCCATAATTTTTTGTACTGCACGTTTTGCAAATACAAGACTTTCCAATAAAGAATTGCTTGCCAGTCGATTTGCCCCATGTACCCCATTACAGCCTGTTTCTCCAACAGCATAGAGATTTTCACAACACGTTTGAGCATAGGTATCTGTTTTTAACCCTCCCATAAAATAATGTTGTGCTGGTGTAATCGGAATTGGCTCTTTTGAAAGATCATAGCCTTCTTCCAAACAATGCTTATAAATATTAGGAAATCTATGCAATATTTCCTGTTTTGGCATATGTTTTAAAGAAAGATAGACATAAGGCATTTCAAATTTTTCCATTTCCTCTCGAATTGCCGTTGTCACAACATCTCTTGGCAGCAGCTCATCTACAAAACGTCTATTCTTTGGGTTCAATAAAATTGCACCTTCTCCTCGAACAGATTCCGAAATTAAAAAGCTCCTGCCCTCTTTTGTAGAATAAAGTGTTGTTGGATGTATCTGAATATAATTAATATCCTGCAAGGTAATTCCATGTTCCAAAGCAATTCCTAAACTATCTCCTGTAATATGACGAAAATTTGTAGAATGTTGAAATAATCCGCCCATTCCTCCTGTTGCAAGCATGGTAACATGGCTTTTTACTGCCTTAACTGTATGATCCTGACAACGTAGTACAATTCCATTACAACACTTTTCATACCTATTATTTTCTTTTTTCTCTTCTATCAGCCAATCTAACATTGTAGTATATTCAAAAACATGAATATTTTCTCGTTCATAAATACGATCAATGAGACGGCTTGTAATTTCTTTTCCTGTTACATCTTTATGATAAAGAATACGAAAGGTAGAATGTGCTCCTTCTCTTGTAAATAAAAGATTGCCATTTGCATCCCGTTCAAATTCTACTCCAAATTTTATAAGCTCCTCAATAATTTCTGGTGACATTTGAATCATAATGCGTACAGAATCTGGACAATTTTCATATCGTCCTGCTCGCATCGTATCTTCATAATAGCTTTCAAAATCGTCTTGGCTTTTTAACATACAAATGCCACCCTGTGCTAAATAAGAGTCACTGTTTTCTACGGTATCCTTTGTAATCATCAAGATACTTTTATCCTTTGGAAACTGTAATGCAGCAAATAAGCCAGCAGCTCCCGTACCTACAATAATTACATCATATTGTTCTTTTATCTGCTCCATAATCACTTGCCTCGGTTCTTTGTTTATCCCATGTATTATAACAAAACCTTATAGCAATGTCAAAATATGTTATTACTTTTTGTAAATATTAAATATTTTCTATTAAAACCATTTTCATGATTTCTATTATAAATTTTCCTATTTTTATATAGAAATCTACTAAAACTGTTATTTTCTTACAACTTTTTTGTTCACAGATTTCACACATTTTAATCACAAAGTATTCACCCATGAATCACAATCCGAACACACTTCTTTTTTACAATATAATCATAACATAAATCAAACGGCAATCAAATAAAAAGAAGAAAAAAAGAACAATAAAAATAAGACATAATATAAATGAGAGCTGCAAAAGCAGCAGAATAGGAGGCCTTTATGAATACAAATTTTTATCCTAATGAAAATAATAACGAAAATAATGACAAAAATATCATTCCAGAAGTCAACTACCGAATTGAGGATAGTCCTTTGGAAAACAAGAAACCACCAAAAAAGGATTTCTTTAAAACAATGGTAAAAGGAGCTGCTTATGCTGCTATTTTTGGTCTTGTAGCTGGTGGAAGCTTTTCTGGTTTCCAATATATTTCTAGTGCATTCCATACTACAGCTAAAAATGAAACATCTCTTGAGGAAAAAGAAGAAGCAAAAGAACAGCTTTCTTTAACAGATACAGATACTTCCTCTCAAAATAAAATCGTAAAAGCAGTAAGTACAATGGAAACTGATGTATCTCAAATTGCAGAAAATGTTATGCCAAGTATTGTTGCTATTGATTGTCAAGTAGTACAAACCAACAATTTCTTTGGTCAAGAATTACAATCAGAAGGAACAGGTAGCGGCACTGGTATTATTATCAAACAAGATAAGGAATATTTGTATATTGCAACAAATAACCATGTTGTTGCTGATTCTAAAAGCATTGAAGTTACATTTAAGGATGAAAAAAAGGCAAATGCCATTGTAAAAGGCACAGATGCAAGTATTGATTTAGCAGTCATTGCTGTAAAGCTTAGCGATCTTTCCTCTGATACAAAATCAGAAATTAAACTAGCTACTCTTGGCGATTCCTCTGCTTTAAAAGTTGGTGAAATGTCAGTTGCAATTGGTAATGCCCTCGGCTATGGACAGTCGGTAACCGTTGGTTATATTAGTGCTGTTAGTCGTGAAATAGAAATGGATAATGGCACTATGACATTAATTCAAACAGATGCTGCTATCAATCCGGGCAATAGTGGTGGTGCTTTAGTAAATGCTTCTGGTGAAGTTATTGGTATTAATTCTGCTAAATTTGCTTCTGATGAAATTGAAGGTATGGGTTTTGCGATTCCAATTAGCGATGCAATTCCAATTTTAGAAGATTTAATGAATCGTGAAGAAATTGCAGAAGCAGAGCAAGGATATCTTGGCATTACAGGCGTTCCTGTAGAAGAAGATTATCAGGACTTATACCATATGCCAGCAGGCGTTTTCATAAATTCTATAGATGAAAATTCTCCAGCGGCAAAAGCTGGATTAAAAGAAGGTTATATTATTACAAAAGTAAAAGGAAGAAGTGTTGCTGCTGTTTCTGATATCCAAAATATTTTAACCTATACAAAAGGTGGTACAACGATAGAAGTTACTTATGTAACACAAACGGATGGAACTTATACAGAAAAAACAACACAAGTAACACTTGGAAAGAAAAGTGATTCCAGCTCTTATCAAGAAAAAGAAAAACAACAAAACAATTCAGAAGATAATACAAATGATTCTTCTAATTCAGGGAAACAGCTTCCTTATGGATACGGAAATAATGGTTCTGATTTTGAAAGTGGATTCCCTTATGGATATCTTAATTAATTATGCTACCTCCTCCCTATATTTGCATTTATATATAAAGAAAACACCTATCTGTAATAGGTGTTTTCTTTTGAAAAAAGCTTTTGGCAAATTTTTTAGCGTTCCCGAGACGACTTGAACGTCCGACCTACCGCTTAGGAGGCGGTCGCTCTATCCAACTGAGCTACGAGAACTTATAAAAGATATTATATCATATATCAGAAGAAAAGTCAATCCTACCCTGCATCCAAATCGTCCCTTTAAATCTTCTGCCAACTTCAGGAACTCCAAATAAATCATTTTTGTTAATACAAACATCAAAGATAACTTGATTACAATCAAGCTCCAATAGATAGACTTCTTCATTTGTATACATATTTCTTACTAAACGCATTCCCAGAATTGTGCCAACAATGGAATAATTATCCGATTCTGAACCATAGGGAATAAACGTAGTTTCTACTAGAGAATATAAATCCTCTTTCGCAGCCCTTCTGGAAATCATTGCAAATGTATCTATATCTTCAATTGTTAGACTATCAATTGCATCTTGATTTCCCTTTCTTGCCTCCATAATCAATTTTGTTCGCCGTTTTAACTCCCATTCACTTCCAATCGGATCATGTACTTCTGGAGCTGTTCCAAGTAAAATCATTCCGCCAGAAGACAGAGCACATAAGCTGGCAGGAACTATACGTCCCATACCATCATACTTTTCTTGCCATTCTAAATACTGCAAGGAATTTTGTAAATAAAAAATCAAAGAAACTCCAAGTCGTACATCATCACACATTCCAGTATATGCATCTGTATCCACACGTTTATTAATAAAAATCTCCTCTTTTACATTAATCTGCTCTGGTCGATAATATGGAAAATAAGATTCCAAATGAAAAAATCCCTTTTCATCATATTCTCCCCGAATTGTAATGCCCATTCTATCAGCAAAATCCTTACTAAGCTCCACTCTACTAATTCGTTCCTTCATTGCAAGTTTATATTTTTCTGTGGGATTTTCCATAATCTGTCCTACCAATTTTTCTAAATCTGTTCTTGTTTTTGCACTTTGAAACCCAATTGCTCTTAAATAACTATGCATTTCTTTCCACCTGCCTTTCTTTTCTCTATACCACTTCTGTCATACTTTTTATTTTCCTACTTCAATTTCTTTCTTACTCTTTTTCTTACTTTTTATTTCACTATTTCTATACTTTACTCATTATTCTACCGTTCCAAATAATGGAGAAGTCCGAAAAACTACTTTTCCAACAATTTGATCCTGAGAAAACGTTCCCACTTCTCTATAACGGCTATCATAACTTTTTTTCCCTATTCGATTATCACCCATTAAAAAATATTCTCCTTCTGGTATTGTATACTCTTGCTTGGCAACTCCCTGATAAGTAATCTCTCCATTACCATAAATATCATCTTCCAAAAGTTCTCCATCAATATAAACCTTTCCACCTTTAATCTGTATTGTTTCTCCGGGTAATCCAATGATTCTTTTTACCCAATAATCATCTTCCTGTCCAGCCTTTGCTGCTGTTGTAAATGGAGTTACAATTACAATATCAAATCTCTTTGGTTTTTCAAAATAATAAGACAGCTTTTCATTAATTAAATGATCTCCATCATGTAATGTATTTTGCATAGAATTTCCATCTACTGTTACTTTACCACATACATAACAAGGCATAATATAGCTTGCAAAAAAGAAAATAAAACTATACAACAGTAAATACCCTGATATTTTTACAAACTTCTTTTTTCTTTTTTGCCATCCTTCACAAGATTCACTATCCTTATGTAAAAAGGAAACAGCATCATTTTCTTCCTCTATTTCTTCATAAATTTGCTGTCCCTCTCTCTCCATACTTTTATATTCTAGCATCATTATAAAGCTCCTATATTTCTTCTTTATCCTTTTCTATCCAAAAAATTCAATTCTTATTATAACGAACTCTGTATAGGAAATCAATCTTTATCTCTATTAATCTATAATATCATTAATTAAAATCGAAACATCCTTTGACATATCTTTTTCTACCCAATTTTTATACTTTTTTCCATGGGCATCTCTTAAAAGTCGGATGACTGGATGCATTGGCAATTTATAGTTCTGCCGCAATACAATTCCCATCTCTCCTGTATTTGTCACTACAATACTTCCATTTGGATAAGCAGCTACGGATTCATAAAAAGTTTTTACAACCTTCTCATCCAATGTTTTCCCACCTTGTGACATAATACGTTCAAATGCTTCTGGCACTTTAAACTGCTTTGTAAAATATCCATACACCATGCGATCAAATTCATCACAAACAGCAACAATTCTAACACCAATTCCCTGTTTTTTTGAAGATAAGCGTCTTGGATAACCACTCTGATCTAAACGCTCATGATGTGATAAAATAATCTCCTTTGCTTCCTTAGACAACCATGTTTCCTTCTCTACAAGTTCAAATCCTGTAATTACGTGCATTTTAATATCATGCAATTCTTTATTACTTAGCATATTATAAGAAAAATCTCCATTATGAATACTTAATACACTAAAACCTACATCATGCAAAAGACTTCCCATCGCAATATTTTCTAATTTCTTTCCAGAAAGTCCATAACGCAAGGCAAGCATCACTGACATAGCACAAACAGAAAGAGAATGAGAATACATACTTTCACTTTTTCTTCGCACACCAGCAATATTATACATTACCTGTGGCTTTTCCATTACATTTAAAATAACCTCCTGTGACACACGCTGCAAACGATCAAGTTCATTATATCCAGTAGTTAAATAATGTTCTAGTACATCCTGCATAATTTCTTGACATTGTTCCTTAATCTGATTTTCCATATCTCCTTCTTCATAAACACCAATTGCTAATTCGTCTTCTACATAAATATTTTTAACGCCAAGTGCTAATAAACGCTGTATATACTTCTTTTTTATCTTAGTTCCTGCTACCATTAAAATTGTTCCCATATCATCATAAACATCCCTAGCAAGAATCTCTTTTCCCTTAATATTCTCTACTGATATCCTTCGCATATGTCACACTCCTTCCCATACCATATTTTTTTAAATCTCTATATTTTCTTTATTTCCCCATAACTTTTTCTTTATTATATTATAATATCTTCTTTCTTGTTAGTATAATCCAATCATAATCATAATGCAAGATTTGTCTGATACTTTGTATTATGAACCATCTGTCTAATACAAAGTATCAGCCGCTTTCAGCGGTCGGCACAATGTGCCGAACCATCTGTCTGATACAAAGTATCAACCCTTTTCCTTGTCTTTTCCCTTTTGATTTGCTATAATATCTTTATCTTTTATTCTTATAAATTAAATCAAAGAAAGGAAATCATTTATGAAAATTATTAGAAATTTTTTATTAAGCTTTTTTAGTTGGCTATTGATTGCAGGTATTTCCTACTATATTCTTCTTCCAGCTTTCAATTTTCATTCCATAGGGTTTTACATTTACTCTGCTGTTTTTCTTTTTTTACCAGCAGCACTTTTATTTCTTTTATCAAGTATTCTTTCAAAATCGGCAAAAAGTAAGAAAACTTATCATACGATTGCTTTTATAGGTCTTGCCTTATGTGTTTTCGCTGCTGTCTTTTTATCTCTTTGTCAGTGGTTTAATTCTCCTATGTTTCATGCAAAAAAATATGCTTCCATTCTTCCTATTGAAGATTATGATTTTACAGAAGATATTGATGAAGCAAATGCATTAAGTAAAATTGCTTTAATGGATACAAATAGTGCTCGTATTCTTGGCAATCGTGAAATTGGTAGTCTTTCTGATGTTGTCAGTCAATTTGAAGTATCTTATGACTATACACAAATTGATTTTAATCAAATACCAACAAAAGTAGCGGCACTAGAATATGCTGGTTTTTTTAAATATCTTGCCAATAAAGAAGAAGGCGTTCCCGGTTATGTTACTGTTGATCCCGTAGCACAGGATGCAAGTTATGTAACTTTAGAAAAGGGAATGATTTATGTTCCTTCTGCTTATTTTCAAAAGGACTTATATCGTCATTTACGCTTTCAATATCCAACAAAAATTTTCCGTAATCTTCATTTTGAGATTGATGAGGAAGGACACCCTTATTATATTGCAAGCACTGTAGATTATTCGATTGGAATTTTTGGAGGCGAAACAATTTCTGGTGCTGTTATTTGCGATCCAATTACGGGAGCATCTTCTTATTATGCTGCTGGAGAAATTCCACAATGGGCAGATGTTATTTTTGATGGAGAACTTCTGACAAGGCAATATAATTATTATGGAACGCTCTCTGGCGGTTTTTTCAATAGTATTATGGCAAAAAAAGGATGTAAAAAATGTACAGAAACTACAAATGCAGATGCTAATGGCGAAATAACTGCCAGTGACTATGGCTATATTGCCAAAGATGGGGATATCTGGATTTATACTGGCATTACCTCTGTTAATGATGACTCTTCTAATATTGGATTTATTATGGTCAATGAACGAACGGCAGAAGCACATTATTTTCCAATTGCAGGTGCTGATGAAAATTCTGCTATGGCATCAGCCGAGGGCGAAGTACAAGAAAAAGGATATGAAGCTTCCTTCCCTTCTCTCATTAATGTTAAGGGAGAACCTACGTATATTATGGTATTAAAAGATTCTAATGGAATTGTAAAACTTTATGCTATGGTAAATGTAGAACAATATAATATTGTAGCAACAGCATCTACTTTAGATGATTGTTTCCTTTCTTATCAAAAGAAACTTTATAGAAAAGATAACACTAACTCAGAAAATCAAGATACAAGTGAACAGGAAATAGAACAAAATAATACTAATAATCCTGATTTTTCTGTAATACCAGAAAATTTTAAAGAAGAAGATCTTGTTACACGCTCTTTTACAATTAAAGCAATTCAATATATTGAAATTTCAGGGAATACCTATGTATATCTTACAGGAGAAGAAGATCAGGCTATTTACAAACAAAGATTTGCAGATAATGAACAACTGATTCTTTTAAAGACTGGAGATAAAGTAACAGCAGAATGCATAGAAACAGAAGAAGGAATTTGGGCTATCATTTCTTTCCCCGATTCTAAAAAATAAATAGTATTTGCTTTTATAATAACAAAAAACGGGAACATAACATGATATGTTCCTGTTTTTACTCATTTATCTTATTTAGTATCAATTGGAATGCTATGTAATAAAGAAAGACTTCCAAAAATAAGAATTGTATCTTCTTTTTTTGCTAATTCTAATGCTCTTTTCCATCCCTGTTCTGGATTTTTACAATCTTCTGTATATCCTTTTTTTCCAATACGATTCCAAAATAGATCTACTTTCTCTTTTAATTTATAAGAAGAAAAACCTCTTTTAGAATCCGGAGTCACTGTTAATATAATATCTGCCATTGCAGCCGTTTTTTCAATTATTTTTTCCATTTCCTTATCTTTAAAAATCCCTAAAACATAAATTAAATTTCCTTTTTTTTCGGCTGTATTTTTAAATAGATATAACTTTATAGATTCTGCTAACTTTTCGGCAGCAGCTTCATTATGAGCACCATCTATAATAATTAATGGCTCTTTTCTTAAAATTTGAAATCTACCCGGCCATACTGTATTAAAAAATCCTTGTTTGATTGCTTTTTCTGTAATATGATATCCTTGTTTTTTTCTTAAGATCTCTACAGCAAATAATGAAGTTATTGCATTTTCCACTTGTCCTATTCCTAATAGTGGAAGAAAAATTTCTTCTTGCTTCCCCTCAATACAGTAAACAAAAGAAATTCCATCCTTTAAATCTTGTTTTATCTGCTTTACCAATCCAATATCAGCAAAACTAATTTCTGTATTCTTCTCTTTTGCTTTTTCTCTTAATATCTCCTTTACTTGCGGCTTTTGTGGTGCAGATACTACAGGAACTGTTTCTTTTATAATTCCTGCTTTTTCTGCTGCAATTTCCTCTAAAGTATCTCCAAGAAACGCCATATGATCCCTACTAATAGAAGCAAAAATAGAGCATGCTACATTTTTCACAATATTGGTTGCATCTTTTGCTCCGCCCATTCCTGTTTCTAATACAACAATATCACAATTCTTTTCCAAAAATTCTAAAAATGCCATTGCTGTTTCTATCTCAAATACCGTTGGATATAATCTTTCTTCTTCTGTCATATTATCAAGAATACCCTTAATTCTTGTAAGATACCTTGCTATATCTTCTTTTTTTATAAAAGAAGAACAAAATCTTTCTTTTTGTTTCTTTTTTCTTTGATCTTTATCATTATCCTTTTCCTGCACTTCTTTTCTTGTTTCCATTTCCAATATTTGAATGATTTCGCAATCATCAAAAACAGCCGGAGAAAGATATCTTCCTACACGATAACCAGAAGCCGCTAGAATATAACTAAGATAAGCTCCTACCGAGCCTTTTCCATTTGTACCTGCAATATGAATAAAAGAAAGCTTATCTTGTGGATTTCCTAATCTTTCCAATAATTTTCTAATAGTATCTAGTCCCGGTATAATTCCACGACTATTAATAGAAGTTAAATATTCTTTTGCCTGAATATAATTCATAAATAATAACCATATCTCCTTTTCTTACAATATGTATAACTTCCCAGATTCTACACATACTATCTCTATGAAAACCTTATTTATCAAATTATCCAAATTTATTACTTGTGGTGCTTTTGGCTGGTGTTTAGAATGCTTTTGGACAGGACTTCATTCCATTCAAAAAAGAACGGATAAACGCTTCCTGTGCCAGACTTCTGTATGGATGTTTCCTATTTATAGTATGGCAGCCTTTATTGAACCAATAGGAAAACTTATGAAGGGAAAATCCTTTTTATTTCGGGGAAGTATCTATACCATATGCATCTATACCATGGAATTTTTTACAGGAACTCTATTAAAAAAACACCATGCCTGTCCTTGGGATTATAGTGCTGCAAAAACAAATATCAAAGGTGTCATCCGTCTTGATTTTGCTCCACTATGGTTTCTTACTGGGCTTGCCTATGAACGGTTACTTGGTATTAAATAAGCAAAACATACCCTATTCATTTATAAAGCATCACCATCATAAAAAAGAGAGCTGTTAAACGACAGCCTCTTTTTTCACTTATAAAAGATAGAAAAACTTTTTTATTCCAATCGATATCCGCTTCCCTTAATTGTTTTAATATAATTAGCATCTCCAAGTTTTTCTCGAATCCGTTTAATATAAACTGTCAATGTATTATCATTTACAAAATTTCCAGCAAAATCCCAGATATGTTCTAATAAAATCTCTCTTGTAATCACTTTCCCATGATTTGATATAAGAATTAAAAGAATACGATATTCAAGTGCTGTAAATTCTATTTGCTTTTGTTTAATATATACTTTGTTTGCATCCAGATCAAGTTCAATATCACGATATGTTAAAAATGTATTTTTTTCTCTACGTTTTATAATTTTTTGAATCCTAAGCAAAAGTTCCCTTGTCTTAAATGGTTTTGTAACATAATCTTCTGCACCCGATTCTAATCCATGAATAATTGCTTCTTCTTCATCTCTTGCTGTTAAAAATAATGCTGGAGTCTCTGTATCAAATTCCTTTATTTTTTCATATAACCAAAAACCATCATGATCTGGCAAAGAAATATCAAGAAGAAACAAATCATACGTATTTTCTTTTGCAGCCTGTAAGGCAGCTTTTGCATTTTTACAAACAGTGACGCAATATTTCTCCTGTTCCAGAGCATATTGCAACCCAAGAATAATTGCAAAATCATCTTCAACAAATAATAATCTTTTCATAATTTCTCCTATTGCTTTGCAGACTGCTTAGAAAAAATAATTTACTCTTGATAATCATTTACTTTTTCAAATTCATCTAAAATTCCCTGTTCTGGTGCTTTTGTAATCAAACTTACAATAACAATACATAATAAACTTACAAAGAATCCAAGTAAAAGAGAATAAACTCCAGTAAAGGCATAACATGTTTGTCCTTTGATAATTGGAAGATAGTCCCAAATAATTACAAAAAGACCGCCAGAGAGGATACCAGCAACCGCACCCGGTAAATTTGTACGTTTCCAGAAAAGGGAACATACTACCAAAGGTCCAAAAGCAGAACCAAGCCCAGCCCATGCATCAGAAACAAGATCCATAATACTGCTATTAGGATCCCATGCAATTAAAAAGGCAAGAATCGAAATAACAATGACTGTAATACGGCTAATTGTAAGCACTTTTTTATCATCTGCCTTTGGATCTAAAATATTTTTATAAATATCCTTAGATACCGAAGATGCACAAACAAGAAGTTGAGAATCAGCCGTAGACATAACAGCGGCAAGAATGCCACAAAGGAAAATACCACCAATAAATACAAGTACAAATCCATTCGAGAAAATTTGTTTAATCATAGCAATAAAAACAGTTTCTGTTGCAGAATCAGATAAAGTAGCATTTAAATAAGCACGCCCAATAACACCAATAGCACAAGCAGCAAAAAGAGAGATAGCAACCCAAATAATAGCAATGACACTTGATTTTTTTAATTCCTTTTCACTTTTTACAGCCATAAAACGTACTAAAATATGTGGCATACCACAATAACCAAAGCCCCATGCCAAATCAGAAATAATCTGTGTAAATGTATAAGGTTCTCCATTGACATAAAATAAACTCATATAACTGTTTGTATCAGAGATGCCACTTGCTGTCAATGCTCCCATAAAATCGCCACTAACAAGAGCATATGCTATAATTGGTACAACTAAAAGCCCAACTAACATAAGCGTTCCTTGGATAAAGTCTGTAGTACATACAGCAAGAAAACCACCAAGAAATGTATAAGTTAAAATAACAGCAGCACCAATCAGTAATGCTATATGATAATCAACATTAAATACAGTATGAAATAATTTACCACCAGAAGCAAGTGCAGAAGCAGTATATACTAAAAAGAATACTACAATTACAGCAGAAGAAATACCAAGAAGAATTTTCTTCTTATCATGGTAACGATTTTGGAAAAATTCTGGCAGTGTTAAGGAATTATTTGCAATAATTGTATAACGCCGAAGCCGTTTTGAAATCAATAACCAATTTAAAACCGTTCCAATAAATAATCCAATCGCAATCCATGCTTTTCCAGTACCAGCCGCATAAATTGAACCCGGAAGTCCCATAAGCAGCCATCCACTCATATCGGATGCTTGTGCAGACAAGGCAGCCACCCAGCTATTTAATCCCCTTCCACCAAGAAAATAATCCTCTGTACTTTTTGTTTTTTTCATAGAAATAATTCCAATTGCAATCATTAAGCATAAATAACAAGCAAAAGCAATCAGAATCGTAATCGTACTTCCAGACATAATATAAAACTCCTTTCATAAATAGTAATTTGGTATCGCTTAGAAACAGTTTCTTAGTATAGCATACTTTATCTATAGTGGCAAGCAAAAGAACTGTCATCGATTAGAATAGACAATTTCAAACACTGTTCCTTTCCCTTTTTTAGAGTTTACACGCACTCTACCACAATCACTTTCAATAATTTTTTTTGCTAGGGAAAGTCCAATTCCAACCCCATTTTTTGTACGTTCTCCACGATAAAAACGTTCAAAGATTCTTTTTTGTTCCTCTGCTTCCATTCCCTCTCCCTGATCCTTAATTGTAATTTTTGTATAAAAATAATTCTGTTCAAAAGAAATCTCTACCATTGTTCCTTCTATTGTATGTTCTATGGCATTTTTTAATAAATTTGTCATAGCCTCTCGTTCCCAATAACGATCTCCAAAAAAATAAAGCTCTTTTTTTTCTGAAATAACTACGGTAACAAGTCTTGCCTCTATCATAATGGAAAGATTTTCCCTTATCTCCTGAAAAAATTCATATAAATAAATCTTTTCCCGTTTAAATTCCACAACACTTGCCTCTAAACGTGATAATTTCAACATAGAAATAATCAAAGACTGAATCCATAGAAGCTGCCGATTGATTTCTGTTAAAAATTTTTGTCTTAATTCTAATGGCATTTCCTCATTTTCTCTTAAATTATCAAGCATAACTAGAACAGAAGTGATTGGTGTTTTAATTTGATGTGAAATATCTGCCATAGATTCCTTGACCTGTTCTTTTTCTTTTTTACTCTGATCAGCCTGTTCTCGAAGCATCACCGTAATTTTATATAATTCATTTTTTAGATGTGAGATTGCTCCCTCCTCATTTTCCAAAAGGCAAAGATCATAGTTTTTTCTATTAATTGCATCTATATATTCTATAATCTCCTCAATTTCTCTATTTTCTCTTTTAAAATATAAAAAAAATAGAATCACTGCCAAAATTCCAAAAGAAAAGAAAATAAGAAGAAATAAAAATAAACTATGGTAAAAACAAGATTCCATACTTTGAATTACATTCATGGTATCTTTTTCAATCCCAAAATCAGATAAATTAACTTCTCCTTTTTGACTTTTCTGATTTAAAATATGAATCAAGGTTTCCTCTTTCACATCAGGATAAACTTCTTTTATTTTGGAAATCATTTCTACAATGACAAGACTTACTTGTTTATTATAATCTTTGTAAATCAGAAAGTCAGCAAACACAATAATTATAATAAAAATAACAATACAAGCAGCAAGCCATAAGAAAGCCTGCTGCCTGTTTTTTTCTCGAAAAAGCTTCATAAAATCTTCCTACTCTTAAATCGTTTCTTTTCTAATTGTTTCCATAATATTTTCATTTTTAATTTTACTAAAAGAATAATACATTGTCAAGCCAACAATTGCCATCGTAAATATAATAGAAATAAGATATATTTTCCATGGAATTTGAAAACTCATTTCCATAGTATCATTAAATGTCTTATAAATAAGAAATGATAATATCGTTCCCATCGGAAGTCCAAGAAACAACGCCTTTGCTCCATAAAAAATACTTTCTAGCCTTATCATACCTCGAAATTCCTTTTGTGTCATTCCAACCGATCGCAACATAGCAAGTTCCCGTCTACGTAAATTTACATTTCCTGTAATGGTATTAAAAATATTGGTAACACCAATTAATGTAATTACCGTAATAAATCCATAAAGAAAAATTTCAATTACAAGCACTTGTGCATTTTGCTGTCTCCTAGATTCTTCCAAATTACCAATATAATAATCATATTCTCCTTTTTTTAGCACTTCTTCCAGCTTTGTTTCTAATGTATCTGCATCTTCTGCTCGAAGATACATCAAATTATAATTTCCATATTTGGTTTGATCCATCCATTGATCACTTACAACAAAATAACCCATATCATCTCTATTTTCTTCTAATCCCATTGGCCGTTCCTGCGTTACTTTTTTTATCTGTAAAGAAATCTTATCCCCATCTTCACTTTCTCCCACAACAGTATCCCCTTCTTTTAAATTATAAAAATTACCATAAACCTTTTTTGCATTGGAATCGAATCCTATTCTATGATATCCTACTTCTATTAAAACAGCCCCATTTTCTCCCAAATCCTTAAGACCAAGTTTTTTCAAATAAGCTTTATACTCCGCCTCTCCAACAGAAACAAAACTAGGCGAAAATGTATTTTCTCCATTCTGTTTTATTGTTCCATATTCTGAACTATCATAAACAAAATTTTTTTCTGCAATTTCCTTTCCCAAGTCTGATAAATAATGCTCTTTTATATGATAAGAGCGATTATGTCTTACAATACTATATTGTTCTATCCCTTCCAATTTTCCAAGTTCTTGATGCTGTTTATATGTTTTTCTAAAATCAAGATTATTTCCTGTAAGGCTTACCATAAGATTATAACTTACTCTTTGATAATAAGAACCAGAATAACGATAACTATATTCAATAAAGGAATACATAGAAAGAAATAATACAATACTCACTACCATAGAAATTACGGTTGCCCGATATTTTTTTCTATTTCGTTTTAAATTTTTATATGCAATCTCGCCTCCAATCCCAAACCATTTTTTAATAAATTTTGGTGATTTTATATGCTTTGCTTTCATTTTAATATCTTGATTGCTACGTATTGCCTGTAATGGAGCAACTTTCGCTGCCTGCCTTGCAGAAGAAAATGCAGAAAAATAAATCGTTACTATCGAAAGAAAAACAGCGGCAATCACAGGAACTACCGATACATAACAAATAATGGGATGCTCAAAAACATCTTTTAAAATATTATTTACTACAGAAATTAAAATAAAGACAGCAACAATACCCGATAAAACGCCAAAAGGAATTGCTGCAATTCCTAAAAGAAACCCTTCAAATAAAACATTTTTTCTGATTTGTTTTGAAGTTGCTCCAATACTTGCAAGCATTCCATATTGTTTCATTCTTTCTGTAATAGAAATCGCAAAACTATTACGAATAACAAAAATACTTGCTACCATAATAATTCCTATTACAATCGTTCCTATGGTATATAAAAATATCTGCGTATCATTGCTAACAGCACCAAGCCAACGAATTAAATAATGATTGTAGTTCTGTTTCACATCTTGATATTTCTCCAAAGTTGCTTCTATATTTTCTGTATATTTTACTGTGTTTCTCGGCTTATGAAAACTAATATAAATATCTGCTTTTTTTGCAATTTCATTCTGCCTTGTTATTACAGAATATCCGGGTGCTGAATAGGGTTCTATAGAATAATTTGGTCGTTTTATAAACCCTACAATTGTCACTTCTTTTTTATATTGCTCTACAAGCGTTTCCTGTTCTGATTTTATTTCTTCTTCTGCTCCTTCTTTGCCTTTTTCTTCTAAATCCTTTTCCTCTTCTGCCTCTTGGTTTAGATATGGAGTCATCTGATCAAGCTCATAACCATCCGATTCTCTTTTTGATATAGAAAGTGATAAAACATCTCCCAATTGATACTCTACTTTTGCACCTGTTCTTATTGTTTCTGTTAATACCACTTCTGTTTCATCTTTTGGAAATCTTCCTTCTGTAAGCTCTAAACTTGCTTTCTGAAACACAGTATCATCAGCCGCTAAAAGATATAAATAGGGTTTATACGCATTTTTACTCTCTGGCAGTACAGAATATCCCAAACCTTCCATGGAATAATAACTTTCTATATTTCTATTTTCTTCAATATATTTCAAATTTTCTTTTAAAACTCCATAAAAACAACTATGATAATCACCTTCCTCCTTCTTTGCTGACTCGATTTCGGTCTGTCTTGCACTTGTTACTAATGCTCCAGCAGCACATATCATAGCTGTGGAAAGAATAATTCCAAAAATTGTTACTATAGTACGCCTCTTATTCATTTTTAAACTTTTTATTGTTAATTTATTTAATATATTCATATCCCTTCTCCTTTTTCCTTTCTTAATTTTATAATTCTTAAATATTAATATACAAGTCCAAAGTGACTTTAAAATGACTTTTCAGAAATTTTTTCATAATATTAAAATATAAATTTTTATAAAAAATATCTATTCTTTCTATTTACTTATTTCTTATGTAAAAATAAATGCTGCTAACAACATAGCAGCATTTACTTATATCACATTAACAATCTTTGTTTAAAATAGTACTATTTTTTTGAGGAAATACAACACAGATTGTTGTTACTGTTCCCCTTCTTACTTACATAAAAATAAATTTCTAAATCCCATAAACTTTTATAAGATTTTTATAAATTATCTAAAAGGTTATTTTTGTTTTATAAAAAAAATAATCATCTATATCTGTATAGGTATAACCATTTTCGTCAATATAAATAACTTCAAAAGTTCCCAGTTTCTCGTCAATATCAAACACTTTATACTGTTCAGGTTCATCCCCTGGATCAATAAATTTAAACCATATATGATATGTCTTGCCTTTTTTAAATTCTGTGAACTCATTATATTTTTCAATATTTAAAACTCGCATTTTACCTTCTTGAAATTCTGTGAACGCATCATTCGAGTTAATGAATGATGTCCGTCCTCTTTCTGCGAAACCTAAACTATATGTTTGCAACTCATACTCTCCTTTTAACTGTTCTTCTATACTTTTTTTTGATATATACACTGTCACTCGTGGAGTCCTTTGATGAGAAACAAGTACCCGAAATCCTTTTCCATTTTTATTTTTTACTATTTTAATTTTACGCCAAATTGCTTTTAATTTTACATCGGAAAGCTGTGTTGGTACTATTTTAGAAAATACTTTTTGTGGATGAACTACACCATCTGCTTTCCATCCTACAAAAAAATACCCTTTTCTTTCTGGTTTTGGCAAATCTTTCGTTACCCCATAACGATAACTATTGAACCATTCACCTTTTCCTTTTTTTCCTCTATTTAAATTATAAGTAATATGATATTCTTTTGGCATTGCAGTCGCTTCCGAATTGGGTGGAATTTTTGTAACTTCTTTTCCATCCACCATCCATCTCCAAGGAGAAACATATTCTAAGAGTGACCCTTCTTCAACGCTTCTGTATTCTTCTTTTTTTTGCCAACCTGAGTATTCATACTGTCTGGAATCATATTCAACAGAAGAATAATTATATACCTTCTTTAAATTATAATTAGACTTATCAAATATACCCTCTCTAATTTTTTTAACACTTTTTGGTATAATCAATTCTTGCAAACCATGAAAATGTGGACCACCAACACCAGCTTCTATCTCTGTAATTCCTTCCTCAATGACTATTTTTGTTACATCATCATACGGTTTTTTTGGTATCCAGCTTAATTTTCCAGAGCCAGAAAAGGTGATGGTCTTTTTCTTTCTAACATAAGTACCAATCACATTTTCTCCTGCTTTAATAATTTCTTCTTCTTGTTGCATTCTCCCACATTCAACTAAATATTCTATAAGTTCTTCTAGTGATTCATACGAATCATACTTCAAGATTTTATCAAGACTTCTCCCATCATATTCTACATATTCCTCTATTGTTTTAAAACCATTAACAGGCATCCTTTTATCTGCTTTTACAAAAGTTTTTGGCACTGTCCATACCATTATAAACGATAAACAAAAAAATAATATTTTTTTCATAGACTTATTCTCCCCTCACTTAATTAATTTAAAATTATCACATTTTATAACAGATTGTTGTTACTGTTCCCCTTTTTTACATGAAAAAATAAAAATAAATTTCTAAATCCCATAGATTTTTCCAATCGCCAGTATACATTCTCTTACCTCCCTATATTAATAAATTTATAGCCAAGGAAAATAGACTATAACCTTACTTTTAGCTATGAAGAAAAGGTAAACAAATCATTATAATCTAAGTAATCGTGTTATAGCATATTAACTATTTGCTTGCTTTTAATTTATTATGTCGAATTATTTCTATGATGTCAATAATAAATTAAATAAATTTCTAAAATTTTCCATTTTAAAAATCTAAATGGACAATCTTTTTGATTTTACATACCTTATACCTTTTGATATATTCATTTTAGTATTACTTATACATTTAAAGTAATATATTTAACATATAAAAAAATCACCCCAAAACTTTAACAAGACCAGAGGGTGATTTTCTCTAATATTCTACGCTTTATAATCATCACCGATAATTTTTCCATCATCAATTGTAATCACTCTACCTGCTTCCTTTGCAATTTCCATATCATGTGTAATTACAATTACAGTTTGATGATACTTTTGATTGGATATATGAAGCAGAGAAAGAATCTCCTCACTTGCTTTGGAATCTAAATTTCCTGTTGGTTCATCTGCAAGTAATACTGCTGGATGATTAATCAATGCCCTGCCAATAGACACTCTCTGCTGCTGCCCTCCTGAAAGTTCATTTGGCAGATGATTCTCTCTTTTTTCTAAACCAAGCGTTCTTAAAAGCTCCTGTAAATCCTGTTTCGCTGGCATTTTTCCATCTAAATCACAAGGCAATGTAATATTTTCTACTACATTTAATACTGGAATTAAATTATAAAACTGATAAATAAGTCCCACCTGTCTTCTTCTAAAAATTGCCAGTTTATCATTATTTAAAGCATAAATATCATTTCCATCAATAAATACCTTTCCTGCTGTTGGGCGATCTACTCCTCCCAGTAAATGCAGCAAAGTAGATTTTCCAGAACCGCTTGCCCCAATAATTGCTACAAATTCCCCTTTTTCCACAGAAAAACTCATATGATCCACAGCATGAATCTCATTATCGCCACTTCCATATGTCTTTACAAGATTCTCTACCCTTAATATCTCCATACTATTCCTCTTTCCTTCCTAAATTTCAAAATTCTTAAAATAATAAACTATCAAGCTATCTATCAATTAACATACAAGTTCAAAGTGACTTTAAAGTGACTTTTTCAAATTTTTTATAAATTCCATTTATTTATCAAACATTTAAAAATCCTCTAACAAATTAAATTCAAAAAAAGATAACATTTTAAACAAAAATATTATTCTTTAGATATCAAATCCAAAAATACACATGTCAAAATGTTATCTCCTAGATTATGTTATATTACTACTTCTAAATAGTCTTCTAGTTGTAAATCGCCTCTTTATCAAACTCCTTAAAAATAATATAAGTATAAATTATTAGCAAAATTTCTAATAGTTTTATAATCTGTAAAAAATAATGTCATTACAAGCAAATCTGACAAGACCCACTTTATGGTTCTTGTCAGCACAAACTTACAAATATAATTAATTTTTCCTATTTTTTTCTACATAAAAATATCATGATCTCCAATTCCTTTATTTTTTTGATAGGCGGTAAAATTCCCTTGAATATCACAAGTTCCAAGTAAAACCTCTTTTTCATCTGCACACCCTTGTCCTTTTAATTGTGCCTTTAGCCAATTTCTATCTTTTCCAGCATTTTTTAAATTCTCATCCATAATTTTTCCATCAATAATTACATTAGCGACCATCATTTCCGCTTGTGGCTGTAAATTCAAATCATTTGGATTTACAGGTCTTTGTTCTGCCTTTGGAAGAAAACTAATCTTTCCATTTCCTTCTAGTACTGCTGACTGCAACTGTGAAATATCAAAATATCCACTAATACGACATTGAGAAATAAATTCATTAATATCCATTTTTGCTTTTTTCAAATTTTTCTCATAAATTTCTCCACTATTAAGAAGTACAACAGGTTTTCCAACAATAAATCTTCTTGCCTTAATAGACTTTGATGCTGTTTCCGATAATAAAATACCTGCAATACCATATACAATCATTGCTGTAAGCGGCTGCACAAAATTTTCTTCCAAAGATGTCGCCATTTCTGCTGCTATCGAACCAATTGTAATTCCATTAATATAATCAAACATACTTAATTGTGACATCTGCCGATAGCCCATTAACTTTGTTAAAAGAAACAGAACAAGAATAGAACCTATCGACAGGTAAATCACATAAAGAACTTCCTGCATAGTTTTTACCTCATTTCTTTTATTTACCTATAGTATTTCTGCTTTTTGGTAAAATATACATAAGTTCTATTTTCTTGTTTTTATATACTTTTTTATTTAATAGAAAATTCCTTAAAATTTCCTACTGACAAAAAATTATCATTACAATTTTTCGCTCTTTCTGCAAATACCATAAAATCGCTTCTTATCCTCATACATTAAGTGATCTGCTGCCTTAATCATAGCAAAAATATCATCTGCTTGTTCTTTATATACTCCGCCAATAGATGCAGAACAATCTTTTGCCTTAAGATACCTTTCCCGCAATTCCTTTTCTTTTTGTTTAAACTCCTTTTCGGAAAGGTTTCTTAACCATAAAATAAATTCATCTCCGCCAATTCTATAAGCTCTTTGCGTCCAATCCTCTTTATCCGATATACATTCTGGAAACAAGGAAAGAATAACATTAGCAAATGACTTTAAAAGAGCATCGCCTGCTGCATGACTGCAATTATCATTAACAGTTTTTAATCCATTAACATCAAGAAAAAGAATCCCGGTATCCTCTTTTTCTCCTTTTTTCATATAGATATCTTCATTCATTCTTGTACGATTCCATAAATCCGTTAAGCTATCTTTATAAGTCAGTATATTTCTTTTTCTTTCCGTATACACTTGCTTAATTCCTACAATTGCCATTCCAATTAAAGTATCCATCATAGGCAAAAAATTTTGTTCTTTTAAATTAGGATTATCATATCCTAAAAATAAACGCATTTCACCATCAAAGCAAACAGGAATTAAAATAATCTGCTGAATATCTAATGATTTCAAAAAATTCTTTAATTTATCTGCCTGTATTGGCAATGTTTCTATATCAGAACAAGCAATATATTGTTCTTTCCAAAATAAAGGCATCCAATAGTCAAAAAGATGAATATCAATATCTTGTACCATATTCTTTTTGGAAGGAACTAAAGAGTTACAAAATTCAAATGTATTGAATACCCTACCATTATGTATTTCACAAACAAAGGCACGTCCCACTTGAAAATATCTGCCTGTTAATTCCATAACACGATCAACAGAATATTTTAAATTTTCCACATGATAAAATAATCTCATACATTCATTTGCTAACTTTTCATACTCCAATGCCTTTTGAAGTGTATTTTTTTGTTCTTGAATGGTATGATTCATTGTCATTAATTGTTGTTTCCATTTTTCTTCTTGTTCTTTTTTATCATCAATAATCCGAAGAAAACAAATCTCTCTTAAATCATCTGCTTTTTCTGAAATACAAATTGCATGAATCCCAAGCCAGTGTTCTTTACCATCAATACATCTTTGTTTAATTTCCTTATAAACTTCTGTTTCACCACTAAGAAATCTCTTCGTCAAATTCTCTCTTGAAAATGACTCTAAAAATAGCTTTTGAAACTCTAGTTCCATATAGGGTAATCCCATAGCAATTAAATCATCAAATACTCCCATACTCATAGTCTCTTTACTTAAAAAGGGTTGATATTCCAGCATTCGATATCGATTCTTTGTTAAATTTGCAGAAATAATTACATGATATACACTTGATATTGCATTTAAAATATCTTGTTTATGTTGAAGTTCTTCTCGTCTTTTCATAACTTATACCAAAACAAGCAAAAGAAAAATGCTTGTATTTATCCTTTCTTCTAAAAACAATACAAGAGTGCTAAAGTTAAATCATTTGTAAATAATAAATATACAATAAACATCTATCATTTTTATTAAAAACTCCCACTTTTTTATCCTCTGGAAAAAACATATCAAATTTCTTTCAAGGCTTAATTAACATTTCTTGCACTTCATATTTTTCTGCAATTTCTTTTACAGTACCATTTTCATATTGTTCTTTCCAAAAAGTATTAAACTTTTCCGTTACATCAGAGTCTTTACGAAAGCCAACCACATATTCTTCCACTCCTACAGAATCAATACAAAGAAGTTCTTCAAACTGTTTGCCGCTTCCAATTAATGCACCTGCCATAATAGCATCAATAACTGCTGCATCTGCTTTCTCTGAGTTTACATTAGAAAGTGCTTCCATTTGTGAATCTGCTTGTATATAGCGATAATTTCTTTCTTTTAACTCCAATGCTCCTGTTGAACCAGATTCAACTGCAAATAGAAAATGCATACAATCCTCTATTGTCTGTAATCCCTCTGCATTCTTCTTTGGAACAACCACCATTTGTGCATTATTTAGATAAGATATGGAATAAGACATAGCATTTTTTACCTCTTTTGACAATGTCATACCATTCCAAATACAATCAATCGTTCCATCATTTAAAAGTTCCACTTTTTTATCCCAATCAATTTCAAGAAATGTTACAGAAACACCAAGGTTTTCTGCAAATAAGGTTGCAAAATCTGCATCAAAACCAATCCATTTAGCATTTTCCAAATAATCTAATGGTTTAAAATCAGTTACACCAATGATAATGTTTTTCTTATCCATAATATATTCTAAATCCGAATCAAACTTTTGACTTATTGTATGCTCTGTCTTTTTCTGCCCACATCCACAATAAAAAAAACTTATCATCAAAGAAATACAGAAAAGCTTTAAAAACCCTTTCATTCTATTGCTTCCCCTTTCTATTCACTGATTATTTTTTTAAGTCTATCTTCTTCCTTTTTATCTTTTTCTTAAAAATAGAAGTCCAAAAGAACCCGGTCCACAATTACTTGCAATGGAAGAAGAAGCTTTTTGCACATAAATTTTTTCAAAATGACAAATTTCCTCTATCATTACCTGAATTTCTGCAAGACTTTCCTCCTCCATTCCAGCATAAGTAAGAAATAAAATATCTTTATCAATATTTTTTATATTTCTAAGTTGTCTATGAATATAATTTTTCTTTACATAAGAAAAATTGCCAATTAAAATACCACCAACTGTCATTTTACTTTTACGTAATGTAATCATAGGATGCATTAAAAGAGCATCACAAAGCGTATGTACTGTTTTGGAAATTCTTCCTCCACGATAGAGCATTTGTGTATTATTCATAATAAAAGATGTTTCAATTCTATTTTGAAATTCCCTAAGCCTTTTTATAATGTCCTCTACAGGTATCATTTCTCTGGCAAGAGAGGCAGCATATAAAACAGCAAGCCCCATTCCACTAGAAAGATGTCCTGATTCTACTACAGTAACATTTTCAAATGCTTTTGCTGCCTCCTTTGCATATTCATATCCTTTGCTGGCGTTTCTTGCCATAGTAATATGTAGTATATTTCTTGCTTGTGTCAATTTTTGTGCAAAAAAACTTTCATAATCTGTTACTTCTGGTGGTTCAGAAGCACCAGAATGATTACCATTTAATAAATAAGCAAGTAGTGCATCTGTTTCTAGTTCAATTCCATCTAAAAATCTTCCTGACTCTGTACAAACATAATAAGGACATACGGAAATTTCCAGTTTTTCCAAAAGGTTTGCTGGCAAATCGCAAACACTATCTGTTGTTATAAGAAGCGGCACTCTCTGTCTTTGATCAAACATTAAAACATCTTTTCCAATTTCTGATGGTTTTACATTTTCACTTAATATTACAAGTTCTTTTGGAAGAATATTTAAAACTGCTGCTTCTAACAATGCACCACTCACTGGCTTTGCTAAATAACCCTGAAAACCCTCCTTTTTATAAAGAAGCTGATTATCACTGCCTGCATTTGCTGTTAATGCAATCATAGGTGTTTTCTGACACATACCACCTGATTGTGTACGAATAGCATGAAGACATTCAATTCCATCCATTTCTGGCATAAGATGATCCATTAAAATACCATCATAATGCTTATTTTGTGTTAATTTTAAACAATCGCTTGCACTTAATGCTGTATCAATTTGAAGCTTTGTATCAGACAGAAGCTTTGCTGCTACAACTAAATTCATTTCATTATCATCTACAATTAAAATATGTGCCTTTGGTGCTTCAAAACTCTGTTTATAAACTGTTTTGTTTCCTGTTTTTATTCTTGATTCTAATGTAAATGTTCCAAGCTCTCTTTGTGCTATTACCTCCTGCTCCAATGTAACAAGAAAGGTTGACCCCTTTGTATAAACACTATTAACACTAATTTCTCCACCCATTAAATCTACTAACTGCTTTACAATACTAAGTCCTAATCCCGTTCCTTCAATATGACGATTTTTCTTTTCATCCACTCGCTTAAAAGCATTAAAAAGGTAAGGAATATCTTCCTTTTTTATCCCCTGCCCTGTATCTTTTACACAATAATGAACCCTAACACGATTAAACATCATTTTTTCACAGCGAACAGAAAGCGTAACCGAACCCCCACTTGTATATTTTATAGAATTATTTAACATATTAATTAAAATTTGTTTGATTCTTACTTCATCACCACAAAGCATACTTGGAATAGAAGAATCAATATTCAAATGAAATTCTAATCCCTTTTGTTTTGCCTTAATCCATATCATATTAATAATATCGGAAAAAAAAGCACCTGTTTCATAGGGAATATTCACAATATCCATTTTTCCCGATTCTATTTTAGATAAATCCAAAATATCATTAATTAATGTCAAAAGCATTTTACTTGCACCTTGAATATTTTTTGCATTTTCAGCAACTTCATCGGAAATATCCTCCCGTAATATCATTTCATTTAAGCCAATAATTGTATTAATTGGCGTGCGGATTTCATGACTCATACTGGAAAAAAAATGATTTTCTGCTTTGCTTAATTCCTCAATTTCTTTTTTTTGCCTTATAGAAATCTTATTTTCTTCTTGATAAATCCGCTTCTGAAATAAAATCATAACAGAAGTTAGAGCTCCTACTAAAATAATTGACATCGTTGAATCAAGATAAGCAACAGAAAGCGTATGCTGTGTTACATAAGTTGGATAATGAAAGGTAATATAATTGCAAAAAATCGTAATAAAAGCACAACTTAACAAACATATAAGCCGTTGCAGTCGATAAAGGATAAGACTAATATATACAAAAACAAATACAAACCATAAAGGTGCTCCTCCATACATTCCTCCTGCAGTAAAAAAATTTACAGGTAAAAGAATCAAAAGAAGAATTGCTACAATTATAGCACCTGTATTCACTTTTTTCTTTTTTATACTAATCACTCCAACAATAACAATACAAGTAATACAAACAGTTAACATTAATAAATTTATAAAATTTTCTCCAGTAAACAACTTACAAATCAACATTAAAATAAGTGCCATAACACCAATTCCTGCAATTAGTCGAAACATTCGCTCCTGCAAATCTACCGTATGATCCATAATTGGCTCAAAATATTTTTTCAGCATGGTAAATTTCCTCCTCTTTACTCAAGATGCGTACTTCCTGCAATTCCATTACAGATAGAATCATAACATTGGAGCATTTCTTTATGATTTTTTTCTATATATACAATATCCCCACTCTTGCCTGCAAGCTCCAAAGCTTTTGCTTTTTCAGAAAGTTCTTTTGCTCCAATAGTTAAAGAAGTGCTTTTTAAGGCATGAACTTTAATTGCATAATTTTCCCAATCTTTTTGTTCAAAGAAAGAAACAATTTCTTTTCTTTTTTCCATACTTTGCATATAATACATTTGAAGCATTTCTAAATAAAAATCTTCCGATCGACTACAATAATCAAGCCCTATTTCTGTATCAATTCCTATTTGCTCTAAATATTCAAAAGGAGAACCTAACGATTTTAATTCTTGTGTTACTTCTTCTTGTTTTATTTTCTTTTGTTTTGTTTCTTTTTGGCCTATGTTTTCTTGTTTTTTCTGTTTTATTTCTTCCTGTCTTACTTCTTTCTGTGCTGTCATAATGCCATTACTTTCCTGTGATTTCTGTTCTTTTTCTATAGAAAACTGAATACTTTGTTCTGGCAGAACATGACGTAAAACTCGTTCTAAAACAGGACGCTCAATCGGTTTTGGAACAAACTCTGTAAAACCCTCTCCTTTAAACATTTCCCTTGCTCCACTGATTGCATTTGCTGTTAATGCAATAATTGGCAAAGTTTCATAAACACCGTCTTTTAAGGCACGAATATGTTTTAATGTTTCCACACCGTCCATTCCCGGCATCATATGATCTAAAAAAATAATATCATAAGATACCACTAGACATCGTTCCACTGCTTCTGCACCACTAAGACAGGTATCTACTAAAATTCCATAACTATTTAAAATACCTCTTGCAACAACAAGATTCATTTCCTCATCATCAATAATTAATGCTTTCACCCCCTTACAGGAAAAAAGACGATCTTCTAATACACTTTCTCCCAAATCCCTGCCATGTGTAACATGATTAAAAAGATTTACAATTGGAAGTGCAAAAAATGGCTTATAAAGAAGAATTAATCTGCTCTCTTTTGAAAGTGAAAATTCTCTTTTTGCAATTAAGACAATACAAAGATTTCTTGCCAATTCCTCATAATAGGAAACGTTTTCTTGATATTCCTCTTGTGTAAGAAATAAATGCGTAACTTTATACTTATTTATCAAAATTTCCAAATCTTCAAAATGATAAGCACGATATGCTTCTATATCAAGCCCTTCTGTCATATGCAATATCATATCATCATAATATTGTCTTACTTCACTGCGATGATATCGCTCTTGTTTAAAATAACAAATCACACAAAACTGCTTTGGATTAGAAATCATAAATCCCGGTGTATCATCCGCTACTTTTTGAGGAATAGAAATATGTACTTGTGTTCCTTTATTTTCTATGCTTTCATAGTGAATAAATCCATTCATGGCATAAAGCAGTCCACGTGCAATTGGTATACCAAGTCCTAATCCTCCTACATAACGACTTTTTCTACTATCTGCCTGATAAAAATCATCATAAATCTTAGAAAGTTGAGAATCGGTCATACCAATGCCAGTATCCTTAATTGTAATATCTAAATTGATTCCATAACTTTCCTCACGAAATCCAATATAAACATAAATGCCACCTTCCTCTGTAAATTTGATTGCATTTTGTATTAAAATGCGAAGCACACGAGAAATTTTTTCTGCATCTCCAATTAAAACGGATGGAATTTTTGGATCTAAATCAAATACTATTTCTAAATCGCAATCTAAATTTTGCATCATTGACATAGCAAGCATATCATTCACAATAGAACTTGGTATATAATTTTCCTCTGTTACAACTAAAGTATTTCCAACAAGTTCTGTATAATCTAAAATATCATTAATTTGCCTAGCAAGACGCTTTCCTGCTAATTGTATGGATTGTATACTTTCCCATATTTGTGGTGGAAGCTCTTTTCCAAGTGCTACTTCACTAATTCCTGTAACCATATTAATTGGTGTACGTAATTCATGGCTTACATTAGAAAGAAAATCTGCATTTTTCTGTTTTGCTTCTTTAAGTTGCTCTGCCATTTCACGCATTTCTTTTCTTTCTTGCTTGCTTCTACTAATCATAATACTGGAAAGTATTGCTGTGGCAAATGTTCCAAATAATCCAAAAGAAAACCGCATAAATTCTTGTATCTTCATGTTAAAATGAATCGTATGAAGAAAAAAGAAATGATATAAAATCATAAGAAAATACATAGCAAAAATTAAATATAAAAAACCTTTTCTATCTAGCAATGTCAATAAAAAAAATAAAATAACAATGATAAATGGAATATCAAAAAGACATTCTGAATGTATGCCATAATAAAAAAATTCCACTACAATAAAAAAAATACTTATATATTCATAAAACTTATCTGAAACAAACTTACCAATATGAAGAAACCATATCATAAAAATACCAATAAAAATCAATGGAATTGTCCATAGTTCCCATGACATAACTAATGTAATAAAAATTAATAATATACTAAAGGCACTAATAATTCCTGCCATTAAAAGATGTGTGCCTGTCCGTTCTTGTATTTTTTTGATATCATCCATTACATTCCCCTTTTGCATTTTTTGATTCTTTTCTATTCCTCTTTTATTTTTTTACTTATTGCTTTGTTCTATGATTGCTTTTTATATATTATTGTTCTCTTAATTTATATTCTTTATCTTCATCTATCATTGCTAACATATGTTTTGCAATTACAGGATCAAATTGTGTTCCTTTTCCCTTTGCTATTTCATCTCTAACTACATTTTGCGGAAGAACATCTCGATAACTTCTTCTTGAAGACATAGCATCATAAGCATCTGCTGTCCCAATAATTCTAGCAATTTCTGGTATCTGAAGTCCTATAAGTCCATCAGGATATCCTTGTCCATCATAACGTTCATGATGCCAATGAGCACCAATAGAAATGTCTGGAAGTTCTGAAATATTTCCTAAAATTTCTGCCCCAATCGTAGGATGTGATTTAATAACAGCATATTCTTCTTCTGTTAATTTTCCCGGTTTATTAATAATTGCCGTAGGAATGCCAATTTTTCCAATATCATGAAGTAATCCAATATAATAAATATCCTCAATTTCTTGTGAATTTTTTCCCATACGCCTTGCCAGTTCACAGGAATATTCTGCTACACGCACAGAATGTCCTTTTGTATATGCATCTTTTGCATCAATCGCACTTGCTAAAGACATCATTACTTGTGTAGAAAGCCTTTTTATTCTACGATTGCTTTCATTAAGTTCTTGTGTTTTTCTATCTACTTCTTGTTGTAAAAATTTTTGTAAATGATATAATTCTAAAAGACGGCCAATTCTTTGAAGTACCACTTCTGCAAGAAATGGTTTTTGAATATAATCCATAGCACCTGCTTTAAAAATTTTAATTTCTGTTTCTCTTTCACTATCTGCTGTTAAAAAAACAATAGGAATCTCTTGCATATAATCCATTTTTTGAATTTCTTTTAACACAGAAAGCCCATCAAGTTCTGGCATATGTAAATCCAACAAAATCATATCAGGAACATCCGTTGTTAAAAATTCTAATGCCTTCTTCCCTGATGACATAAGAATTACTTCATATTTTTTTTTCAGAATGTATTCTGCTATTTTTAAATTCATTTCATCATCATCAATTACTAGTATTCTATCTGCCATACTGTTTTCCTCTTTCTTAAGATTGTTATCTTTATTTTTATAACATAAAAAATAATTTTTGATAAATTATCCTATTTACAAACATAATATCATGAACATATTTTCCTGTCAATCAAGACCATAGGAATGAATTTTCTACTTCCTAGCTGTTAAAAAACTACTTAATTGTCAAGAAAATTTTATAATAAATGTTTTATTATATGTTATCATTACTAAAAGAAATAAACAATATAGAGAATATAATAGGTTATGATTATAAAAAAATAAAAGATACAGAGAAAATATTATGTTATACTGGCGGTCGAAAAACCTGACCGCTTAGTATAAAGTAATGCATATTTCTATCTATTTTGCAAAATCTTGTCCTTTCTCACTTGTTGGCAAACTCACTCTTAAAAATCTATGCAAAAACTGCCGTTTATTCCAAGGAATTAATGGATAAAGATAGCTTTTTCCAGAAATTGTTTTATTCCACGAAACTAAGAAAATAACAAGTACAACACCGCCTACATATCCCCAAACACCAAAAATTCCAGTAGTAATTAAACAAAGCATTCTCATAAACTTCAAAGCATACCCAAGTTCAAAATTAGCCTGAGAATAATTTGCAATTGTAATAAATGCCATATATAACATAATTTCCGAACTAAACCATCCAGAACTTACAGTAAAATCTCCTAGTACAATACCTGCTACAACACTTAATGGTGTACTTAACATACTTGGTGTATTTAAAGATGCCAGTTTCATTCCATCAATTGCAAATTCCAAAATTAAAAACTGCACAAGCACAGGAATATGAGGCGGTTCTTTTAACATAATAAAAGATAATCCTTCTGGTATCCATTGCGGATACATTAAAAGCAATAAAAAAGTTGGTGCTAAAAGCCATGCAAAAAGATTAATTAAAAAGCGAGAAAATTTTAAATATGTTCCTGTAAATGGTGGAAAATAAAAATCATCTGCTTCTTCCATAATATCAAAAATAGAACTTGGCAATATCATAGCAGAGGGGGAATTATCAACCATAATTACAATATTTCCCTCAAGAATTGCTGCTGCTGTTGCATCTGGTCTTTCCGTATATTTAAACTTTGGAAATGGATTTAACCAACTTCCTTTATATAAACATTCTGCAAGGCTTTCTTGATTCATAGTTAAAGCATCTATCTTAATGTCTTTTATCCTATTTTGTATACTCTCTAAAAATTGTGAATTTACACGATCCTTCATATAACAAAGCACTACATCTGTTTTTGAACTTGTTCCTACGGTATGTGCTTCATTAATTAATTCTCTACTACGAATCCTTCTTCTAATTAAGGCAATATTCATAACAAGCGATTCCACAAAACCATCCCTAGAACCACGCATAACACGATCTTTTGTTGGTTCTTCTACACCACGTCCCGGATAAGTACGAAAATCAACTCCAATAATCTTATCATATCCATCTACTAAAAGACAAGGAACTCCTGATAATAGCTTTTTTAAAAAGTCCTCTAAATTTTGGTAAAATTCTACCTGCCCATATGGAAGACAGTGTTTTGTCCATTCATTAATTGATAACTTTTCTTTTTCTGGCTCTAATAAATAAAAAAACTCCATCAGTTTTTCCATCATATCGCTGTCTAGCATACCTCCAACAAAATAAAAGCAGGCTTTTTTTCCTCCAATATTCATAGTCCTGTACATTAAATCAAAGCTTTGATCAATATGCAGAAGTTCATTAATTCTATTTACATTTGTATCAAAATCTGGCGACAGCATTTTTGACATACCCAATCCTCATTTCTATATGTTTTTAAAATATCCATCTTATTTCCTGAAAAATTCTGTAAAAAATTATAAATCCTATCTCTTTTTTTACTAATTATTATAAAATACCAAAAAAACGTACCTTGACAAATACAAAGTACCTGTCGGTGGAAATCGTAAGTGATTTTATCTTTTATTACAGATTTCAGGTTATGATTCAGTATGCCCTTAACAATCCTTTGTTATACATAGCTTATTTACTATGTATAGCTTATTTATTATATATATCTTATTTACTATACATAATTTATTTTATAATTTCTCCTTAATAATATTGACTAAATAAAATTCTGGAATATCTGTCCCAATCCACATTGTAATACAAGATCTGCTTTGCTATCATATGCTGTTGCTGTTTTATTAATTAAAACTAGTTTATTTCCTGAATAATAACGGATAAGCCCTGCTGCTGGATAAACAGCAAGCGATGTTCCTGCAATAATCATCATATCTGCAGTTTGAATTGCATTCATAGCAGAGCTCATAACATAATCATCCAATCCTTCTTCATATAACACAACATCAGGTTTAATAATTCCATTACAAGTTTTTCCCTGTTCCACAGCATCACATCTTGGAATGCCAGTAGAATGGAGCATATATTCTGCTGAAAATAATTTTCTGCATTTTTGACAGTAATTTTTATGCACAGTACCATGTAACTCCCAAACCTTTTTACTTCCTGCTTTTTGATGCAAACCATCAATATTTTGTGTAACAACTGCACTTAATTTTCCTTCTTGTTCCCATTTTGCCAAAACTTTATGTGTAACATTTGGTTGTGCATCTAAACATAACATTTTATTTCTATAAAAACGATAAAATTCTTCTGTATTTCTAACAAAAAAACTATGGCTTAAAATTGTTTCTGGTGGATAATCATATTGTTGATTATAAAGTCCATCAACACTCCGAAAATCTGGAATACCACTTTCCGTTGATACTCCTGCTCCTCCAAAAAATACAATTTGCTTACTCTCCTCCACCCATGCCTGAAATTTTTTTAATCCTTCTTTCAAAATATCTCCCATAATATTTTCCTACCTTTCACAAAAATCAAAATCATTTAATAATAAAAAACATATTGTAAACTTTTGCAGTCTATTGTTTCTAACAATAAATTGTAGGTCTTGCCAGCAAATCTATTATTATAAATAAAGAAAAGCCGATAAATGCTATAAAAACATTTACCGGCTTTATGCCCAGAGCAGGAATCGAACCAGCGACACAGGGATTTTCAGTCCCTTGCTCTACCGACTGAGCTATCTGGGCATATGTCGTATATGACAATATCCAGAAGTCTAATGACTACCGAACGATATAGATTATACTACATTGAGAATAAAATTGCAAGTATAATTTTTTTATTCATATACTCGAACTTTAGAAATTTCCCCTTTTAATTCCTTTGATGCATAAGAAACATTTCCCATAGTTTTTACTTTAGATGGTAACTCGTCCATATCAACTAAAAATTCTGCAATACTACCATCTGATGTTTTTTGATTTTTTGCATCTGTATCACGATTTGCTTTTTGATCCGCAAGGATACATTTAACAATACTTCCATTTTCCATAACAAGATCAATCTTTGTTCCTATCTTACTACAATAATAAGAACCAAGTGCTACACAATATCTTCCATCAACTTTACGGATTCCTGTCTTACTATCTGTCTTTGCTTTTGCCTGTAATTTTCCCTGTGCTGAAGAACTACTAACTGCCCGATAAGACATATAAGACTTAAATGAATTTTTTTCTGGTGTTCCATAAACTGTATATCTTTCCCTAAAAGATTTTTTCTTTCTAGAGTTTTTCTTATTATTTGATTTTTTCTTTGATCCTTTTTTATTTGCTCTCTTTTTTCTTGTATTTTTCTTTTTATTTGATTTCTTTTTTGAACTTTTCTTACTTGATCCTTTTCTTCTTGCATTTTTTTTCTTGGATGCTTTTTTACTTCCTGCTTTCTTTTTTCTACTATTCTTTTTAGAATCCTTGACTTCTTTTGTCACTTTTGTTTTTTCTTTTGCATCACAAGCCACAGATCCATCTACGGACATACAAGAAAATAAAAGGGAAATCATAAGTACCATAAGATATGTTGTTATTTTTCTTCCCTTTTTCCATTCTTTCCTTTGTTCTCTCTTTTCAAAATTTTTTGCCGTAAGTAACATAATCTGCTTACTATTCATAATTCCTACCTTTCTTTTGAAATTCTGTAAATAAATTTACAAATTTCTTTTTGATATTAGATAATATAAAATCTTCTAATATCTTTCTTTATTTTTTTTGAATTATTACAAACAATAGGCAATAATTTTTAATATCAACTTAATGTTTTGTAATATTCTTGTAACATATTAGAGAAAAGTTATGTCATAATTATGTCAAATAAATAATTAAACAAAGATCATACATATTTCACAGAAATTAAGCTAAAAATCAAGATATTTCTCTGATTCTAACAAATAAGTTTTTGTCATAAAGTATTAATTAATTCTAATTTTTTCATGAATTTTCTTGCAGAAATTACAGAATTTATTACAGAAAATATTACAAAATTTTTAACTACTTTTACAGCCTATCAAAGTTAATTTTTTTGTATTTAATAAATATAAGAAATAAAAAAAGTCCTAATAAATAAAATTAAGACTTTCTAAATTGCGGGGACCGGATTTGAACCGATGACCTTTGGGTTATGAGCCCAACGAGCTTCCAGACTGCTCCACCCCGCGATACGATAATATTTAATTATATACAATTATTTGATATTTATTCTTATCAAATAAAATGGGTGGAGAAGGATTCGAACCTTCGAAGGCGGTGCCAGCAGATTTACAGTCTGTCCCCTTTGGCCACTCGGGAATCCACCCATAAAGCCGACAGGGGGACTCGAACCCTCAACCTGCTGATTACAAATCAGCTGCTCTGCCAATTGAGCCATGTCGGCAAAATGGACCTTCGGGGACTCGAACCCAGGACCGATCGGTTATGAGCCGATTGCTCTAACCAACTGAGCTAAAGGTCCATATGATGACTCCAAGGGGATTTGAACCCCTGTTATCGCCGTGAAAGGGCGGTGTCTTAAC
>CAJTJZ010000026.1 GCA_910576895.1 uncultured Lachnospiraceae bacterium | reverse complement strand
TAGTGGTTGGTTTCGTTCTTGTGGCATTGTTTAAATTTTTATTGGATTGCTATAGAACATAAGGAATATGCAGAAGATATGCAAGCATCCAGAGATATTATAAAAATAAGGAAACAATCTTTTGTACATCAAATAGAATTTGTGATGCTTAAAAAAGAAGCACAAGAACATATTCATTATGCTATGCTAATGCGAATTATGAAGTATGATTATAGTACTTATAAGAAGCAGTATGATAATAATGCTAGAAATTATAAAACAACCAATAGTATCGATGAGGATGAATCTTTACCAAGAATGAAGAAAACAGATAAGCTTGTGCCAGTAATTATTATAGTTATTTATTATGAAGAAAAACCTTGGGATGGTGCAACTTCTCTTCATGAGATGTTATCTATTCCAGAAGAAATGAAACCATTTGTAAATGGTTATAAAATGTTACTGGTAGAAGAAAGAAAAAATAGGTTGACATTTCATAATATCAAAAATGTAGATTTATTTAATTTATTGGAAATTATCTTAAATAAAGAGATTCCATGGAAGGAAGCAAGGAACAAAGCCATAGAATATGCAAAAGAACATAAGACAGATAAATCAATGATTATGACAATAGCAAGTGCGACAAATTGTAAGATTGATTATAATGCATTCGAAAAGAAGGAAAATGCTGATATGTGTACTGTATTTGAAGAAACTAGAGAAGAAGGAAAAATAGAAGAAAGAACAGAGGAAATTGTTGTAATGGGATGTGAGTTTGGTTTTTCCGAAGGTGATATTTTGGAACGGTTACAAAGAGAATTAAATGTTTCTTTAAAAAAAGCACAAGGATATTTTAAGATGTTTGAGAAAAAAATAGGGAATAGTTTGTGTAATTGAAAGATTAATAAGAAAAAACTTGACCTTAATTTTACAAAGTTAAAAAAGATTGATTTTGGAATGATTTGTTTTAAATTATCAAGGCCTTTGAAGTTTTTCCGAAAGCCTTTTTATCAAAAAAATTACAGAAAAACATTTCAAAATATTTTGCGATTTTAATATGGTTCTAAAAACTTTGTTATAAATATATTATGAAAAAGGCAAGTATTTTCAAAAAATTTCGAGATATTTTTTAATCATAGAATAAACCACCCGTTTGACGGGTGGTTCTGATTAAGTCAAAATTTTCTCTTTTATATTCACATAATAAGCAAATCCAAAAGTACCAATGCCAGAATTACAGGCTGTTGTAACCGATGCCCTTTGAATGATTATTTTTTTAAAAGGAATATGTTTTAAAATTTCCCTTTGAATTAAAGTCTGTTGTTCTATTGTGCATCCTACATGAGAAATAAAGATAATATCTGTATTAATACGTTTTTTCCGCAGTAAATGCCAATGAATAAATCGTTTCCATGCTCCATCCATTTTTCCACCTCGTACTCCAACAAGATTAAGTTTACTTTGACCCATTTTTAGTACAGGATGAAATTGAAATAGTTCACAAATTTTTGCATTTGTTTTATTTGTAAAGCCATGTTGATAGAAGATATGGATAGATGGCATAAGAAATCTTGTTTCCACTCGTTTCTTCATTTTTTCTACTTGTTTACAGATAATATCAGCAGAAAGACCTTCTAGTGCAAGTCTTGCAGCATATAAAACGACAAGACCTTGTCCACAAGATATTTGTGAAGAATCAATCACATGGACATGATCAAATCCTTGTGCTGCCGTTACTGCAATTTTATAACTTCCTCCTACATAGCTTGCCATAGAGATATGAATGACTTGTTCTGCCTGTGATAATGCATCTGCAAAAAAATTTTCATATTCTACAACAGAAACAACATCCGTAACGGCAGCACTGCTTGTTTCTGTTATATATTGGGTTAAATTATCGGAGGAAATTTCTAAAGTATCAGCAAATCGTCCACTTTCTGTTTTAATATATAAGTACATTAAACCAATATCATATTTTTCAATTAGGCTGTCAGGCAAATCGCTCACACAGTCTGTAGTAATATAAATTTTTTTTCTTTTATGGGAAATTTGTTGAATAAATGTTTTTTGCTCTAGTTTTTCTTGTTCTAAGCGATATTCAATAATATCCTCTGGAAGAAATTTTAAAATTTCCGCTTCTAATTCTTTTCCCTGAATAGGTTTTTCTAAGTAACCATCAAAACCATCTTGAAGATATGTTTGTAAAGCTTCTGTAGCAGAATTGGCAGATAATACAATAACAGCACAATCACGACAAAGGCCATTCTCTTGTTTTCGAAGTTGTTTTAAAGTTTGAAGTCCATCCATTTCTGGCATCATATAATCCATTAAGATAACATGATAATATTTCCGTTTTGTCATAGAAAGACATTCTTCACCACTTTTTGCAATATCTATTTGAACTTTTGTAGCTGCTAATAGTTTGCTTTCTACAATAGAATTCATATGATTATCATCAACAATAAGAATACGAGCTTCCGGTGCTTCAAAGCTTTGTTGATATTCGGAAAATTCCCCATTATCAAAGGAAACAAATTGTACAGAGCCAATTGGAGTTTTATCAATTACTTTTTGTGGTAGCACAATGGTAAAAGTAGAACCTTTTGTATAGATACTATCAATTGTAATTTTGCCATTCATCATATCAACTAATTGCTTTGTAATGGAAAGGCCAAGTCCACTTCCTTCAATTTTTCTATTTTTTTTGGCATCAATTCTATGAAAAAAATCATAAATATGATCTAAATCCTCTTTGCGGATTCCGATACCAGTATCTTGAACAGAAACTTTTAAAAGAATTTCTTCTTTTTGAGAGAGTTCTTCTGTATGAGCAGTAAAAGTGACAGAACCGTTTTCTGTATATTTTGCTGCATTTGTAAGAATATTTAAAATAACTTGATTAATTCGTTTGACATCTCCAAAGAGAACAGATGGCATAGATTCATCAATATCTACAAAAAATTCCAAATTTTTTTCTTTTAATCTTATTTGAATCATATCAATTAATTCATGAAATAAATCGACTGTTTTATATTCCATAGGAATAATTTCCATACGTTTTATTTCCATTTGAGAAAGATCGAGAATATCATTTACAAGGCTTAATAACATTTTACTAGCACTTTGAATATTTCTTGCATATTCTCTTGTTTCCTTTTCTTTACTTTCTCGAAGAATCATTTCATTTAATCCAATAATTGTATTAATAGGAGTACGAATTTCATGACTCATGCTGGCAAAAAAATTATTTTTAGAATTGCTGATATTTTCTAGTCGTTCCTGCTGTGCTTGAGAAATGGAACGTTCAATATAAAAGATTTTCATTTGAACTTTTAATATAATTCCGCCTGCAAGTCCTACAATAATAACAGCGAAAAGGGAATCAAGATAAGCAATAGCTTTGCTATTCATAGGTATGATCACTTCTGGATAATAATATCCTATGCCATAAGTAAGGATATCTACAAGTAAGGATAGAATTAAAAAAAAGAGTAATTTTTTACCAGAAAACATTAGAAAAATGTAAAATAGCCCAAGTACAAACCAAATGACAGCACCACCATCAAGCCCTCCACTTAGAAAAAACATGGAAGGAAAAATGAAAAGAATAATAAAAAAACCTACAATCATGGCGACAAGATTAATTTTTCGATATTTAAAGGTAGCAAGAAGACAGATAATCATAACAAATAGTAAGATAAATAAAGGAATTGTAATGGTATTAATATCCATAAGAATAATGCATTCAATAATTCCTATACTAGCAAGAGAACAACCTATTAAGATAATGACTCTGAAAATTCGTTCTTGAAGTTCATATTCTCTTGTATAGATCATATGATATATTGTTTTATATAATTTTTCTATCATTTTTTATACCTCATTCTTTTTTTCTTTTAAGTTGTCTCGAATATGGGAGATGGTATCAATAGCTGACATATAATCAGACATTTCTACTTTTTTCTTGATAGGAGATAGTTTTTCTTCTAATGGAGTTTGACAGTATTGATATTTTTGCATTTCTGATAAGATACAAAGCATTTCGTCACCATCTAAGGAATACATAGCATTTTCTAATTCTGCTAAAAACTTATCAAATAATTCTTCAGAAAGTTCTTTTAAATCTGGGGATGCCTGTTGTGACTTAATTTGTACTTTCTGTTCTTCTCCTAAAAGCTTAATTTGATTTTGTATAGTTTCTGACAGCCTCGGCTGAATGAGAGGATGCTCAGATAATGTTTTTATAAAACGATAATATTCTATCAACATATCATGGTGATTTTGCAAAATATAATCTAGTGTTTCTTTTTTCCCTGCCTGTTCTAATGCTTTTGCTTTTTCAGAAAGAGCAGTAGCACCAATACTTAGCAATGTAGATTTCAGGGCATGTATTTTGATGGTATAATTTTTCCAGTCTTGTTTTTGATAAAGAGTTTCTAATAAATCAGAAAGTTCAAATGATTCTAAACAACATTCTTCTAGGATATCAAGATATGCTTTTTTACTACCACAATAGAGTAAGCCTTTTTTAATATCAAGATCAGCAATAGAAAGTTCTTCTTGCTGTGTTTTTTCCAGTTCTTGTTGTGATATTTGTTGATTTTTTTCTATTGAGGTTTTGATAGAAGTATTTTCTTCTTTTTTTGTTTGGTAAAGTATTTTATCTTCTGGAAGATTTCGTTTTAAAACACGTTCTAATATAGAAACTTCTACTGGTTTTGCTAAAAAATCATTAAAGCCTTCCTCTAAAAACATTTCCCGATTGCCCGGAGCAGCATTTGCAGTTAATGCAATAATAGGGACAGTTTGATAATAATTTCCAACTTTTTCTCTAATATGGTGCATTGTTTCAATTCCATCCATTTCTGGCATCATATGATCCATAAAGATAAAATCATAAGACATGGATTCTATCATATCTAAAGATTCTATTCCACTTGTTGCATAAGTAACAGAAATTTGATATTCTTTTAAAAGACCTTCGATTACTCGAATATTCATGCGATTATCATCTACAACAAGGATGTGTGCTTCTGGTGCTATAAATTTGCCTGAACGAACAAGTTGTTTTCCACCTTCAGAGTCACTATTTCCATTTAAAATAGAAGCTACTGGCAGGATATAAAAAGGTTTATAAAGTTTAATAATATTAGGATTTGGAATATATTTTTCATTGATTGCATCAATTGTAACAATAACTTTTCTATGTTCTGATAATTCATCAAAATAATTCATATCTTCTTTATATTCCTCTAAGCTAATAAAGATATGGGTAAATGTAAGGAGATGATTTCTACGCTTTAATTCTGCCAAATTACGGCATATATGGCATTTTACTTGAAGTTTTTGTATCATATGGGTAATAAGATTTGTATATTCATCTCGAACAGCAATCATATTAAATTGTTCCATATCAAAATAAGCAGCAATATTTAAACGTTCTTTATTTTCTATTTGTACAATTGGTTTTTCATTTAATATTTTTTGAGGTATTACAAAGCGGAAAATACTACCTTTTCCCAAACGACTTCTAACCGTAATTGTTCCACCCATTTTACGTACTAATTCACGAGAAATGGCAAGACCTAAACCAACGCCGCCTCTTTGACGATTTCTTCTAGTATCTACTTGACTAAAGCTTTCAAATAGTTTTTCTAAACTATCCTCACTAATTCCAATCCCAGTATCTTTAATGGAAATGCAAAGATTTACACCATAAATTTCCCTTCTTACATGGATTTCTATAAGAATGCCGCCTTCATTTGTAAATTTAATTGCATTATCAAGAAGATTAATCATAATTCTGCGGATTTTTTTTTCATCACCAAAAAGATCACATGGAATATCAGGATCACAATCTACAATTAGTTCGATTTGTTTGTCGCCTTTTCTTGCCATTGCCATATTGATAATATCATTGATAGTGGAAGTAATATTATAAGCTTCTTCTTCAATATTCATTTTTCCCTGCTGAAGTTGGGCAAAGTCTAAAATATCACTGACAAGTCCCATTAAATTATGTCCAGCATCTCTAATATCAAAAATTTCTTCTCGTATTTTATCTGGACTTTGTTCTCTCAGTGCCATTTCGCTCATGCCACAGATTGTATTGACAGGTGTGCGGATTTCATGGCTGATATTTGATAAAAAGTCATCTTTACTTTGTTCTGCTTCTATTAAGGCTTCTACCATTTTATAGATTTGTTCCTTATTTTCCTCTTGGTATTTGAGCCATAGATAAATAATAAATTCTAAGAAAAAAATATTTCCAATTTGTGGAAGTAAGGAAAATAAGGATTCTTTATCAAGGGATAGAAAGGAATCTGTAATAATACCATGATAGAAAAGTACAAGCAGTAATCCAATTAATGTAATCCATATATTTTCCTTTTGCCCATAAAATGCAACAAGAATAGTAAGAACCATAAAAGTTGGTATGATAGCTAGAAGGTTCTTCATATGAATGCTATATAGGATGAAAGAAATTTCCACCATAATGGTAGTAAAACTTGCCCTTATTCGAAAATTTTTGTATTTTATAAAATAAACAATCCAACTAATGATTGTGACTGTTAGCATACAAAGGGGAATCCAGAAAGCCCATTGATTGCGAATAGCACCAGTACAAAGGCTTACATTATAAAAGCTGTAAATAATGAGAACAAGGCGTTCAAATTTTCTTTGGTTTTGTTTACTTTGCATAAAAAATTCCAATCATAATCGCTCCTTTTTAGAAAAATTTATAATTATTTTTAAATTATTTAGCAAAGTTGACGATAAATTTTTCGTAAGATTTCACAAATCGTTGGATTAAATTTTTTTCCAGCATCTGCTTTCATCATTTCCAATGCATCTTCCATTTTATAAGAATCTCGATAAGTACGTTTTTCTGTAATTGCACAATAAGCACTGATAACAGATACAATTTGTGCAGATAATGGAATGTCTTCCCCTTTTTTTCCAGATGGGTAGCCGCTTCCATCCCAATTTTCATGATGATAATGGGCAATTTCAATTGACATTTGAAGAAAATCATTAAAATCACCAGTATCCTTAATATCTTGAAGGATTTTAGCACCTTTTGTAGTATGGGTACGAATAACAGCAAGTTCCTCTGGAAGGAGGGCTTGTTTTTTTTGAAGGAGTTCTGTTGGAATTGCTACATTTCCTAAGTCACAAAGCGGTGCAGCAAGTTCTATTGTATCAATAAAGGAATCAGAAATAAAAGAACTATATTCTACGGAAAGCTGCATTGCTTCTGCTAGTACACGACAATTATGGCAAAGCCGTTCCATATGATTTTCGTCATAACAAGCATTTTCTCTTGCTACACGTGTTAAGGCATAAAGAACATTTTTCTTTTCTAATTCTAATTGATGTAGTTGTTCACTAATTGATTTTTGAAGTCTTCGATTAATTTCTACAAGTTCAATATTAGTATCATAAAGCTTTAAGTGAAGCTTTAGTCTGGCTTTAATTACTTCTGGAATAAATGGTTTTGTAATATAATCCTCTCCGCCAAGATTAAATCCTTTTACAATGTCTTCTGGATCATCAAAGGCGGAGATAAAAATAATGGGAATATCTCTTGTTTCTGGATTTTCTTTCATAATTTTGCAAAATTCATGTCCATCCATTTCTGGCATTGCGACATCTAAAATAATAAGCTGAGGGCGAATTCTGCTAACAATTTTTAATGCTTGTACACCATTTTCTGTTAGAATTGGCTGATATCCCATTTCTTGAATAATATCTCGTAAGATAAAACGGTTTTTATCAACATCATCTACAATTAAAATTTTTGCGGTTTCTTTATTCCCTTTTCTTTGTAGCATAAAAGTATCTCCTGATATTTATTTTAGTAGGCAATGATAAATACTGTACTGTCTTGTTGTGAAATGTACAATTCAAACAAAGCTTGAACAATTGTTCTATAAAGAGAACAGGCCTTATTTATATTATATCAAAGGATTTCATATTATGCTACTATTATTTTTAATAAAAGAAAAAGTTAGGAATTATACTTATTTTTTCTTTTCTTTTTCAGATTCCGAAGATGGTGGTTTTGTAAATTGAACAATGTCATTTGGTTTACAGTCTAAGATATTACATATTTTTTCAACAGTAAGTAGCGTAATATTTTTATTTTTTCGCAAATAATCTAATGTTTTGCGATCAATTCCAGAATTAACCAATATATATTTGGTAATTTTTTTTTCATTCATAGTTTTCCATAATGGACTATAATCGATCATTGTATGATTCCCCTTATCATAATCTATAAGAATAACCATTCAAAGAGCAGAATGATTTCAATTATTACTTAGTATATGATTATGAGTTAAATAAATGTAAAAATGTATTGTGAATATATCCACAATGTGTTATAATGAATGTAGTAATACGTAACCACGTAAAAATTAGCGGCTTTTTTATGCAATGGAGCATATAAAAAGTGTTGCTGTCAACTTTATTTTTTAGGAAGGTGAAAAATTATGAAATTAATGTGGAAAGAACAAAAAAAGAGAGTACTTTATTTCCTATATACTTTATCCACATTAGGGTATATGAGTGCTTTTGCATTATTTATAATAGCGTATCCCTTTAAATGGAATAGTTATTATAATGAAATAATGCAAATAATGCCGGGAGTACTTTTTATTCTAGGGATGGTTTGTGCTGAAATTAGTGGTTTTCTTACAATATCAGAACGAAACTGTGTGATTGAAGAAAAAGAAAGAATATGGACAGAAAAAGAAAGAATAGAAATAGAAAAACTGCTTTTGAAACTTGATGATTAAAGATTGAATATTGTTGACAGCAATTCATCGCTTTTTACGATTTTGTCTATACTTATTAGTGATTCTGACATTAGTTACGGCATTTATTGGAAAATTACTTGCACTTAGGAGAAAAATGAAGTAAAATAATAAAAATAAAAACGGAGGAAATGGTTTCTATGCGAACTTTTAAAATCAGAAATATTACAATTGGAGAGGGGATTCCAAAGATTTGTGTTCCTCTGGTTGGAAAAAGCCATGATGAAATTTTAAATGGAGCAAGGCTTTTAACAGGAGTGTATGCTGATTTGGTAGAATGGCGTGCAGATTGGTATCAGGATGTATTTTCTATTGGTAAAGTTATGGAGATATTAATAGAATTAAAAGAAATTTTACAAGATAGGCCTATGCTTTTTACATTTCGTACAAAGGCTGAGGGAGGAGAGAAGGAATTAACGGAGGAACAATATGTAGAACTTTTGCAGGAAATAGCAACAACAGGATTAGTAGATCTTATTGATATTGAGGTACTTGGCTATTCGGAAAAAGCAGTGAAGGCAATGATTTTGGCAGCACATGAAGCAAATGTATTAGTAATTGGTTCTAATCATGATTTTGAAAAGACAGTATCAAAACAAGAATTGATAAAAAAACTTTGTAAGATGCAGGAATTGGAAGCGGATATCTTAAAGCTTGCTGTTATGCCATGTTGTAAACAAGATGCCCTAACACTTATGGAGGCAACAATAGAGATGAAGGAACAGTATGCAGATCGTCCACTTGTAACAATGTCTATGGCAAGAGATGGTGTTATTAGTCGTATTGCAGGAGAAATCTTTGGCTCTGATATTACATTTGGAAGTGTGGGAAGGGCTTCTGCACCGGGACAGCTTCCAGCAGAGGAATTAAGGCAGGTTCTTTCTATTTTACATCATGCAATAGAACAATAGAAAAAAGGGAGAAATTTAATGAGAAATATATTTTTAATTGGATTTATGGGAGTTGGAAAGAGCACTATAGCATATCACTTACAGTCTATATTGAATGCAGATGTAGTAGAAATGGATCATTTTATTGCAAAACAACAGAAAATGTCAATAGCAGAGATTTTTGAAAAGTTTGGGGAAAGTTATTTTCGTGATTTAGAAAGTAATCTTCTTCTTGATATAAGGAAAAAACAGGGATTGATTGTATCTTGCGGTGGCGGTATTGTAATTCGGGAAGAAAATATTGGTTATATGAAACAAAGTGGTGTAATTGTTCTTTTATCTGCTTTACCAGAAACTATTTATGAACGTGTAAAAGATAGCAAGGAACGACCAATCTTAAATGGCAATATGAATATTGCCTATATTGCAAAATTACAAGAAAAAAGACGTGCTTTGTATGAAGCGGCAGCAGATATTACAATTGCAACCGATCAGAAAGATATTCATACAATTTGTGAGGAAATAATAGCAGCAATACAGAAAGAATTGCATTAATTCTGGAAAAAAATAGTTGAAAACAAGGACGGTTTAGTATATAATACATAAAATTATTGATAGAGTTTCTAAGGAGGATTTATTATGATTTCAGCAGGTGATTTCAGAAATGGTGTTACAATTGAATTTGAAAACAATATTTATCAGATTATTGAATTTCAACATGTAAAGCCGGGAAAAGGTGCTGCATTTGTCCGCACAAAGTTAAAAAATATTAAATCTGGCGGTGTTGTAGAAAAGACATTCCGACCAACAGAAAAATGTCCACAAGCACGTATTGAAAAATCTAGCAAACAATATCTTTATAAAGATGGTGATTTATACAATTTCATGGATACAGAAACCTATGATCAATTTGCTTTAACAAGTGCTCAGATTGGCGATTCTATGAAATTTGTAAAAGAAAATGAAATGGTAACAATGCTTTCTCATAATGGTGAAGTATTTGCAATTGAGCCACCATTATTTGTAGAACTTCAAATTACACAAACAGAGCCGGGATTTGCAGGGAATACGGCAACGACTTCTTATAAACCTGCAACAGTAGAAACAGGTGCTACCGTTGGTGTTCCATTATTTGTAAATGAAGGCGATATTATTCAAATTGATACACGAACAGGCGAATATTTAAAAAGAGTTTAATTTTATATTCTATGATAGATCAGGTTCTTGAGTGAGCCTGATTTTTTCTTTGAAATATTCTTTAAAATATCAAGTTTAAAAGTCATAATTCTCAATTCTTTACATACATTTAATTATACAAGGAAAAAGTAAAAGATAAGAAAAATATAAGGCAAGCTTTTTCCTTGTATGATAGAGAGGAGAGAAAAAAGAATGGAAAAGAAAGAAGAAATATTACAAATATTTCCTTTGCGTCTTCGGAATATCATTGCTCATTTGCAGATAAATAAAATCCCGATTGATTTTGAACAGCTTCAGGAGATTCGGCTGCGTGTAAAAGGCCCACTTCTTGTAGTATATAAAAATCGGGAGTATTTTGTAACAGAAAATGGAATGCTTTCCATAAGCAATCATCGGACTTGTTTTATTGGAAAAAACGAATTAAGAGAAATGTTAGAATATATTGGTAATTATTCCCTATATGCATTTGAAGATGAGATTCGTCAAGGATTTATTACCATTCAGGGGGGACATCGTGTAGGAATTGCAGGTCAGACAGTACTTGAGGCAGAGAGAGTAAAAAATATAAAACATATTTCTTTTATTAATATTCGTTTATCGCATCAGATTAAGGGATGTGCTGATAAAGTAATTCCATACATAATTTTTCAGGAAAGAGTTTGTCATACATTAATTATTTCACCCCCCAGATGTGGTAAAACAACATTATTGCGAGATATTATTCGTCAGCTTTCTAATGGGGATCGATCAAGATGTGGTGTTACGGTAGGTGTTGTTGATGAGCGTTCAGAAATTGGAGCATGTTATATGGGAGTACCACAAAATGATCTTGGAATAAGAACCGATATTTTAGATTGTTGTCCAAAAGCAGATGGTATGTTAATGTTACTGCGTTCCATGTCTCCTTCTGTGATTGCTGTTGATGAAATTGGACAAAGAGAGGATTTAGATGCAATTGAATATGTAATTAATTGTGGATGTCAACTGATTGCAACAGTACATGGAAGCTGTATTGATGATATTAAATTAAAACCAGTGCTTGGCAGAATGGTAAAGGAAAAAATGTTTGAACGTTATATTATCTTAAATAATAGAGAAAGTATTGGAAATATAGAAGAAATCTATGATGATAGAGGAACGCTTTTATATAAAGCTTCCTAGTTTTGTAAGAATAGAATAAGGATAAGAAATATGTATTTTAGGGTGATAGGAGCTTTTTTCGTCATTTTAGCTAGTACAGGAATTGGGCTTTACTTTGGCAGTAATGTTAAGGACAGGCTAGAAAAATTGCAGATGCTAAAACAGCAGTTTATAGCAATAAAAAGTGATATTGGATATAGCAAGACAACGTTTCCAGAGGCAATGCAGCATATGGCAGAGAAACTTTCTGGAAATAGGGACTGTTATGAGTTTGCAAATTTTTATGAGGAACTTTCTAAACAGCTAATAGAGCGTTCCGGAATTTCTCTGCGGGAAATTTGGGAAAATGCAGTCGAAAAGCATTTAAAAAAAACAACCTTAACGGCAAGTGATTTGCAGCTTCTATCTTCCCTTGGTGGGCAATTTGGTGGATTAGATCGTGACATGCAATTAAAAACAATTGATTTATATCTTGCAAGGCTGGAAGAAGATAGGATTTTAGAAGTGCAGAAGGCAGGTGAGAAAATGCGTCTGTATAGAACGCTTGGATTATTAGCAGGAGCATTTCTTGTGGTGGTGATGCTTTAATGTCAATAACAATTATTTTTAAAATTGCAGCAGTAGGAATTTTAGTTTCTGTACTTAGTCAAGTATTACGGCATTCCGGCAGAGAAGAACAGGCGTTTTTAACAAGCCTTGCTGGACTTTTAATTGTACTGTTTTGGATTATCCCTTATATTTCAGAATTATTTCAGACAATGCAGGAGTTGTTTTCTTTATGATCAAAGCGTGTTTGTTTGGGATCTGCGGTGTTCTTTTAGCCATGCAGTTTAAAAGTGAAAAAAGTGAATATGGACTTTATATTGTACTTCTTGTTAGTATTGTGCTTGGCTTTTTAGGGCTTTCTGGTCTTTCACCAGTTTTAGAAGTATTAGATAAAATGGAAGCTATGATGAATTTAAATAAAGGTTATCTAACAATCTTTATGAAGATTATTGGGATTTCCTATCTTTCTGAATTTGCCTGTACCCTTTGTAATGATGCAGGTTATGGCACTTTGGCATCACAAATTGAAATGCTTGGAAGAATTACAATTCTTTCTATGAGTGCCCCTGTATTGCTTGCACTTTTAGATATGATTGGGAAGATTTTAAAGTAAGGGCAGGGATAGAATGAAAACAGTCTTTCCTTTTTTTATTATTATTTTATTATTATGTTTACCATTTCAGATAGTAAATGCAGCAGTAGGGAAACAGAAACAAAGTGAAGAAACAGACAATATCCAGACACAGCTAGATCAAATGCTTGATTTAGAAAAAGAATATGCATCAATTCAAGAAGTTTTAGATTCTATTTCTGGTTCTTCTTCCTTTTCTTTTCAGTCCTATGTAAAAGCTTTGCTTCGTGGAGATATTTCTTTTTCCTTTCGTGAAATGGGACAACACTTTCTTGATGGTATTCGGGCAGAAGTATCAAAGGGGCGAAACAATCTTTCTTTTTTGCTGGCTACAGGGATAGCATCTGGTATGCTTGCTGCTCTGTCAAAGGTTTTTATCAATCGTCAAGCAGCAGATATGGGATTTTATATTTTATATCTATTATTATTTTCTGTACTTTCTGTAACATTTATTGATTTAGCATCTCTTGCAGAACATGTATTTCATATCCTTTTGCAGTTTATGAAAGTATTGCTGCCAGCATATTATTTAGCAATTGCTTTTTGCACTGGTGCAAAAACTTCTTATATTTTTTATGAAACAATGCTTATTATGATTACGGTAGTTGAACTTTTTATTCTTCATATTATTTTGCCAGCAATCCGTATTTATTTTTTATTTGGTATGGTTCATCATATCACAGAAAAACCATTTTTAACAAGGCTATTAGATTTATTAGAAAGATTAATAAAACAAAGTATTAAAGTAATTTTTATTGTATTGCTTTCTATTCAGGGAATTGAGGGAATGCTTGCACCTTTTGCTGATGCCGCAGCAAGATCCGTTGTTTTAAAAGCAGTGAATGTGATTCCCGGGCTTGGAACAGGAGTGGCAGGGATTGCGGAAGCAATTTTAAAAAGTGGTATGTTATTAAAGAATGCGATTGGGCTTGCCGGAATTTTTGGCATTATTTTTTTATGTGCATATCCAATTGGAAAAATGATATTTTATACATTTCTTTATCATTTTACGAGTGCAGTAACAGAAACCATTGCAGAAGCAAGGCTGTTATCTTGTATGACTTGTTGTGCACATACAGCAGGACTTTTATTATATACCGCTTGTTATGGAATTTTATTGTTTTTATTAACGATTGGGATTACACTAGCAACAACAAGTATTTAAAAAAATAGGGAGAATGATTTTGGCATCTATTTATCAGGCAGTTCGTACCATTGCTGTTTATCTTTTATTTTCTTCTGTACTTCTTGGAATTTTACAAGAAAGCCCCTATAAACCTTATGTACGGTTATTTACAAGTTTGTTATTAGTGCTCTTTATGGTGCGTTCTATTTCTTTCCTTTCTTTTGATGAAAAAATAGAACATATCTTAGAACAAGCAGTTGAGGCAGATGATTTTTCTGCAAAGCTTCAGAAAGCACAACAAGCAGGGCAAGAGAAGATAACAGAACAATTAATAGAGGAAGTAAAGAAAAAAGCAATCATATTTTTGGAAGAGTTTGGATATGAAATATTAGATATAGAAATAAAATTAGCACAGGATTATCAAATAGAAGAAATGAAACTAGAATTAAAATGGAAGAAACAAGAGAAAGACAGTATAGAAAAGGAAAAAAAGTTTTCGGATAAGCAAATGGATAAAAAAGAATTAAAGATAGCATTAGCGGAATATTTTTCTATAAATCAAGAAAATATTACCATTAAGATAGCATTAGCAGGAGGCGATGCATATGGGAAAATGGACAGAGGAGCTTGGTAAGGAGTTAGTAGCTCTTATAAAAGGACTGTCTAAAGAAAAACAAGAAAAAAAAGAAAATATGGAAAGTGCAAAGAAAAAAACACTTACAATTCGGGATATTGGATTGCCACGGTTAATGCTTATGTTGCTTGCTGGTCTTGTACTTTTAATTTTGACATTTCCAGATATATTTACAAAGACAAATAGTAGTAAAGATTCTATTTCTCAAACAACCCTTAAAAATACCTATACAAGTACACAAAAAGCTCAAAATAAACAAGAAAGTAATACAAATGATACAGATGCCTATATAGAAAATGCAGAGATAAGACTAAAGGAATTATTGAAAAAAGTAGAAGGTGTAGGAGATGTGGAGGTGATGATTACAATAAAAGCTACAAGTGAAAGTGTGCCATTAAAAGATATACCATATGAAAAAAGTAGTAGTAGCTCAGAGCAAGGAACGAATATAAAAAATATAGAACAGGGGGAAAGGTCGGAAGAAGGAACGGTAATGATAGAAAATTCGGATGGAACACAACAGCCATTTATTATTAAGGAAACTGTACCAGAAATTGAAGGAGTGGTAGTACTTGCTGAGGGTGGTGGCAATAGTGAAATAAAAAAGGAAATCATGGAGGCTGTGCAGGCATTATTTAATATTAAGGCACATAAGATAAAAGTAATGAAAATGAATTGATACAAAGGGAGGATTTATTTATGAAGGGATTTGCAAGAAGAAATCAGCTTATTATTACAGGGCTTGCTATTATGATTGCAGTAGCAGGTTATCTGCATTTTACTTCAGAAGGCGGAGCAGGGCTTTCGGAAACAGACACAGAAGAACAAGAAAATAAATGGATGGAGGAAAAAGATGCACAAGCTTATTTATTGACAGATGATGATGATTCTGTGGAAACAATGACAGAAGATACAAATACACAGGCAGAACAAACGGATGAGAAAAAAGAGAAGAAGAAAAAAGAAAAGAAACAAAAGGAAGATCAATATGCAGATCTTTCTGCAGAAGATCTGGGAGTAGATGATGATGGAGAGAAGGCGGTCGCACAAAATGATGGAGAAAAAGAACAAACAAAAGAACAGGAAACAGCAGATAGTGTAGAAACAGCAGCAGAAGAAATTGCACAGGCAGGAAGTAGTATAGGAGAAGCTGTTTTGGTTAATAATACTTTAGAGGGTGATTATTTTTCCTCAGCAAAGCTTTCTAGAGAACAAACACGTGCCAAAAATGAAGAAACATTAATGGAAATTGTAAATAGTGCAAAAATGGAGGAAGCACAAAAGCAAGATGCTGTCAATAGCTTGATTCATTTAACAGAAGTAAGTGAAATGGAAACAGCAACAGAAACATTGCTTGGTGCAAAAGGATTTGAAAATGCAATTGTTACTGTAACAAGTGATAGTGTTGATGTTGTAGTAGATGCGGAAGGATTGACAAAACAGCAAATCGTGCAGATTCAGGATATTGTAAAAAGAAAAACAAAAGTAGCAGTAGAAAATATCGTCATTACAACAGTAGCAGTGAAAAAGTGAAAGTAGTTTTTGACACTACTTATAAAATATGATATGATATGTTGGAGCTTTGAAAGTAAAGATGCATAGTAAAAGAATTATAAGATTTACATAATTTATAGTAGGAGGAAATTATGGGAAAAGAAAAAGAACCAGCAGAAGGGTTAGTAAAGATTGCAGATCAGGTTGTTGCAGTAATTGCAGGAATCGCAGCTACAGAAATAGAGGGCGTTTCTATGGCAGGAAATATTACAAGTGAACTGATTGGTAAGCTTGGAAAAAAGAAACTGTCAAAAGGAGTCAAAATTACAATATCAGAAAGTGTTGTTTATGTAGATTTAACATTGTCGATAGCATATGGATGCAATATTCCAAAGACAAGCGAGATGGTGCAAGAAAGAGTAAGTGCAGCAGTAGAGAATATGACAGGACTTCCTGTTGCTAGTGTTAATATTAAAATTATAGGTGTGGAGCTTTCACAGGAATAAAAGAAAAGAAAGAAAGTGCATCATTGGAGGAAAAAGAATGAACAGAAGAGCAATCAGGGAGCATGTATTTTGCATGGTGTTTCAAAAGGATTTTTATAGTAGCATGGATTTACCAGAGCAATATGAACTTTATCTTGAAGAACTACAAGCAGATCAGAAAGAAAAAGAGATATTGATGGAGCGTGCCCTTCATGTTGTGAACTTATCAGAGGATATTGATAAAGAAATTGATGCAGCATCGGAGAGCTGGAGAGTTGCCCGAATTGGAAAAGTAGATCTTGCAATTCTTCGGCTTGCAGTATATGAAATAAAATATGATGACAGGATTCCAATTGGTGTTGCAATTAATGAAGCAGTAGAACTTGCGAAAAAATATGGTGGGGAACGCTCCTATGGATTTATTAATGGTGTATTGGCAAAGTTTGCAAAAGAGATAGAAAAAACAGAAGAAAAATAGGAAGGAATGAAATTTGAGTGATAGAGAAGAAAGCGTATAGCGTTTCCCAGATAAATAAATATATTAAAGGCATATTTACTAGGGATTATGCATTAAATCATATTTATATAAAAGGAGAAGTATCAAATTGCAAATATCATTCTTCTGGACATATTTATTTTACATTGAAGGATTCTAAAAGCCAACTATTATGTGTTATGTTTGCAGGAAATAGGGATAAACTTTTATTTGAACTTTCCGAGGGACAAAATGTAATTGTTTTAGGAACGATCAATGTTTATGAACGGGATGGAAAGTATCAGCTTTATGCAGAGGAGATTCTTCTTGATGGTATTGGGATTCTTTATCAGCGTTTGGAAAAATTAAAACAGGATTTATCAGAGGAAGGTCTTTTTTCTGAAATGTATAAAAGACAAATTCCTATGTATTGTGGCACAATTGGAATTGTAACAGCACCAACGGGAGCAGCGGTGCAAGATATGATTCAGATTTCCCATCGTAGGAATCCTTATGTACAGCTTATCTTATATCCAGCACTTGTACAAGGAAACGGAGCAAAGGAATCCATTGTAAAAGGGATTAAAACATTAGATCATGCAGGTTGTGATGTGATTATTGTAGGAAGAGGCGGTGGATCTTTAGAAGATCTTTGGGCTTTTAATGAAGAAGAGGTTGTTCGTGCAATTTTTGATTGTGAAACGCCGATTATTTCTGCTGTTGGACATGAAACAGATACTATGCTTAGTGATTATGTGGCAGATTTGCGTGCACCAACACCTTCTGCAGCCGCAGAGCTTGCTAATATAGATATTCGTTCCTTCTTTTATACTTTGGAAGAACAAAAACTGCGGCTTTATAGAAAAATGGAAGATAAAATAGAACAAGAAAGAAGCCGCATTTCCCTCTTATCGCTGCAGCTTTCCCGTTTATCACCTCAATATCAATTACAGGAAAGAAAACAATCTTTAGATGATAAAAAGGAACAGCTTTTTAAGTTTATGATGGAAAAAATAAAGGAAAGAAGACAGTGTTTAGAATTATTTTCTGAAAGACTTCATGCAAAAATGCCATTAGAACGATTGCATAATGGGTATGCTTATGTTACGGTAGAAGAAAAGCCATTATCTACAATAGAACAAACAAAAGAAGGCAATGAAATTACAATTATAGTACGAGATGGAGAAATCAAGGCAAAGATAACAAAAGTGACAAAAAAAATTTAAAAAAGAATTGAGGGCAGCTTATGGCAAAGGAAACAAAAACATTAGAAAAATCAATGGAACAGTTGCAGGAAATTCTTGCAAAGCTGGAAGATGAAGAAATTGGCTTAGAAGCATCTTTTCAGCTTTATCAGGAAGGAATGAAATTATTAAAATACTGTAATGCAGCCGTTGATAAAGTGGAAAAGAAATTAATTATATTAGAGGAGGAAGCATCCATATGACAAAAGAGGTATTTGGGGAACAATTAAAAAAGAAATCAGAGGAAATAGAACAAATGATTTTATTGTATCTTCCAAAAGTAGAAGGATTTCAAAAAAAGATTATGGACGCTATGCATTACAGCCTGACAGCAGGAGGAAAACGCCTGCGTCCACTGATGATGCAGGAGTCGTTTTTTTTATGCAATGGAAAAAAGAGAGAACTTTTAGAACCTTTTATGGCAGCACTGGAAATGATTCATACCTATTCTCTTGTTCATGATGATCTTCCTGCAATGGATAATGATGAATACCGTCGTGGTAAGAAAACAACACATATTGTCTATGGAGAGGATATAGCAATTTTAACAGGGGATGCTTTATTAAATTTTGCCTTTGAAACAGCACAAAAGTCTTTTTCTTTTTGTGAAACTTTAGAAGAATATAAACAAGTGGCAGAGGCTATGAAAATTTTAGCAAAAAAAGCGGGAATTTATGGAATGCTTGGTGGACAAGTTGTTGATGTAGAAGCATCAGGAAAAGAAATCCCTCTTTCTTATATAGAGTTTATTTATCAATTAAAAACGAGTGCATTACTGGAAGCAGCTTTATTAATTGGAGCAATTCTTGCAGGAGCAGATAAAGAGAGGCAGGAAAAACTTGAGAAGGCAGGAACACTGATTGGATTTGCTTTTCAAATTAAAGATGATATTTTAGATATTTCTAGTACTTCGGAGGAACTTGGGAAACCAATACATAGTGATGAGAAGAATCAAAAAACTACGTATGTAACATTAAAAGGACTAGAACAGGCAGAGGCTGTTGTAAAAGAGCTATCAGAACAGGCAATACTTATTATGGAAGAAATGGGATTTAAAGATTCTTTTTTATGTATGCTGTTCCAGTCATTAATTGACCGCAGAAAATAGGAAGGGTATCAATGGAAGGGATTTTAAATTCTATTCATAAAGCAAATGATATAAAAAATATAGATCCAGCAGATTATGGAAAACTGGCACAAGAAATTCGTATGTTTTTAGTTGATCATATTAGCCAAACAGGAGGGCATCTTGCTTCCAATCTTGGTATGGTGGAACTTACCATGGCATGCCATATTACCATGGATTTTCCAAAAGATAAATTAATTTTTGATGTAGGCCATCAAGCATATACACATAAAATCTTGACAGGAAGGAAAGAACAATTTTCTACATTGCGTAAATATGGGGGGCTTTCTGGTTTTCCAAAAAGAAATGAAAGTACTTGTGATGCTTTTGATACAGGTCATGCTTCTACTTCGATTTCTGCTGCTTTAGGTTTTGTAAAAGCAAGGGATATTAAAAAAGAAGATTATAAGGTTTGTGCTATTATTGGAGATGGTGCATTAACTGGTGGACTAGCATATGAAGCATTAAATAATGCAGCTACGCTAAAAACAAATATGGTAATTATATTAAATGATAATAAAATGTCAATTGCAGGTAATGTTGGTGGTATGACACATTATCTTGGAAAAATTAGAACAAGCAGTAAGTATATAGGGCTGAAAGATGAGATTGAGGATGCACTAAGACATCTTCCAACAGGGGGAGAAAATTTAATTAAAAAAATTAGAAAATCAAAGGAATCTATTAAGCGGCTGTTTATTCCCGGCATTTTTTTTGAAGATATGGGTATTACCTATATTGGACCTGTGGATGGACATAATATAAAACAGTTGATAGCAGCACTTACCATAGCACAGCGTGCAGAAAAAGCAGTCATTATTCATGTTTTAACAAAAAAGGGAAAAGGATATACACCAGCAGAAAAGAATCCATCAAAATTTCATGGAATTAATGCTTTTGATAAAAGGACAGGAAAAACAAAAAAAGAACCAGAAATCAGTTATACAAAGGCTTTTTCAGAAATTTTACTTACGGCGGCAAAGGAAGATCAAAATCTTGCAGCAATTACAGCAGCAATGCCACAGGGAACAGGACTTTCTAAATTTGCAGAGCTTTATCCAGAACGTTTTTTTGATGTGGGAATTGCAGAAGAACATGCAGTAACTTTTGCGGCAGGATTAGCAGCAGGTGGTGCTCATCCTGTTTTTGCTGTATATTCTACCTTTTTACAAAGAGCATATGATCAGATTTTGCATGATGTGGCACTTCCTAGACTTCCTGTAACATTTATGATTGATCGAGGAGGAATTGTTGGATCAGATGGTGCAACACATCAGGGAATTTTTGATTATTCCTTTTTATCTACTGTACCCGGTCTTACCATTATAGCACCAAAAAATGTGCAGGAATTAAAAGAGATGTTTCTTTTTGCTATAAAACAAAATTATCCAATCGCTATTCGTTATCCACGAGGAACTGCTTATACAGGACTTTCTAATTTTCAGAAAGAATTAGAACTTGGAAAAGCAGAAGTTTTATACAAAGAAAAAGGTTTGGTATTGCTGGCCATTGGTTCTATGGTAGAAACAGCAGTAAAGGTTAGAGAAAATTTAAAAAAGCAGGGATATTCTGTTTCTTTAGTTAATGTAAGATTTTTAAAACCTTTAGATACAAAACTTTTAAAGGAACTTGCAAAAGAACATTCTTATTATGTAACAATGGAAGAAAATATTACAACGGGAGGACTTGGACGAGCAGTAGGAAGTTTTCTTCATAAGGAGAAACTTTTAGTACAATTGCAGGTATTTGCATTGCCAGATACCTTTATTGAACATGGAAGCAGAGAAGAACTTTTAAAACAATATCAATTAGATGCAGAAAGTATTAGTAAAGCAATTTTAAATAATAAAGACTATAAGAAGTAAGAATAAAAAAGGAATTAAGAAAATAGTTATGAAAGAACGATTAGATGTACTTTTAGTAAAGAAGCATCTTGCACCTTCTAGAGAAAAAGCAAAGGCATTGATTATGTCAGGGATTGTATTTGTGAATGGGCAAAGGGAAGATAAGGCAGGGACTTCTTTTGATGAGAAAGCAGAAATTATAGTAAAGGGAAACACGCAAAAATATGTAAGTCGGGGCGGACTGAAATTAGAAAAAGCAATGAAGCAATATCAGATTCATATTACAGGTCTTGTTTGTATGGATGTAGGTTCTTCTACAGGAGGATTTACCGATTGTATGTTACAATATGGAGCAAGGCTTGTTTATGCTGTGGATGTTGGTACAAATCAGCTTGCTTGGAAATTACGGCAAGATGAACGTGTCATTTCAATGGAAAGAACAAATATTCGTTATGTTCTGCCAGAACAAATTGCAGATAAAATTGAGTTTGCTTCTATTGATGTCGCTTTTATTTCTTTAACAAAAGTTCTTATCCCAGTAAAAGAACTTTTAAAAGAGAATGCAGAACTTGTTTGTTTAATTAAGCCGCAATTTGAAGCAGGTCGAGAAAAGGTTGGAAAAAAGGGTGTTGTTCGGGAAAAATCAGTACATATAGAAGTTATCGAACAGATAGCTAATTTTGCCATTCAAAATGGATTTGAGCTTTTAGGACTTGATTATTCTCCTATTCGAGGACCAGAAGGAAATATTGAATATCTCTTATATATAAGGAAAAAACAAAAAATAGAGAAGGATATATCAAAAGAAGAAGAACAATTATTATCAAAAGAGTGGCAGACACTTATTGTGGAAATTGTAGAAAAAGCACATACTCTGTTATAGCTTATCACAAAAGCAATAAAATTGTATTTTAAGGATTACAAAAAAGAAAGGATTATTTTGTGGAAAAGTTTTGCATTATTACAAATACATTAAAAGATCAGGATTATGCAATTTCAAAGCAGATTAAGGATTTTTTTGAAAAAAATGGAAAAAGCTGTCTAATTACAAAAGATTTACCATTTGATTTGCAGGCGGTATCTTCTGATATAAAACGAACAGATATTTCTGAAATTCCAGATGATACAGAATGTGCCATTATCCTTGGAGGAGATGGTACATTTATTCAGGCAGCAAGTGATTTAAGGGAAATGGGTATTCCTATGGTTGGTGTAAATCTTGGAACACTTGGCTATTTAACGGAAATTGAACAAAAAGAAATGTTTTCTGCTTTTGAAAAATTAATCAAAGATGATTATATTTTAGAACGGCGTATGATGTTGCATGGTTTACTTTATTATGATGGCGGAAAGAAAAAAAATTTTGGAACAGCTTTGAATGATATTGTAATAAGCAGAGGAATTTGCGGTAGAATGATTAGCGTGGAATTAACGATTAATGGACAATTTCTTGATACTTATATTGGTGATGGTGTTATTTTGTCTACGCCAACAGGCTCTACAAGTTATAATCTTTCTGCAGGAGGTCCTGTTGTAGCACCACAAGTACAAGCAATCATTATTACGCCAATTTGTCCACATTCTTTAAATAATCGCAGCATGGTAATTAATGCTTCTGATCAAGTAGAACTTAAAGTAGGACGTACAAAAGCAGAGGCAGCAGATGAAGCAGTTATTACATTAGATGGACGGTTGGGATTATTATTGCAGACAGGAGATCGCATTGAAGTTGGAAAGGCAGCTCAAGAAACAAAGATTTTAAAACTAACAAATCATTGTTTTTATGATGTAGTAAAAAGTAAATTTCAATAGAGAAAGAAAGATTAAATATTGAAACTAGGAAAACAAAGTGCTACAATAAAAATAACAGACAATAAAAAAGAAGAAAAGAATCAATTTATTTGGAGGTAAAAAAATGTCAGGACATTCAAAATTTGCAAATATTAAACACAAAAAGGAAAAAAATGATGCAGCAAAAGGAAAAATTTTTACAATTATTGGACGTGAGATTGCAGTAGCAGTAAAAGAAGGTGGTGCAGATCCAGCAAATAATAGCAGACTTCGTGATGTTATTGCAAAGGCAAAGGCAAATAATATGCCAAATGATACAATTGAGCGTGGAATTAAAAAAGCAGCTGGAGATGCAAGCTCTGTTAATTATGAAAGTGTTACTTATGAAGGCTATGGACCGGGGGGAACAGCAATTATTGTTGTGGCTTTAACAGATAATAAAAATCGTACTGCTGCAAATGTTCGTAATGCTTTTACAAAAGGACATGGCAGTATTGGTACACAGGGTTGTGTTTCTTATATGTTTGATGAGAAAGGACAGATTATCATTGATAAAGAAGAATGCGATATGGATGCAGATGATCTTATGATGCTTGCATTAGATGCAGGGGCAGAAGATTTTACAGAGGAAGAAGACAGTTTTATTATTTTGACAGAACCAAATATCTTTAGTGAAGTACGGGAGAAGTTGGAAAAAGAAGGCATTGTAATGGCAAGTGCAGAACCTGCAATGCTGCCGCAGACTTATGTTGATCTTTCTTCAGAAGAGGATATAAAAAATATTAATCGTATTCTTGATTTTTTAGAGGAAGATGATGATGTGCAGGAAGTATGGCATAACTGGAATGAATAAAAAGGTATAAAAAAATCTTACAAGGATGCCGCATTTTTATGATGGCATTGTCAAAATTTTCTATTATACTTAAAGTAAGAGAAACTAAAGGAACGTAAAAAATAAGTCGATATTATAAGAAACGCTGGAAAGAAAATGAAACGTAGCACAAAGCAATTTCCTAGCAGTTCAAAAAAGTTTTTAAAATTATAAGGAGGGAAAGATTGCAGATGGGACGAAAGTACAATTGTAAAAACCTATTAAAGGTAGGGGTTTTTTTGTTTTTTTTATGTGTCTTAGGGGGCATTACTGGTATCTATAGAATGTCTTTTGCTGCAGACGGGGAAGGTTTCTTTATTTCCGATAAGGATAATGTAGATAGTTCGCAAAAGGTTACAGCGATTACTATGTCAACAGCGACACAGAGCTCTTATGCAATTCCACTTGCTGGATTTTCTTTGGAAAGTGATAAAGTCACATGGGAAGTAGATGATCCGGGAATTATTGATATTGAAAGTACACAGTCCGTAGGAGGAAGTATTAATGCTAGGATTCGGGCAATATCCCCGGGACGTACTACTTTAACTGTACGTTATGCAAAAGCAGAAGCAGGAGGAACAAAATATTATACACAAAGTGTATGGGTAACAGTTCCATTAAAAATTGATCAAAGCCAAAGTGATATTCCGGGTTTCCGCCAGCTTTATGTTGATTCTACAGATAATAAGCTGATTATGGCAGTATCTTCTGGTTCTGCACTTGGATTAGATACTTCTGTTTATCAATTAAAATGTACACTTGGTAAATTAGGTCCAAAGCAAAATTTTGAATCTAGTAATGAAAGCGTTGTAACCGTATCTGGTGGTGCAGTAAAGGCAATTGGTGCAGGTTCTGCACAGATTACAGTCTCTACACAAGGAACGGAGATTCAAACGGATACCATTACAGTCTATGTTATGCCACAAGGTCGTTTTGCAGATGGAGATGATAAAGAATTTCGTTTCCATCCATTAAGCAGTAAGCCTTATGTTGTTAGTGGTGGTGCAGTTGATATTGAATTTGACGCTGCTAATGTAGATTCTATGAATAATATTGTTTGGATTGTAGAAAAGTTTGATAGTTTGCCGCAGTCTTCCAGTGTTATGGGAGAAATTGTATATGATGAATTAAATGGTATAACGTCCGATTATGTTACAGGTGTTCAGGCTGTTTACAATGATATTACACAAAAAGCGATTGTAACGGTTAGGGCAAAAACAGGGTTTTATAGAGTGCGTGGTATTTTAAGAGATCTATATGAAGGGCATACCTTGGAAGTTATGCTGACACGACCGATTTCTAATAATTTAATGTATTTTGATATTGATGTAGCACCAAATTTAAGAAAAGATACTTATATTACAATGAATGTAGGGGATGTCTATGATATCTTAGGAGGCTTTAATGTCCCGATAGAAGATATTGGGAATTATTTTGAAACCACAAATGGAAATTATTATACAGAGTTAAATATTTCACCTTATTTATCTTTAAATAAAGAAACAGGAAAGGTAACAGCGTTAAAATCAACAGTTACTACAGATATTTCACAAAATACATATCGAGTCATTACGATGGAAAGCAAAGATCTTGGTACGGTGAGTATTCACATTCGTGTTATTGATAACTTTACATTAAATGCATCCGATATTACTTTAGTCATGGGAGCAGAGTTTAAATTATATGCTATTGATAATTCTTCACCGATTACATGGTCTACCGATCCAGAAAAGCAAACGATTATTTCCATTGAAGATGGTGTAGTAAAGGCATTAAAAGTAGGTACAGTAACTGTAATTGCAACACAATATGATGATCAAGGAGTAGCAAAAACAGCAAAATGTAAAATAACGGTTACAAAATCAGCCACAAGTGTTGTACTTGATCCAGCAAAAGCAACCGTTGAAGTTGGAGAATATAAAACAATTCTTGCAAAGGTTTCTCCAGCAAGTAATATATTACCATCGCTTAAATGGATATCTTCGGATGAAAAAGTAGTCGAAATTACAGATTCTTCTGCTGTAACAGCAGCGACCGTACTTGCAAAAGCTCCGGGACTTGCGGTTATTACAGCAATTAATACAGATAATATTATTTTAGGTTCTTGCGTGATTACGGTAGAACAAAAAATTACAGCAATTAAATTTCCACAAGATGCGATTACATTACCGCTTTCTATGGGACAGTTACAGATGACACCAACCTATACGCCAGCGAATGCTACAGCAACAAATTTGAAGTGGACATCAACAAAGACAAAAGTAGCAACAATATCGTCAAATGGACTTTTAACCTTAAAATCTGTTGGTGAAACAGTGATTTCTGTACAGTCAGAATTTAATCCATCAGTCATTGCTTATTGTACAGTAACAGTTACAACAAGTATTACTGGTATCTACTTGGATGAAACGCAAAAAACGCTTCAAGTAGGAGAAAGCTGTCGTTTGACTTATTATACAACACCAAAAGATGCAACTGCTAGTAAAATTACTTGGTCTGCATTAGATAAATCCGTTGCAAATGTAAAAGATGGCACAGTAACAGCCTCAAAAGCAGGGCAGACGTATATTATGGTAAAGACAGCATCAGGTGCAACTGCTATGTGTCTTTTAACAGTAGAACAAAAAGTAGCAGGAATTAAGTTAAATACAAATTCACTTTCCTTGCAAGTAGGTGATGTTTATTATGCAAATGCAACATTGACACCAGCAACTTCCACAGATCGAACAGTAACATGGAAATCAAAGAATGCAAAGATTGCTTCTGTTACAAATGAAGGAAAAATTACAGCAATTTCGGCTGGTACAACAGTAATTACAGCAGCAACAAATAATAATTTATCTGCTGAAATTGAAGTCACCGTGGAACAGCCAGTAAAAGGTGTTTCCTTAAATTATAAATCACAAACAATTCTTGTAGGAGCAAATTTTGAGTTAAAAGCTGTGATTGAGCCAGCGAAGTCAACAAATGAAAGAGTTACTTGGAATAGTGATGATTCTAGTATTGCAACAGTTTCTGCAGCAGGAGTTGTAACAGGAATAACAGCAGGTACTACATTAGTAACTTGTACAACAAATGACGGTGGTTATAAAGCAAGCTGTGTTGTTATTGTAAAAGAGCCAGTAACATCACTAACATTAAATAAAAAGAATAAAAAACTTGGAATTGGCAAGACATTTAAAATAGTAGCAACTGTAGATTCTAATGCAGCAACAAATAGCAGAGTAAGCTGGACGACTTCCAATAATAAAGTTTGCCGAATTACAAATGTATCAACGGATGGAAATACAGCTACTGTAAAAACACTAAGAAAAGGAAAAGCAGAGGTTATTTGTAAAACAACCGATGGTTCTAGATTAACAGCAACTTGTGGGGTAAAATCAATTAAGCTTGTTTCTGATATTAAGCTAAATAAATCTTACAGTCGTCTGTTAGAAGGAAAGAGCATTAAATTAAAAGCAAAAATAAAGCCAAAGAAAGCAACACAGAAAAAAGTAACATGGACTTCAGATAATCCAGACATTGCTTATGTGAATACAAATGGAAAAGTGCTTGCATTGAAAGAAGGAGAAGCAACCATTACGGCTGTTACAGGCGATTATAAAGTAAATGGTAAAAAAAGTGCTGTTTGTAAAATCAGTGTCTATGCGAAAATTCCTGCAACTAGTATTTTAACAGGACAAAAGGATATTATAATGATTAAAGGCGGAAAGGAAACAATTTCTGCTACCGTTACACCAGCGGATACAACAGATAAATTGAAATTTACTTCAGATAATCCAAGAGTTGCTTCTGTAAATAAGAGAACAGGGGCTGTGACAGCAGTAAGTACAGGAACAGCAACGATTACGATTACATCTTCTAGTGGAAAACAAACAACGGTAGGAGTAACTGTTGTTGGATTAAATTACACAAGTTGTACTTTAGAACAATATGATACTTTCCAATTGAAGTTAGAAGCTGGAGGAAATGAAGGAGATTATAATGTTAGTTGGAACTCCAGTAATCCAGCAGTAGCAACCGTTAGTCAAAATGGATTAGTAACAGGAAAGATGGCAGGAACAACAGTAATTACAGCTTATGTAAATGGTGCTTCCTTAACTTGCAATGTAAGAGTAAATGATATTCGATAAAATTTTATAAAGAAAGAAAGCTCTCGATAAGAATCGGGGGCTTTTTATCTTTTCTATATGAGAGGAAAGAAAAAGCACTTGCAAAATAGAAATGTCCATGCTATACTGACGGTCGAAAAACCTGACCGTTCAGTATAAGATACGAAAAAATATTCGTTTTCAAAGAAAGAGAGATGCTATGTTAGAAAATTTGCATATAAAAAATTTGGCATTGATTGAAGAAGCAGATGTTAATTTTACCGATCATTTGAATATATTAACAGGAGAAACAGGTGCTGGTAAATCTATTTTGCTTGGTTCTATGAATCTTGCACTAGGCGGGAAAATGTCAAAAGATATGATAAGACCGGGGGCAGATTATGCTCTAGTAGAGCTTGTATTTTTTGAAGAACGAGGGGAAATTTTAGAAAAGCTTGCCAGTCTTGATATTTATCCAGAAGATCAAAAAATTATGATATCACGCCGTTGTATGGCAAATGGACGCACAAGTGCAAAACTCAATGGCAATAATATTACGTTATCTTCTTTAAAAGAGGTAAGTTCACTTTTAATTGATATTCATAGCCAACATGAAAATCAGTCTTTATTAGATAAGGCGAAGCATTTGGAAATTCTTGATCAATATGGAGGAGAAAATGAAAAACAATTGAGAGTTTGTTTAGAGAAAACATATGATCAATATTTAAAAATTGGGGAAAAAATAAAACAAATGGAGATGCCAGAAGAACAAAGGCTGCGTGAAAAAGATTTTTTAGGGTATGAGATGGAAGAAATTGAAAATGCCAATGTAAAAGAAGGAGAGGAAGAAGAACTTGAAAAAGAATATCAAACAGCAAAAAATAGCAATGATATTATGTTCTATCTTACAGAAGTATTAGGGATGCTAGATGATAGTTCCCTATCAGATAGTTCTTTTCAGACGGCAGGAGAGCTTTTAGCACATTCCCTTCGTTCTATGCAAAAAGCACAACGGCTAGACTCTGGACTTTCAGAACTTACAGAAGAATTAACAGAATTAGAAATATTATTTCGTCAATTTACATTAGATGCTAGAAATTATGTAAGTGATATTTCCTGTGATAAAGAAAAATTGGAAGAAATGGAAGCACGTCTTGATAAGATACGTAATATAAAGGCACGTTATGGAAATACTGTAAGTGAAATTGAGGAATATTATAAAAAAATCAGTGAAACCTATCATCAATATGAAGAATATGAAATTATTATGCAGTCTCTTTGTAAAGAAAAAGAACAACTAGAAAAAACATTAGAAGATTTATGTGGAAAGCTTTCTAGTGCACGTAAAATAGCAGCAGAGCATTTAACAAAGCAGATTTTAAAAGCATTACAGGAGATGAATTTTTTAGATGTACAGTTTTATATAGAATTTCGCAGACTTTCCCATTTTACAAAATATGGATATGATGAAGTTGAATTTATGATATCAACAAATCCGGGACAGGAATGTCGCCCTTTGGGAAAAATAGCATCCGGTGGAGAATTATCTCGTATTATGCTTGCAATAAAATCTGTAATGGCAGAAAAAGATCAAATTGGAACTTTGATTTTTGATGAAATTGATTCTGGTATTAGTGGCAGAACAGCACAAAGAGTATCTGAAAAGTTAGCTACCATTGCAAAAACACATCAGGTGCTTTGCATTACGCATCTTCCTCAAATTGCTGCTATGGCGGATAGTCATTATAAAATAGAAAAATCGACAAATGGTATTGTTACTACAACAAGTATTACTTTTATGGATAAAAAAGCTTCCATTGATGAACTTGCAAGAATGTTAGGTGGAGCAAAAATTACACAAGCAGTCTTAAAAAGTGCAGAAGAAATGCGAATGCTTGCAGAAAAACAAAAACAGTCTTTTCCAAACCAATAGATAGATGTATGAAATAATAGAATATGGAAATAATAAGAGTATGCATTGCATACTCTTTTTCTTTTGTTATATTTGTGAAAGAAAAAAGGCTTATCTATATTTATGGAAAAATCAGGAGGGATTGCCATGAAGGCAAAGAAAAACTATCGTCAGATTTTGATTTTATTATTTTTACTGTCTTTATGTGGGATAGCAGTTCTTTCTTATTATTATATTAATGTTTCACAAATTCCAGATCATGTTAGTGTATTTCAGGGCAGAGAAGAAGTGATGTCTTTTTTACCAAAAAGCTGGGTTTTGCCAGTAAATGGAAGAATTTTATTACAAGAGACAGAAGAAGAAGGAAAAGAAGAAACAGAAAGTAAAGAGGAAAGTCTAAGTGTTAGTCAATATATGGGAACAAAAAAGCTTCCTTCTGATTTATTGCATATTAATCTTTCTGATAAAGTTGCAATTCATGCACAAAAAGAAGGACAGTACCAAATGGAAATTCGCTGTTTTGGGATACTAATAAAAAAGGTTAATTTACAAGTCCTAAAAGAACAGAATGTCATTCCATCTGGAAATCTTGTTGGAATTTATGGAAGAACGAATGGTGTTTTAGTACTTGGAACAGGACTTGTAACAGATCTTCATGGAAAAAAGAAAGAACCTGCTTATAATATTGTGCGATCAGGTGATTATATTATAGAGGTAGATAATGTAAAAATAACAAAAAAGGAAGAATTACTTTCACGATTAGAAGAAAGTGATGGAAGTACTATGGAACTTACATTGCGTAGAGACGGAAAAGAAATTACAGTTACAATGAAACCAATACAGACAAGAGATGAGGGATATCGTCTTGGAATTTGGGTAAGAGATGATACACAGGGGATTGGAACAATGACATTTTCAACAGAAGATGGAAAATTTGGAGCTCTTGGACATGCTATTACAGATATTGATACTGGAGAAGTTATGGCTTTATCACAGGCGGGGCTTTATGAGGCAGAGATAGCTTCTATTACAAAGGGAAAACCCGGAGAACCCGGAGAAATTTCTGGTATTATTCATTTAAATGACGAAAATAAAATTGCTTCGATTTTGCAAAATACATTTCAAGGGATTTTTGGTACTTTATCATCGGAATTATCAGAAAAAGAGAAAAAACAAAGTATTCCTGTAGCATTAAGACAAGAAATTACAGCAGGAGCAGCAAAAATTTATTGTCAAATTGATGGTAAATTGGAGGAATATCAAGTGGAAATAGAAAAAATTGATAAAAATCCAGATATTGAATCAAAAGGAATGGTAATTCATATTGTAGATGAAAAATTATTGGAAAAAACAAATGGAATTATACAAGGAATGTCAGGAAGTCCTATTATACAAAAAGGAAAATTTATTGGTGCTGTAACACATGTATTTGTTAATGATTCTACAAGAGGATATGGAATTTTTGCGGAAAATATGGTTTTTAATTTACAGAATTAAATAAAAATAATAGTTAAGGTACTCGACAAAATTCGAAAAATGATGTAATATAATTATAGAAAATTTGTTTTTACAGGCAAAAAGTAAAAGGCAAGTATTAAAAAAGGTAACACAATATTTATCGAATAAAGTAGAATAATGTTGTTTTATGTTTAATCTTAGCGTTTTTTGAAATAAAGTGGTGAAAATTGCTACGGAAAATATGAAAAAATATTGACGAAAAATTTATGGGAGGTTATACTTACCTTATGGGAGTTGAAAAAGGGAAGAATAAAGTAAAAAAATATACTTTTTGGAAAAATATATTCTTAAAGGAATAGAAATGGGTGCAGTTGTAAAAAAATAAAAAACACTGCTTTTCGTAAATGTGTATAAAAAATAAACCGAAAGAATAGCATTCCAAGCATTACATATATTGAGGAGGGAAATAAAGAATAAGCCACATGTCAGTGAAAATAAATAAATCTATTGTATATTCAAGTTAATAAATTGGAGGAGATTAATATTATGGAAAGAATTCATGTAATTGTTGCAGACGATAACGAAATTATGAGAGAGAGTTTAAAGGATATTTTAGAAACAGATCCGCAGATTGTAGTAGATGGTGTTGCTATGAATGGAAAAATCACATTAGAAATGATTAAGGACAAACAGCCTGACGTTGTTGTTATTGATTTAGTTATGCCACAAATAGATGGAATTGGAGTCATGGAACGAGTAAAGGATGAAGTTAAAAATTTACCAAAGAAACCAGCATTTATTGTTGTTTCCGGTTCTGGAGAACAAGATATGATGGAAGATGCCTTTCAAGCAGGTGCAAGCTATTATATTATGAAACCATTTGATAGAATTGATATCATTCAAAGAATTAAAAGAGTTGCTTCTATTGGTACACAGAAAGGGCTAATAGGAAAAAAAGCTCCTGTTTATGAAAATAAATGTGCAGCCGTACATAATCTGGAATCAGATGTTACCAATATTATTCATGAAATTGGTGTTCCTGCACATATTAAAGGATATCAATATTTAAGAGATGCTATTATGATGTCAGTAAATGATCCAGAAATGCTAAACTCTATTACAAAACTGCTTTATCCAACCATTGCAAAAAACCATAAAACAACACCAAGTCGTGTGGAACGTGCTATTCGTCATGCTATAGAAGTTGCATGGAGTCGTGGAAAAATGGATACCATTGATGAACTATTTGGATATACCGTTAGTAATGGAAAAGGAAAACCAACAAATTCTGAGTTTGTGGCATTAATAGCAGATAGAATCCGTTTGGAATATAAAAGAAATGCTTAATTTATTGTCAGAAAAAAATTTTTATTACTAGAAAAAAAATTAATGTCGAAAATTTTCAAGAAATCCCTTTAAAACATTGTTAAAATATGGTATAGTAAACTTTGGAAAATATCATTAGAAAATCGTAAATAAAGAAACAAAATGACAAATAGGGAGGTACTATGAAGAAAATTTTATTTGTGGCATCCGAATGTATTCCATTTATTAAGACAGGTGGACTTGCTGATGTAGCAGGTTCTTTGCCAAAGTATTTTAATAAAGAGGAGTTTGATGTTCGTGTGATGCTTCCAAAATACCTTTGTATCCCACAAAAATGGCGTGATAAAATGCAGTTTCGTACAAGTTTTTATATGGATCTAGCATGGAGAAGTCAGTATGTTGGTGTTCTGGAAATGGAATATGAGGGCATTCTCTTTTATTTTATTGATAATGAATATTATTTTAATGGAACAGCACCATATGGCAATATCTATGAAGATGTAGAAAAATTCGCATTTTTTTGTCGAGCTGCATTATCTGCACTTCCGCAAATTGATTTTAGGCCAGATATTATCCATTGTCATGACTGGCAAACAGGATTGCTTCCTATTTACCTAAAGGATACATTTAATGGAGGGGATTTTTATCGGGGAATTAAGACAATTATGACAATTCATAATTTGAAATTTCAAGGTGTTTGGGATTTAAAAACAGTTCAGGATATTACAGGACTTAATCAGTATTATTTTGCACCAGATAAGTTAGAAGCATATGGCGATGCCAACTATTTAAAAGGAGGCATTGTCTATGCTGATTATGTAACAACAGTAAGTGATTCTTATGCAGAAGAAATAAAAACACCATATTATGGAGAGCATTTGGATGGACTTATGCGAGCACGTTCTAATTGCCTTATGGGAATTGTAAATGGACTGGATTATAATGAATATAATCCAGAGACTGATCCACTGATTCCATTTCATTATACAAAGAAAAATTTCCGTAAGGAAAAGATAAAGAACAAACGTGCCTTGCAGCAGGAATTAGGACTTGCACAAGATGATAAAAAGTTTATGATTGGTGTTTGTTCCCGTTTAACTGATCAAAAGGGCTTTGATTTAATTGATTATGTCATTGAGGAAATCTGTGCAGAGGATACACAATTAGTAGTGCTTGGTACAGGAGAGCAGAAATATGAGCATTTATTCCGTTATTATGCTTCTAAATATCCAGACAGAGTTTCTGCCAATATTTATTATTCCAATGAAATTTCTCATAAAATTTATGGAAGCTGCGATGCCTTTTTAATGCCATCATTATTTGAACCATGTGGTTTAAGCCAGCTAATGAGTCTTCGTTATGGAACAATTCCAATTGTTCGTGAAACAGGCGGACTACGTGATACGGTAGAGCCTTATAATGAATATGAATCCACAGGAACAGGATTTTCTTTTGCCAATTATAATGCACATGAAATGTTAGATACAATTCGCTATGCAAAAAGGATTTATTTTACAAAGAAACGAGAATGGAATAAAATAATAGATCGTGGCATGACAAAAGATTTTTCATGGAATAATTCCGCTGCAAAATATGAGGAACTTTATTATCGTCTTTTAGGTTAAGTGTTTTTTAAGGGAATACTTTTTACGAAATAGGGGATACTGGGAAAGGAAATAAGTTCCTTATTGAGGAATTATGAAAAAATTTCCATAATTCTAAATTTTCCCTTGAAATTTTTGGTGAAATTAGGTAGAATAATAGCAGACTTTGTAGCTTTTTTGTCAAAGTCAGGAAAATGCTAGAAAATTAGGAAACGCCGGATTTGGCAGCTTTCATAAATGATATGTATAGTAAAGATATATTTTATCTATATTGTTATTTTGAATTACTGCCTAGTATCAGGTGATTTCTTAAAAATATTAAAATATAGGAGGAATGAAAAACATGGCAGTAAAAGTAGCAATTAATGGTTTTGGACGTATTGGTCGTCTTGCATTCAGACAAATGTTTGGTGCGGAAGGATATGAAGTAGTAGCAATTAATGATTTAACAAGCCCAAAGATGTTGGCACACTTATTAAAGTATGATTCATCCCAAGGAAAATATGATAAGGCTGATACTGTTTCTGCTGGTGAGGATTCTATTACAGTAGATGGCAAGGAAATTAAAATTTATGCTTTCCCTGATGCAAAGAATTGCCCATGGGGAGATCTTGGTGTTGATGTTGTATTAGAGTGTTCTGGTTTCTATACATCAAAGGCAAAGGCTCAGGCTCATATTGATGCAGGTGCTCGTAAAGTTGTTATTTCCGCTCCTGCTGGAAATGATCTTCCAACGATTGTTTACAATACAAACCATGAGACATTGAAGGCTGAAGATACCATTATTTCAGCAGCTTCTTGTACTACAAACTGCTTAGCACCAATGGCTGATGCATTAAATAAATATGCACCAATTCAGTCTGGTATTATGGTAACAATTCATGCTTACACAGGTGATCAGATGACACTTGATGGCCCACAAAGAAAAGGTGATTTAAGAAGATCTCGTGCTGCTGCAGTTAATATTGTTCCAAATAGTACAGGTGCAGCAAAAGCAATTGGACTTGTTATTCCAGAATTAAATGGTAAACTGATTGGTTCTGCACAGCGTGTACCAACACCTACAGGTTCTACAACAATTTTGACAGCAGTTGTAAAGAAAGCAGATGTTACAGTAGAAGGCATTAATGCAGCTATGAAAGCAGCAGCAAATGAATCCTTTGGTTATAATGAGGATGAAATTGTATCTTCTGATATTGTTGGTATGAGATTTGGTTCTTTGTTTGATGCTACACAAACAATGGTTTGCAAGATTTCTGATGATGAGTATGAAGTACAAGTTGTTTCTTGGTATGATAATGAAAACAGCTACACATCTCAGATGGTTCGTACTATCAAATATTTCTCTGAGTTAGCATAAAATATGAATATATGGCTTTCTTTGAGAAAAAAGATATGTATTATTTAAAATTGAAAGCAGATCTTTTATGAGGTCCGGCCTTGTTGGGCCGGACTTTATTTCATGTTATGTTCACGAAGTGAATATGACATACTATGTAATATTTATTGAATGAAAGGAGTTTATATCATGTTAAATAAGAAGTCCGTAGATGATATCAATGTAAAAGGCAAGAAAGTTCTTGTTCGCTGTGATTTTAATGTACCTTTAAAAGATGGTAAGATTACTGATGAAAATCGTCTTGTTGCCGCTTTACCTACTATTAAAAAACTGATTGCAGATGGAGGAAAAGTAATTCTTTGTTCTCATTTAGGAAAACCAAAGGGAGAGCCAAAGCCAGAATTATCCTTAGCTCCTGTAGCAGCACGTTTAACAGAATTACTTGGACAAGAAGTAAAATTTGCAGCAGACAAAGAAGTTGTTGGAGCAAATGCAAAGGCAGCAGTACAGGCAATGAAAGATGGCGAAGTAATTTTATTAGAGAATACACGTTATCGTGCAGAAGAAACAAAGAATGGGGAAGCATTCTCCAAAGATCTTGCATCTTTATGTGAAGTATTTGTAAATGATGCTTTTGGAACAGCTCATCGTGCTCATTGTTCTAATGTAGGTGTATCTGCATTAGTTGATACTGCAGTTGTTGGTTATTTAATGCAGAAAGAAATTGATTTCCTTGGAAATGCAGTAAATAATCCAGAGCGGCCATTTGTTGCTATTCTTGGTGGTGCAAAAGTGGCAGATAAGTTAAATGTAATCAACAATCTTTTAGAAAAATGCGATACTTTAATTATCGGTGGCGGTATGGCATATACATTTTTAAAGGCAAAGGGATATGAAGTAGGTACTTCTTTAATTGACAATGAAAAGATTGACTATTGTAAAGAAATGATGGAAAAGGCAGAAAAGCTTGGAAAGAAATTGCTTCTTCCAATCGATACTACTATTGCTAGTGAATTTCCAAATCCAATTGATGCAGAAATTGATATTACTGTAGTTCCTTCTGATCAAATTCCAGCAGATAAAATGGGACTTGATATTGGAACAAAAACGGCAGAACTATATGCAGAAGCAGTAAAATCTGCAAAAACAGTTGTTTGGAATGGACCTATGGGTGTATTTGAAAATCCAATCCTTGCGAAAGGTACAATTGCGGTTGCAAAATCTTTAGCAGAGACAGATGCAACAACAATTATCGGTGGTGGTGATTCTGCTGCTGCTGTAAATCAGCTTGGATTTGGTGATAAGATGAGCCATATTTCTACAGGTGGCGGTGCTTCCCTAGAATTTTTAGAGGGTAAGGAACTTCCGGGTGTAGCAGCAGCAAATGATAAATAAAAGAGGAAGGAAGTAAAAGTATTATGGCAAGAAAGAGAATTATTGCAGGCAACTGGAAAATGAATAAGACACCAACACAAGCAGTTGCACTTGTGAATGAATTAAAGGATTTAGTAAAAAATGAAGATGTTGATGTTGTTTATTGTGTACCTGCAATTGACATTGTACCAGTTGTAGAAGCAGTAAAAGGCAGTAATGTAAAAGTTGGTGCAGAAAATATGTATTTTGAAGAATCAGGTGCTTATACAGGTGAAATTTCTGCTCCAATGTTAGTAGATGCAGGGGTAAACTATGTGATTCTTGGTCATTCGGAACGCCGTGATTATTTTAAAGAAGATGATGCTCTTTTAAATAAAAAAGTAAAAAAGGCATTTGAAGCTGGACTTACCCCAATTCTTTGCTGTGGAGAATCTTTAGAGCAAAGAGAAATGGGTGTCACAATGGATTGGATTCGTTTCCAGATTAAATCAGATTTAACAGGTGTTACGGCTGATCAGGTAAAGAAATTAGTGATTGCATATGAGCCAATTTGGGCAATTGGCACAGGAAAAACAGCAACTGCTGATCAAGCACAAGAAGTTTGCAAAGGAATTCGTGATTGTATTGCTGAAATTTATGATACAGAAACAGCAGAAGCTGTCAGGATTCAATATGGTGGTTCTATGAATGCAGCAAATGCAGCAGAGCTTTTATCAAAACCAGATATTGACGGTGGACTTATTGGTGGTGCATCATTAAAAGCAGATTTTGGAAAAATTGTAAATGCATAATATAGGATAATTGCAGGATTTGATACTTTATAAGTATAAGAGGTATCAAGGGAAATAAGTTCCTTTGATACCTCTTTTAAATTAAAAACATATAATTATAATTTTATAAATTCTAGATAATAACTAGTCCTTTGTTAATTTAGCAATTAATTAAGTTAAAATTTTTTTAATTGTAATTTGGGATTCTTTAAATAAGTTTACATAATCTTCGTTAATTTTTATCATAGGACGTGCTAAATCATTTTTATTAATCATTACAATTTCACCTTCTCTACCATCACTTAATTGTACACGATTATGAAGGAAAGAATCAATAATTCCTGTTAAAAATACCATAAGGATATGTGCATCATAAAGTTGAAGTCCATAAGATTGAAATAAACTGATTGCTTCAAATGGACAAAGGGCTTCTCGGTAAACACGAGGGGAAGTCATAGTATCATAAGTATTTGCAATTGCTACGATTTTTGCAAAATCATCAATTTGATCTGCAATAAAATGATTTGGATATCCGCTGCCATCGCATTTTTCATGATGCATTAAAGTGGCATAGCGGATACGGGAATCAATGGGTTGATTTTTTAAAACGTTATAACCAATCGTAGTATGGCTATGAAGTTGTTCTAATTCTTTTTCTGTAAGTTGTTCTTGTTTTTCCATAAGGGAAGAAGGAAGAAATATTTTGCCAATGTCATGTAAAAGTCCGGCAAGTGTCAATTGCTTAATATCTTTTTTAGAATAATTTAGCCAAGTACCAATCGCATTGCAAATCATAGCGACATTAATAGAGTGTGCATAAATTTCATCATTATAAGTTCTCATACAATGAAGCATATGAAATAAATGCATACCATTTCTACTATTAATAAGTATATTTTCTATCCAATTTGTTAATTTTGAAACATCTATAGGAATATCTTTATTATCTATAAAGCTACGCATCATATTATTAAGCATAGCAACAGAAGTATCATATTCTGTATGAAATTGTTTATATTCTGTTGTATGTTTAATTTGTTCTGCAAAATCATCAATTGGAATAAATTCTGGTTCTTCTGTTTCTAAGATACGGAAGGAATCAATGGAGTAAAATTTTAATCTTGTAATAATATGATCCGTAAGTACCGTATCTTTTTCAATGATCATTTGTCCGGAATCGATGTGAATATCTTCTGCAACGATCATTCCGGGAACAGCACGTCTTGTTAATATTCTTTTTTTAGCCATAAATAACCCTCCAATAGACAAAAATGTGTCTTTCCTATTCTTCTTTTCTATTATAACCTTTTTTTGGAATAATCTCAATGAGAAATTTGTATCGGTTTTAAAATTTAGTAAAAAATTAAAAAATGTTACAAATTTATTAAAAGATGTTGCAATATTTTGTCGAATCTGATATAATAAGCTTACAAAATATTACAAAATAAGGGAGAATAATACATATGCGTAATAAAATGTTCAAGAATAGTAAAATAATAGTAACAATTTTTATGGCATCAGGGTTATTGCTTGGAAGTAATGTTTGTACTGTCAGTGCCGCAGAAATAATTTCTAATGCAAAGACAGAAATTTATACAGAGTTAGGAACAGAAACAGAAGTAGGGTTAGAAGAAAATTTAGAACAGTATGTAGATACAAATATAGATGCAAATGTAGATATAAGTACAGAGATAGAATTAGAAACAGAAATAAGAACGGAAGAAGATATAAATGAAAAAGTAGAATGGGATCTAGACTTAGGATTAGAAGATTTAGTTACTATAGAAGAAAAAGCTTCTATGGAATATATAGAAGAAACAGAGGAATCAACACAAGAAAAAGAAGTAAATTTAAAAGAAAAAATTGTTACAATTAAGGGAACAAAATTTGTTACGGATACTTTTCATGGTGTAAAAGCATTGTATCGTACAGGTGGAAATGATGGTACAAATGCTACTTATTCTTGTGCCGCTTTTGTAAAAAGGTATTATTCTCAAGTATATAATGTAAATGTATATAATCTTTTGGCAGGTTGTACACCAATATCATCAAAAGGAACAATCCGCAAGGTTTCTTCTCCAAAGGAAGGAGATATTGTAGCAACTACATCTGGTAGTGGAAATCACTGGGCAATTGTAAAAAATGTAAATAATAATGGAACGGTTACTTTGATTGAGCAAAATTGGAAGTGGCAGCAAGGCGGAAAAACAGTAGCTAGAGTCAATAGACGAGTAAAAGCAAGTGCCTGTAAGATTTATCGTTTGAAAAAATAATTGTTCAATAAAGAATCCCTCATAGCTTATGGGGGATTTTTTATTTAACTAATCGCTCCTTTTGCAGATTGATTCCATTTTAATTCAATAATAAGTGCTTTTTTTAATTTTTTTCTTATCGTTATTTTAATGTAATATTGTATTGAGATTAAGTAGGAGCTAATAGAAAAATTGTAGAAAATAAAAGGCTCGTTATATTAATTACAGAAATTGTCAAAAAAGATTAACAGATTTAACAGAATGTTCACAAATTCATTACGAATATATGATATAATGACCATGTGACAGGAATTGTCGGAAAATGCGTTTCTTTTTTTATCAGGTTCGCTTGCGAACGTGACAAGTGTCAGGTCTTTTTACAGACGTGATTTTTGTTATTTATAAATTAAAAGAAACTTTAATTTGAATTTAGGAGGACATCATGAAAACACATGGCTATTTTAAAAGATTTTTAGCACTTTTTCTATTACTTGCTGTTGGTTTTACAGCAATGCAGCCAGCAGATGCCAGTAAGATTTCAAAAGCCAAAAAAGAACGCCGTCAGGCACAAGAGGCTTTAAGAGTTGAAAAAAGATTAATGAAAAAGATTACGGCAAAAAGAAAGAAGCTAGAAAAGGAGATTGAATCTGTAGATAAAGATCTTGTTGCCATTATGGTTGATATCCAGATTACAAAGGATGATATTGGAGATAAGAAGAAAGAAATTGCAAAACTTGCAAAAAAACAAACAAAAACGGAACAGGAAGTAGAAGATCAAAAAGAATCCATTAAAAACCAAGTCAGGTTTATGTATGAAAATGGTACACGTGAAATTGCAGATGTTGTATTTAAAGCAAAAAGCATTTCTAGTCTTTTAAACAGCGTGGAATATTATAATGATATTTATGATTATGGGGAAAATCTTTTAGATAATTACAAAAATACGCTACAACTTGTTACCGATTTAAAAGAGGAAGCAAAATCAGAAAAAGCAGAATTAATAGACATTAAAGAAACTTATCAAGAACAAAAAGCAGAGTTAAGAGAATTAAAACAAAAGAAAAAGGTAAAGCTAAAAAATTATAAACAACAACTTCGTAAAGCGAAAAAACTTTCTGTAAAATATCGTTCTACAATTAGAAGACAGAATAAGATTATTCGTAAGGAAATTGCAAGGATTAAAGCAGAACGGCGAGCAGAAAGAGAACGTTTAGCAAGAGAAGCAGAAGCAGCGGCAAGGGCAGCTCGTGAACGAGCAGCACAGGCACAGGCGGCAGCACAAGCAGAACGAGATCTTGCAGAAGTTGTAACAAGTGATTCCGGAGGTAGTGCCGAAGGACAGGATATTGCAGATTATGGCTGTCAATTTATTGGAAATAAATATGTCTGGGGAGGCACAAGTCTTACAAACGGTTGTGATTGTTCGGGATTTGTACAACAGGTATATTATCATTTCGGATATAAAGGATGTCCAAGAACATCTTCAGAACAAAGAAGTTATGGACGTGAGGTCAGTTATTCAGAAGCACAGCCGGGAGATATTATTTGTTATAGTGGTCATGTAGGAATCTATATTGGAGATGATCAGATTGTAAATGCAAGTAATTCCAAGCCTTATCCAGAAGGTGGTATCAAGATAACAAATGCTACATATCGTACTATTTTATCGGTACGGAGAGTAGTAGATTAATCAAAATAAAAAAATTTTGGTTTTTCAGATAGCTTTTCTGCTGCTTTGCAGATATTGCAAAACATAATTCTTATAGAAAAAAGACGACAAGTGTCGTCTTTTTTCTTATAAAAAAATAGGATAAAATCTTAATATTTTAAGCATCTATAAATTTTTTTAATTCTTCCATAAAAGTTCCAATATCTTTAAATTCACGATAAACAGAAGCAAAACGCACATAAGCAACAGGATCAAGTTCTTTTAATCGTTTGATAACAATTTCACCAATTTCAGAGCTTTCAATTTCTTTTTCAGTACTCATAAAAATTGTATTTTCAATATCATCAATCGCAGCATTAATATCATCTGCTGGAACAGGACGTTTGTGGAGAGAACGGTAGATACCGCCTTCAAGTTTAGAACGATTATAAGCTTCTCGTGTTCGATCTTTTTTTACAACAATTAATGGTTGACTTTCTACCTTTTCAAAAGAAGTAAAACGTTTTTTACAGTTATCACATTGTCGCCGCCTGCGGATGGCATGATTATCATCAGCGGGGCGAGAGTCAATAACACGAGTATTATCTGCATCGCAAAATGGGCACTTCATTAAAATTCTCCTTTAATAGATAAGTAGTTAAATAAGTATTCATTTTTTTAGTTCTATGTCATATTATAAGATTTCATAGGTGTTGTCAAGATTAATACTTGCATTTTTGAAGAACTTCTTCAATATTTACTTTAACTAAGATAATATCTGGACCACATTGACAAATACAGGAAAATGGAATGATATATTCTGTATCACGCCCTAAAATTCCACAGATTTTACAAGGACCGGGAACAATAATAGCAATGACCTGTCCTGTTTCACAGTTAATTTCCAAATCGGAAACACAGCCTAAGCGTTCACAGTTACACATATTAATGACTTCTTTTTGGCGAAGTTCACAAATTCTCATAAAAATAATCTCCTGTGCAGTTATTTCTTACTCTTATATTTATGAAAGAAAGAAGATAAAAATACATTTCCTTATAGAATTGTTTTTAAATAGAAAAAAGAGAGAGAAAGAAAAAGTCTATCATAGGGATATATTTTAAGTATAAAAAACTGAAAATAGTAAATACTAATAGTCAGTGGAAGAAACCTTAAAAATAAAGATAAAAAGTACATATATATTCTATAATATCATTACAGGCGGAGTTATCCGCAGAAATGAGGTTTATATGTCAACATATAAGGTAGAAATCTGTGGAGTCAATACTTCCAAGCTTCCATTATTAAGTAGTGAAGAAAAGGAAACGTTGTTTGATGAAATTAAAGCTGGAAATACACAGGCAAGAGAACGTTATATTCAGGGAAATTTAAGGCTTGTGTTAAGTATTATACAAAGATTTAGTGGTGGCAATGAAAATGTAGATGATCTTTTTCAAATTGGATGTATTGGATTAATGAAAGCAATCGATCATTTTGATACAGGACTTGGTGTAAAATTTAGCACCTATGCTGTTCCTATGATTATGGGAGAAATCCGCCGTTACTTGCGTGATAACAATAGTATTCGTGTTAGTCGTTCCCTGCGTGATATTGCTTATAAAGCAATTTATGCAAAAGAAGGGTATATACGAAAAAATGATAAAGAGCCAACGATGGAAGAACTGGCAGAATTAACAGGGATTCCAGCCGATGATATTTTATTTGCATTAGATGCGATTCAAAGCCCTGTTTCTTTATATGAGCCTGTATATACAGAGGGTGGGGATAGTCTTTATATTATGGATCAAATTAGTGATCGCAAAAATAAAGAGGAAAAATGGGTAGAAAAAATTTCTTTAAATGAAGCATTGAAAAAACTCCCTGATAGAGAAAGAAATATTATTAAATTGCGATTTTATGAGGGAAGAACACAAATGGAAGTGGCAGAGGAAATTCATATTTCACAGGCACAAGTATCTCGTTTGGAAAAGTCAGCATTGCGTTCCATGAAAAATTATTTATCTTAATTTTTCTGAATAAAATAGAAAAAATATCCTCACTTAGCAAGTGCTAGTGGGGATATTTTTATTTAAATTCAATTTTATTCAAATCGGTTAGACTAGCTTTTGTAATTTTTAACTACAAGATACATTTTGAAATTTTCTTTTTACAATTTTTGTTTCTCTATTGACGAAGTAAATTTCTTATGTTAAACTGCATTGCATTATATGTAGTATCTATCTATTATTAATCTATACTATATTATCATTATCTTATTATAATTACCCTATTACAAACCCCATTATAATAAGTAGTAATTATATATACTGACGGTCGAAAAACCTGACCGCTCAGTATAAATTGATGCACACGACCGCACAAGGCAGGTCATGCCCGAATGGGCACGACAGGAAATAAGCCACT
>CAJTJZ010000025.1:29629-45823 GCA_910576895.1 uncultured Lachnospiraceae bacterium | reverse complement strand
ACTTTTTAAAATAAAGGTTTTAGCAATAAAAAACAAGGTAGTATTTGACACTACCTAAATTATATAGGAGGTATCTAAAATGAAACATATATGTGCAGTTATTATGACAAGCTTATTTATTGTTTTATGTGTGCTTTTGGTGACAGAATCAAGAGATGTAACAGGAAAATATGAAGCTTGTATTAAGCAGGCAAAGGAACAAGAAAAAAAAGGATTATATTTAAATGCAATTTCAAAATATAAAGAAGCATTAGAAATTTATAATGGAGATCAAAATATAAAATATCAAATTGTATGTAATTACAAAAATATGGGGAATTTAGATAGTTGGATTACAGCAGCAAAATTATTTGTAGATAATTTTCCAGAAGATATAGATGATACTATTTTAATCAGTACATATAGGGAAATAATAGAATATTATTATGAAAATAAAGACTATGAAAATTTAATTCCTTTATTAAATCAGTTAAGAGACAAGACCTTTTCTTCCGATGCTAATATCCTTAAAGAAAAGGTAATAGATTATTATCAAGAAATAAGAAGTATTTATACAGTTATTAATTGTAATGCAGAATATATTTCTGATTTTTATCAAAATTTTGCATTGGAAAAATTAGAGGGAGAGTCAAATCAATATTTAATATCAGAAACAGGAAATCACTATAATGAAGAAAAATTTGAAGAAATTTTTTTATTAGATGCAAAGAATGGCTATAGTTTAGTAAAAGAAAATGGACAATATAAGGTTTATACAGCGAATGGGTATTTAAAAGAAATTGATGAAAATGAAATTACAGATGTAAAATATTATAGTAATGCATATCTTGTTGGTAAAAAGGATGGAAAATATCATATGTATACAAGTGCATTTCAAAGTACTGATTTTGGAAATTGGGATGATTTTTATTTGATTTCTCCGGGAATTGCTTGTGTTAGTACAGATGGTATTTATCAATTATTAGTAGGAAATACAATATTAGAAACAGAAGATGATATATGGGAATCTATTATTTATAATGATAGAGGCATAAAAGAAAATAATCGCTGTTTTTTTGTTGGGAAGGAAGGAAAATATAAATTAATTTCTTTGGATATAGAAAAACTGGAATATAAAGTTATTTTAGAGGATTTAGAAGATGCACAAGCATTTAATACATATGAACCAGCAGCAATTAAAAAAAATGAAAAATGGGGATTTGTATCATCAACAGGAGAAATCGTTATAGAGCCAAAATATGACGAGGCAAAGAGTTTTTCTTATGGATATGCACCAGTAAAAATAAATGGAAAGTGGACATTAATTGATATAGAAGGAATGCAAGTAATGGAACCTCAATTTGAAGATATGGGTGCTCCAACAGAATCTGGAATAGTACCTGTAAAAACAGAGTCAGGAAAATGGGATTTAATTTCTTTATTTATTAAAAATTATAGTTAAGAAGGATTTTTATGCAAATTAATGATTATAGAAGATACGAACCATTTTTTGGTTCTTGGTACTTTGAAGATAGTCAAAGTAAGCTTGGTTCTGGAAATTTTGGGACTGTATTTAAAGTAGTAAGACATGATGCCAAAGTGCAGCCATCGGCATTAAAAATTATTACAATACCAAAAGAGGATTCTGAAATTGCCACAAGACGTTCTGAAGGAATGAATGATATAGATATTCGTAAATATTATCAGCATATGGTAGATGATATTAAAAAAGAATATGAATTAATGTCGGAACTAAAGGGTTGTAGTAATATTGTTAGTTGTGAAGATTTTATGGCATTTCGTCATGAAGATGGTTTTGGATTTGATATTGTAATTCGTATGGAATTACTGACTCCTTTGATAGTATATGAAAATAAAAAAAATATGGATCAATTGGAAATTATGAAATTTGGTATTGATATGTGTCTTGCTTTGGAACGCTGTGAAATAAAAAATATTATTCATCGTGATATTAAGCCAGATAATATTTTCATTTCTCCTATGGGTGATTTTAAACTTGGAGATTTTGGAATTGCTCGTACTATGGAAGCTACAAATTTATTATTATCATCACGTAGAGGTACGCCAAATTATATGGCACCAGAAGTTTATTTTTCCAGAACCTATGATAGAACGGTTGATATTTATTCTTTAGGAATTGTACTTTATCGTATGTTAAATAATAAACTACTTCCATTTTTAAAACCACAATATGAAAAAAAAGATGCAGAACTTGCATTTTTAAAGCGTATGAAAGGGGAAGTGCTTCCACGTCCAATGTATGGAGATGAAGCATTAAAAAGTATTGTATTAAAAGCGTGTGCTTATAATTCAAAAGAGCGTTATCAACATCCGCAGGAAATGCGAGAAGATTTGGAAATGGTACGTTCTATTTTAGAATATGGGGGTACTGTACCAGAAGAATTTGCTGCTGATTTAGATGCTACAGTTGCTATTGTAAATGCAGATATAACATCTGAATTAGAACATACGATTATGAATAATATTTATGGACAAGAAAATTTACAAGATTTTAAGCAGACAGAAAATACTCAAAATATAAAAAAAATTTGGGAAAATAAGATATTATTTCCGACAGTATTAATAACAATTGGAATTAGTATATTTATTGGAAGAACTATTTTTTTGAAGATACAAAATAGCAATACTATAAATGATTCAACAGCGATAATAACGTCTAACGATATAAATAAAAAAAGTGATACTATTGTAAATAAAAATATAGAAAATACGAATGCAAATAAAGATGCAGATATTAATACAAATATAGATAAAAATGAAAATGTAAAAAGCGAAAATAAAGATAAGAAAGAACAAGAAAGCAAAACAGAAAATGATATAAAAGAACAGGAATCAGAAGTGGATTATCTTGCAGTAACAGAACTTACGGGTAAAGAATTAAAAAATATTTCAGAAGTAACAAGATATAAAAATTTGGAAATTTTAAATCTTGCAGAAATGGAAATAGAAGAAATTTCTTTTATAAAGGAATTAGAAAAATTAAGAGAATTAAATATTAGCTATACAAATATCACAGATATTAGTCCTTTAAAAAAATGTAATAATTTATATTCTTTAGATATTAGTTATAATAATGAAAATATGACAGAGAAAAAAATTATGGAAATTTTATGCTCTATGAAACAGTTACAAAAACTTGATTTAACGGGGGATATGATAGCTGGAGAGTATGAAGATATGTTAGGAAAATTGACGGAATTGACTATATTACATATTGGTGGAACGGGTATTTCATATGGGAGATTTTTAAAGAAATGTAAAAAATTAGAGGAATTAGATTTACAATCAAATGTAATGTTTACTGATTTTAAGAAACTTACAGGGTTAAAAAATTTGGAAAAGTTAAATATTTCTGTTACAGGAATTACAAGTCTTCATGGAATTGAAAAGTTAAAAAAATTAAAAGAATTAGATATTTCTATGACAGATATTACTGATATTTCTGTATTAAAGGGATTGAAAGAATTAGAAAGTGTTATAGTATCAGAAAGTCAAGAGATAAAAAATCAAATAAAGACTTTAAAGCAAACATTAAAAAATTGTAAATTTGAAATGGTGTAAGGAAAAATATGGAGTGTATATAGATGAAAATAGAAAGTGCTGTAATTTCTAATATAGGGAAGGTACGTAATAATAATGAAGATAATTATTTTTTAGATGGCATTTTTCGGGAAAATGTATTAGAACATGAAAAACAAGAAGTGTTATGTAAAGAGGGAAAAAAATTTGTTTTTTCTGTTTGTGATGGTATGGGTGGAGAAGCAAATGGGGAAATTGCTTCTTTATGTGCAGTAAAGGCATTGCAAGTTTTAAAAGAGCAAACATGGTCAAAGAAATCACAACAGGAATTTCTCTTTACAGCAGAGAAAAATATGGAAATGTGGCAACAGGAAAAAAAACAAGATAAACAAAAAATGGGAACGGCAATAGCGATTCTTTTATTAGAAAATAATACAGGATATGCAGTTAATCTTGGTGATAGTCGTTTATATTTATTTCGTGAAAAATCTTTGCAATGTTTATCAAAAGATCATACACAGGCACAGCTTTTAGTAGAACATGGTTTATTAAAGAAAGAAGAAGCAAGAACACATCTTGGGGGTCATGTCTTAACAAGATTTTTAGGGAATGATATGGAATTATCAGTAGATGATTTTTATGAAATGTCTCCATTAAAATTAAAAAAGGATGATATTTTTTTATTATGTTCTGATGGATTAACGGATATGCTGGAAGATAAAAGTTTAGAATATTATATAAAGATATGGCAGAAAAAACCAATAAAAGAGTTAGCAGAAGCATTATGCCAAGAAGCATTGAAGGCAGGAGGAAAAGACAATATTACTTGTCTTGTTGTGCGAATAAAGAAATTAGAAAATCATATATTTGGATTAGAAAAGAGAAAAGAGGTTGGTATCTATGAAAGAAAGAAAACAAAATAATAGAATAGTATCTCTTATTATGATAGTTTTTTTTATAGTGCAGTTTTTAACTACTACTGATTTTTCATTAATTTCATTAGTTTCTTTGTCAGAACAAAAGGGAAGTATTTCTATGGCAGCGACATTACCAGAACCAGTATGTAGTTATTCTTTTAATCATACCATTGGCACAGCAAGTCTTGTGATAAGAGAGAATGATACCATAGAAGGAGGAAATACAGGAACAATTCCAATAGAAAAAGAAAAAGAGGCTTTATATACAGATGGAATTAGTGGAAAAGGTCTTTATCTTGATGGTTCTTATGGTATTAAATTATATCCAGAAATAGAAGGAGAAGTATATTCTATTTCTCTTTGGGTAAAACCAGAAACAGCAGATATGTATTCTCCGATTTTTTATGCAGGAAAAGAACTTTTAACAGAACAAGAAATGAGTCTGCAAATGACAAGAGATGATACAACTTCACCTGCTATTATTTCCACTTCTGTAAATGGAGGATATTTTGCTGGAAAAGGTCAAAAAGTAAAAGAAAAGGAATGGAATCATATTTGTATAACAGTAAATGGAAATAAAGTACAAATTTATGTGAATGGAACATTTCAATCTGAAGGAATGATTTTAGAACATATGACAGGTCATGATATGGAATATTATTTGGGAATTGATCCTTATAATACATTATTTTGTGGAAGCTTTGATAATGTAGAATTTTATGATTCTTGTCTTTTAGCTGAAACAGTGACAGAACTTTATAAACAAGAAAAGAATATGGTTACAGATGAAAAGATAACAAAAGTTACATTAAATAAAAAAGAAGTAATATTAAACCGTTATGGAAGTTTTTATCCATTATTTGCAGATATAGAGCCAAAGAATGCCATAAATCAAAATATAACTTGGATTTCTTCTAATGAAGAAGTAGTAACGGTTAAGAATGGTATTATTTCTGCATGGAAAAATGGAAATGCAGTGATTACAGCAGTTACAGAGGAAGGAAATTTAAAAGCACAATGTAATGTAATCGTAAAGGATATTCTAGAATTGAAAAGTATTCAATTAAGTGAAACAGAATTGCTTTTACAAGGAGATGGAAGTAGTGCGATATTGCTTGCAAAAGCGAATCCGCTAGGGGCATATTTACCTACGTTAATATGGAAAACAGAAGATAAAAATATTGCAGCAGTTGATCAGGCAGGAACAGTAACAGCAATTGCAAATGGAAAAACAGTCATTACAGTACAATCAGAAGATGGTAATTTTTCAGCAAGATGTCAAGTAACTGTACAGGGCCTGTCAAAGGAAGTTGCTGTAGAAAATGTAGAATTTACAGAGCATTCTATTGCATTGACAAATAAAAAAAGGAGTCATGTTCTTACAACAAAAATTACACCGAGAAATGCAGCAAATCAGCAATGTACTTATTATTCAGAAGATAATGATATTGCTATCGTAGATTCTGATGGGAAAGTAACAGCTATTGGAAATGGAATAACGAAAATTAGTGTTATTTCTAGTGATGGACGTTTTACAGATTCTTGTCAAGTAAAAGTAACCGGTTTTGTTGATACAAAAGTAAAAGCATTAAAACTTGATTATAATTCTTTAAAAATTGCACAAGGAGATATTGGCTATTTATATGTAGAAACAACACCAATAACAGCAACAGAGGTATTGCAATGGTCAAGTAATAATACAGATGTAGCTGATGTTGTGGCAGATGATTTTGGAACTTCGGCAGAAGTAATTGTGTATGCAGATGCTATTATGGGAAGTACAGCGATGATTACAGTATCATCAGAAACAGGTGCTAGTGCAGAATGTTTTATTGAAGTTACAGAATATGGAGTAGAAAAACTTTCCATTGAAAAATCAAATATTTGTCTTTTACCCGGAGAAAGTTTTGATGTAGATACAGAAATTAAACCAGAATCAGCAGCAAGTTCAGAGCTTTTATGGAGATCAAGTAATCTTTCTGTAGCAAGTGTAAAGGATGGTATGATTAAAGTAAAGGAAGATGCAAAAGTAGGTGCAACAGCAAAGATTACTTCTATGACACTTTCAAGAAAGAAAAAGGCTTCTGTTGTTGTAACAGTAAAATCAAAAAAAGTTCAGATAAAGAAATTAAAAGCAAAGAAAAAGACATTTACTTTATACCCCGGAGAAAAAGCAAAATTTTCTGTTGATTATAGTCCAAGAAATGCAACAGAAAATAAGATAAGTTATGTAAGTCAAAATAATAAAATTGTAAAGATAGATAAGAATGGAAAGATTTCTGTACCAGCGGATTATAAAGGAATGGCAGAAGTAAAGATAACAGCAAAAGCAAAAAATGGAAAGAAAGTGATAGGTATTGTTAAAGTAAAACAGAAGGAAATTAAAGTAAAAAATCTTATTATGTCACGTCCAAACCTAGAGCTTTATAGCGGGAAAAATACAACACTTTATATAAATTCCAAACCAAGAAATGCAACTACAAAAAATATAACATGGACAAGTAGTAATCAAGATATTGTAAGAGTAACAGGAAGTGGAAAAAAGGCAGCAATACAAGTAAAAAATCTTTCTTCAAAAGGAAATGCAATAATTACAGCAAAAGATGAGAATGGAGCTATGGCAGACTGCAAAATATCTGTATTACCAAAACCTATAGAAGATACTTTGTCAGGGAACATATCAGGAAATCATTCCAATAATGATTCGGATTCTTCTTTAAATCATAATTCTAAAGATGAAAGTAAGACAGAAAATAAACAGAAGAAAGAAATAAAGAGTATTTCTTTTGGAACGCAGTCTTATATTGCCGTAAAACGAGGAAAAAGTGTAAATTTGAAGAAACAATTATCGATATCTCCGGGAGATGCAAAATATAAATTGCAATGGCAAAGCAAAAATAATTATGTTTTTGTGACAAAAAGTGGAATAGCTTCCGTTTCTTCAAAATCACCAAAAAAGTTAAGAAGTACAATTTTAGTAACAACAGATAATGGAAAAAAGGCATCTATAGATATTTTGGTACAATAAAAAAATAGAAAAAAAGAAAAGGAGAAAAAAAGAAATGGGAAAGATAATGTTGAAGTTAAAAAATTATATAAAAGTAATTTTAATGGCAATAACCATTATGATTGCATTCAATATAGAAAATTTTTGTCAAGAAAAAAATTTGCTAAAGGCAGCTTCTAGTTATTTTTCTATTGTAGAAACAGATATTACAATTATGGTTGGAGAAACAGATTTTATAGAAGTAGATCTTGTAGCAGATATTGCCTACAAAGAAAGTGATATTATTTGGAAATCGGATAATGATAACATTGTTAGTGTAGATACAGAAGGGATTATTACTGGAATAGCAGAAGGAACAGCTATTATTACAGGAACAATGCCAGATGGCAGCAGCGAAACCTGTACTATCATTGTGTCAGGTTATATGAATGATGAAGATAATCCACTTTATCATACAGATGATGACGATCAAACTTTGAATTATAATGAAACACCAGATTTTACTAATCTTACAGTAACGAGACAAATGACAGTATATGTTGGTGGAAATGATTGGGTAGAATTAAGTTTTGAGCCACAAGAGGCAGATGAAGAAACAATTACATGGAAAAGCAGTAATACAAGAGTTGCTACGGTAGAAGATGGGCTAGTAACAGGAATAAAATCAGGTACTGTACAAATTATTGCTATGACACCAAATGATATTACAGCCGTTTGTACTGTAACTGTAAAGAAACCACAGATTACATTAGAAAAAAGTAAAGTGAAATTGAAAATTGGAAAACGTGTGCAAATTAAAGCAACTTGTATGCCAGATAAAAAGCCAACATTTAAATCACAAGATAAAACAATAGCGTCTGTAACAGCAAAAGGAATGGTAAAAGCAAAGAAAAAGGGAAAAACTGTTATTGTTGTAAAAGCTAATGGGGTATCAAAGAAGTTTAATGTAACTGTAGTAAGATAAAGGATGATATAAAACGCTAAATAGATATATAGAATATGTACTATATAAATAATAATCAGTAATTATGCTTTAAAAATTGCTGTTTATTATAAATATTAAAAAACAGAAGGGAGAGTTTTCTATGAGATTAAGAAAACGAATCGGTGCTGCTATATTAGCAGTCAGCATGGCATTTACAATATTTCCTGCAGGTTTATCATTTGCAACAGAAATTAAGGCGGCAGAGACAGAAGAAATAAAGGAAACAGAAAATGCTACAAAAGAAGTATTATCTAAAGAAGAATTGAAAGCAACAACAGAAAAAGTGGAAAATGTTACACAAGGGGCATTATCTGATTTAGAATTATTGTCTGATGAAAGTATAAAGGAAGAAGGAAAAGAAACAAAAGCAGCAGAGGATCAAAATGATATAAAAATTACTAATGTTACAATTGCTGATACTTATTATAATATAGGAGAAAAATTCCCGTTATATGTAGAGTATACAACGGAAAATGAACTTTCCTATGAACAACGTAGAAAATTAAAATTAAAAGTTACAATGAATAATGGAGAAGTAAGTATAGCAGAAGGAATAAGTGATAATGGATCTTTTTCTATTGAAGAATGTAATAATATAAAAAATGGAGATGAATGTAATTTAGAATTTTCTATAGTATATATCAATGATGAAGAAAAGGAAGAAGAAGTTTGGTCAAAAACAAAATTAGTTAAATTTGAAAATAAAGATGCATGGGCATCATGTGCATATTTACCAGCACAAAAACAAAGTTATAATATAACTTTATATGTTTCAACAGGGGCTGCAATGAATGCAGAACAAAATACTATAGATGGGATATATCTAGTTGATAAAGATAATAAAATTGCAGTCGGGACTTCAGAAAATATATTTAATTATATAAATTCATATAATGATATAAGATATGGAAATACTTTTAAAGAAAGTTTTGGTTTTTATAATTGGAGATATTGTTCTATAAATTCCTATGATTTATGTCGTACAAGAAAATTACAAGATAAAGAAATATTACGTGCGGCATATTCAGTTAAAGGAGAAATGCATTATTTAAATGATGTAATATTTACTGTAACAGAACAGCCATATATTACAGATATTTATCGTAATAGCTCTTATTATCCAGAAGATGAAGAAGCTTGTATATTACAAGTAAGTGGATGTAATATTGATTTTAATAAATTATCTATTGCTTTGAAAGATAAAATTACGGGTGAAATTGTAGGAAATTCTGTAAGTTCTATGACAAAACCTAGTCTTAGAGATGCTGCTCTTTATACAATAAAATGGAATAAAAATTTTCAACCTATAACGGGAAGTGATTATAATGTAGAATACAGCTATTCAGATGATAAAGTAAAGTTGATTAATGAAATGAAAAGTACCATAACTATTTATGGATCTTCTAGCAATATTATATGGAATCCAAAAACAGATTCTATTGAATATTATAATAAAGAACTTCCAATAGGTTCAGAAGTTTATTGTGAAGTAAAGGATCAAAATAGTGATACAGCCAGTTGTTGTGCTTCAAGAAGCGGTATTAAAGTAAGTAATGAACATGTAATAACAGTGCCATTAAAAGAAACTTTTGAAAGTACTAATACACGTTATTTATATGTTACTTATAAAGATAAAGAAAATCAAGAAAAAATAATAACTAGTAGTGTATTTATTTATCAAAATAAGCAGGTACAAGATTCAGGTTCAGGATCAGAAGATGGAAATAGTTATGTAATTTATCCTTATATATTTAATAATCGATTTTATTTATCAAATGATAAAAAACCAGAATTTTCAGCAGGATTATTTTGTAATGATGTAAATAAGCTAAAGAATACTTGTAGTGGTACTATTTATAATATAACTAAAAATGAGATAGTGGGAAATGTAAATTTAACATTTAATGATAAAACAAATCAATTATCTTATCAAGGAACATATGAAAAAACATTAAAACCGGGAAGATATCGCTTATCTTTTATGCCTGATGGGAATAATAATCTTAATTATGATTTTTATGTTGAAGATAGTGAGCGTTTATCTGTTCAATTTCAATATAATAATATTGTTTCAGGTTATATACAAATGACATTTGGTGCAAATAATATTGCAGAGTGGTATTGTAATGAAGAAAATTTAAAAAAATTGAAAGTAAAGCTTTTTGATATTCAAAAAAAGGAAATTGGTACTTATCAGTTTTCAAAGGATTTTATAGTTACAGGTTCAGGTAATTACAGAAATATTCAATTTAATGATACAATTAAAAAAGAATTGGTAAATCGTTATTTTTGTTATGTATATATATATTATGATGATAAAGAAATTGCAGTAAGTTTTAATTTTTCTTCTACTATAGAAAGTTTATATGAATATCAAAAAAGTTATGCAAAGTATAAATATTCAGAAGATAATAATAGTTCTATTTATATGAGTTATCGTTCTAGTGATTTAAATGTAAATGGAAAGACTACTTATGATAGAGTAAATGGTAGTGAGAGTGCATTTCCTGCTGTTGTGAAGATAACAGATTGGTATAGTTTAAAGACAGTAAAGGAAATTACAGTGCCAAAAACAGGATATCAATTTACAGAAGAGGATTTAAAAGATTTATCACCAACAAAAGTATATCGTTTCTTTTTAAATGGTAAAGATGGAACAGTAAGCAGTGGTTACGAAGGTTATATTGATTTTATGTATGGAGATCAATTTTTTACAAAGTTTAGTAAAGTGTATCCAGTAAGTGGTGATTTTGACGTTATATTTGAATTTACAAATAAGAGTAAGGGCATTTATAATTGGGAGAATTATTTAGTTTGTTTTGCAAATGTATTTGAACAAATTGTTCCAAAATTAAATGATAATCCGGGATATAAAGAATATTATGTACTTCGTGCAGATGCATATGGTTGGTCAGTAGGTTCTACAGGGACAACAGCTAATAAGACATTAGAAGGAAACGATGTAACATATGAATATGACTGGGAATGGGATCAGTTTTTAAATATGATAAAGGATTCCAGAATTACTATGAATATTAAAAGAGTAGGAAATGATTTTACAGTAGATGCAAAGATTAAGGGAGCAGATAATAAAGACTATACATATAAGGTAATGTTTACGACAGTTGCAGATAAAGATATGACAATTTTCTTCTCAAATGAAAATGCAGATGTATCTATTTTAAGCTTTACAGATAATACAAATAAAAAACCAGAAACACCAGATGACAGCAATAATAACAATAATAATAATAACACTTATATACCACCTTCCAATACTGGAGGTTCATCTATCGGAGGAAGCACAACACCAGTAAAAGAAGAACAACCAAAACAGGAAGAGCCAAAACAAGAAGAAAAGCAGCCAGAGGATAATAAAGATACAGAACAAGAGAAACCACCTGTAAAAGAGCCAGAAGATACAGAAAATACAGATATGAATCAACAAGGGAATAATACAAGTAGTAAAAATACAAAAGGAAAATTAACATTAAAGAAGAAAAAGATAACATTGAAAAAAGGGCAAAAGTCAAAAATTAAAATCACTTCTAAACTTAATACAAAGGTTACTTACAAATCTTTAAATAAATCAGTTGCCACAGTAAGTAAAAAAGGTGTTGTAACAGCAAAGAAAGTAGGAAAGGCAACGATTACCGTAAAAGCAAATGGAAAAACGAAGAAAGTAAAAGTAACGGTTAAAAAGACAACAGGAAAAAATTCTTCTGTTATTAAATTAGGAAGGAATTTTAAATTATCAGAAAAGAAAACAGTGCTTAAAAAGGGAAATAAACTTACAATTCAAGCGGCTTCTAGTATTTCTGGTAAAGTAACCTATCGCTCTTTAAATAAGAAAATTGCTAGTGTTTCTGTAAAGGGCGTAGTAAAGGCAAAGAAAAAAGGAAAAACAGCAATTGTAATAAAGGCAGGGAAAAAGACAATAAAATTAAAAGTTACAGTACAAAGATAGACATTAAAAATATAGTTATTTTTGTAAACATTGGAAAAACAGGGGTATTTCTTATCCCTGTTTTTTTGTTGTCTTAAAATACAATTTTTAAGTAAGCTAATCGCTTAAAGGAAAATAAAAAAATTAAAGTAAATTTATAACTTTTTAGATTATTTTATTTTAAATATATAGAAAATTGGTAAAACTCCATGAATCCATCCTTGACATATTTGTAACACATTCTTATAATAGGAAACTGATACAAGTTATGTATCAATTAGGTTGTAAAATAAAGGCACGAAAGGAAACTTTATGGAAGGAAAAACAGTATTAAATGAAGATGCAGATATTTACCGTCATCCGGGTGAAGAATTAACAGAAAAAGAAAAATGGGATCATATGGATAAAAAAGGAAAATGGCAGTATTTTAAGGACTATTATTTTCGATATTTATTATTTATTGGAATTATAGTTTCTTGTATTGCCTGCCTTATTATTTTTAAACCTAGCCCAGCAACGGAAACGGTTTTATATGTTGGATTTATTAATGAAGAACTTGATCAGGAAAAGGAAGAAGAAGTAAAGCAGGAATTAATCGATGTGCTTTCTCTTGATCCAAAGAAAGAAAGTGTTTTATTTGATACTACTTTATTTATTGACGAGCAAAATACGACTTTAACAAAAAGAACAATGGAAGTATTAATGGAACAGTTTTATACAGGAAATATAGATTTGTTTATAGCGGAAAAGAGTATTTTTGAAGCATATGAAAAACAAGGGGCTTTCTTAAAGTTAAAGGATGTACTTCCTAACGAGTATTATAAAGAACTTGGAGATTATTTATATGATGAATATTCTTATTCTTTAAAAAATTCTAATATCTATCATTCTTTTGCAACGCTTTTAGAACCAGTGATTGGAATTTGTTCAAAATCAAAGCATATGGAGAGAAATGCAGATTTTATAAAATATCTTTTGGAAAATTAGGAAAATAGAAAGGAATTGAATGAATATAATGAAAAAGAAAAGATTAGTTTTTATTATGGCAGCAGTTATTACTTGTGGTTGCACAAGTTTATTTAGTGGTTGCGGTAGAACAAATTTTTCGGATGATATTGTTGTAGTAGAGTCTGATGAACCAATTGATATTGTAGGGAAAAAATATTATAGTAAAAGAGAAAAATATTATTATACTTTTTACGAAGATGGAACAATGTATTTAGAATCATTAAATGAAAAACATCAATTTGATGGTACGTATCAAGTAAAAGGGGAAAAAATCACACTTTCTTCTAAGGATACAGAAGGTAAAGATAGTATAATTACTTATACAATGAAACATGGAGAAGCAGAGAATAGTGTTGTAATGCTTACAGAGGATGGTCAAAAATTTTTGCTAACTTTAGAAGAAGAAATATAAAAAGTTATAAAATATTTTAAGCGATTGCCCATCAAAATTTGCAGAAACTTGACATCTTTGCTTAACTTTTATATAATTGTTTCGATTGAGGTCTAAGGATGATAAGAATGGTATAGATATTAACTACCAGATGCTTAAAAATAGAGTTTTTTTGTTCATTTCATAATGGAAGGATAGGACTAGGATATGAATTATCAAAATAAAGATTATAGGAAAAATCATGAGCTTTTGCATACACCAGAGGGTGTAAGAGATATTTATGGTTTAGAGTGCAGAAAGAAACTTTTTGTAGAAGATGTTATTCAAAAGGTTTTTAAGCGATATGGTTTTCAGCATATTCAAACACCAACATTTGAATTTTTTGATATTTTCAATAAAGAACGTGGTACTGTGCCTTCCAAAGATATGTATAAGTTCTTTGATAGAGAAAATAATACCATTGTACTTAGACCAGATATTACACCATCGATTGCACGCTGTGCAGCAAAATATTTTAAAGATGAGGAATTTCCAATTCGTCTTTGCTATCTTGGAAATACATTTATTAATAATAGCAGTTATCAAGGAAAACTGAAAGAAGTAACGCAAATAGGCTGTGAATTAATTCATGATGATACTTCTGATGCAGATGCAGAATTAATTGCATTAACAATAGAAAGCCTTTTACAGACAGGGTTAAAGGATTTTCAAATAGATGTAGGACACGCAGATTTTCTTGCAGGTTTATTGGAAGAAGCAAGTTTTGATGATGAGGAAGTAGAACAGCTTCGTATCTTAATTGCCAGTAAAAATATGTTTGGAGTAGAAGAATTGATTTCTTCTAAGGCAGTAAATGCACAATTAAAAGAATTATTTTTAAAATTGCCCGATTTTGTGGGTTCGATTGAAGTGATTACTTATGCACAAAAGCTTACAAGAAATGAACGTTCTTTAAAAGCACTTGAACGAATGGAAAAGCTCTATCATATTCTTGAAATTTATGGATATAGTAATTATATTTCTTTTGATCTTGGCATGGTTAGTAAATATGCATATTATACAGGGGTTATTTTTCATGCTTATACTTATGGTACAGGAGAAGCTGTTGCAACTGGTGGAAGGTATAATCATTTAATGGAGCAATTTGGAAAAAAAGCTCCTGCGATTGGACTTGCAATTCTTGTTGATACGTTAATGATGGCACTTTCCCGTCAAGGGATTGATATAGAACAAAAAAGGATTCATACTATGATTCTTTATCCACAGGAAAATAGAGAAGCTGCTATTCATTTAGCAAATTTTTATCGTATGCAAAATACATTAATTGAATTAGTAAGAAAATCAAGTCATCGTGATTTAGCAGAATATAAAGTATTTGCAAGAAAAACCAATATGAGTTTGATTCTATTTATTGAGCAAAAGGATCGAATAGCTCTTATCCAGCTTGATAAAGAAGAAGTACAATATGTAAAAGTAAGTGATATTATACATAATTAATTTTTAGTAGTATTAGCAGTTTTAATAGTTTTTATATTTTTATAAATTATAGAAATATAAATAGAAGATAATTAATAATTGATAGAAAGTAATTGACAGAAGATAATTGATAGCTGATAGAGAAATGGAATATAATTTTATAAGATTTTAATTTAAGAAAAGGAAAAAATCATGAGATATTTAACATTTGCATTGGCAAAGGGTCGGCTTGCAAAAAAGACGATGGGATATTTAGAACAGATTGGCATTACTTGCGAGGAAATGAAAGATCCAGATTCACGAAAACTGATTTTTGTAAATGAAGAATTAAAATTTAAGTTTTTTCTTGCAAAAGCAACGGATGTTCCTACCTATGTAGAATATGGTGCAGCAGATCTTGGTGTTGTTGGAAAAGATACGATTATGGAAGAAGATCGCCGTATGTATGAGGTTTTTGATTTAAAACTTGGGAAATGTCGTATGTGTGTGGCAGGACCAGAGAAGGCAAGAGAACATTTAACAAGTGGTGAAATTATTCGTGTTGCAACAAAATATCCAAAAATTGCAAAGGATTATTTTTATAATAAAAAACATCAAACAGTAGAAATTATTAAATTAAATGGTTCAATTGAATTAGCACCAATTGTTGGATTATCTGAGGTGATTGTTGATATTGTAGAAACAGGATCGACACTTCGGGAAAATGGATTGGTAATTTTAGAAGAAATCTGTCCTCTATCAGCTAGAATGGTTGTAAATGAGGTTAGTATGAAGATGGAACATGAAAGAATTTCGTCATTGGTGAAAAATTTAAAGAATGTGCTTGATCACAGGGATTAGACAAAGTATAATGATACTCAATACTCACGAATGAAAAGATTTTCTGTTTTTGTTCACCAGTATAATCATAATTAGGATATAAGA
>CAJTJZ010000025.1:0-29619 GCA_910576895.1 uncultured Lachnospiraceae bacterium | reverse complement strand
GCTTATTGCTCAAGGAGGTTGTTATGAGAATAGTAGAATTAACAGAAGAAACAAGGAAAAATATCCTTGAAAATTTACTAAAGAGAAGTCCGAGCAGTTATGGAAAATTTGAACAGGTAGTCAATGGAATTTTAGAAGATGTTAAAATGCATGGAGATCAAGCTGTTTTTGATTATTCTGAAAAATTTGATAAGGTAATATTAAATGCACAAAATCTTCGTGTAACAGAAGAAGAAATAGAAAAAGCTTATAAACAAGTAGATAAAGAGTTAATTAATGTTATACAAAAAGCAATTGCAAATATTCGTGAATATCATGAAAAACAAAAGCGTTATAGCTGGTTTGATAGTAAGCCAAATGGTTCGATTCTTGGACAGAAAATTACACCAATTGAAAAAGTGGGTATTTATGTACCGGGTGGAAAAGCAGCTTATCCATCTTCTGTCTTAATGAATGTAATTCCAGCATCTGTTGCAGGGGTGAATCGTATTGTTATGGTAACACCACCGGGAAGAGATGGAAATATTGTAAGTACAACAGCAGTTGCAGCAAGAGAAGCAGGTGTTCATGAAATTTATAAAGTGGGTGGTGCACAAGCAATTGCAGCACTTGCTTATGGTACTAAGAGCATTCCAAAAGTGGATAAGATTTGCGGACCGGGAAATATTTATGTAGCACTTGCAAAAAAAGCAGTCTATGGTCATGTAAGTATTGATTCTGTTGCAGGACCAAGTGAAATCCTTGTACTGGCAGATGAAACAGCAAACCCACGTTATGTGGCAGCAGATCTTTTAAGTCAGGCAGAACATGATGAAATGGCATCTGCTATTTTAGTAACAACAAGTAGAGCATTGGCAGAGCAAGTATCAAAAGAAGTAGATGACTTTTTACAGGTACTTTCTAGAAAAGAAATTCTTGAAAAATCCTTGCAAAATTATGGTTATATTTTAATTGCAGCCTCGATGGAAGAAGCAATTGATACAGTAAATGAAATTGCTTCGGAACATTTGGAAATTGTAACAAAAGATCCTTTTGGGACAATGACAAGGATTCAAAATGCAGGAGCAATTTTCCTTGGAGAATATAGCAGTGAACCGCTTGGCGATTATTTTGCAGGACCAAATCATATTTTGCCAACAAATGGAACAGCGAAATTTTTCTCACCACTTAGCGTTGATGATTTTGTAAAGAAATCTAGTATTATTTCTTATTCTAGGGAAGCTTTAGAGAAAGTACATAAGGATATTGAGATATTTGCAAAAGCAGAAGGGTTTACAGGTCATGCAAATTCGATTGCTGTTCGGTTTGAGAATGAAAAAAAATAGCCGTTTTTTAGAAACAGCAGAAAAGAGGAAAAAATGCCAAGAAGTTCATCAATTCATCGCAAAACAAAGGAAACAGATATTGAGCTTTCTCTTTGTATTGATGGGAAAGGAAATGCTAAAGTTAATACAGGGATTGGTTTTTTCGATCATATGCTAACAGGTTTTGCAAAGCATGGTTTTTTTGATTTAACTTGTAATGTGCAGGGAGATCTTTATGTAGATGGTCATCATACAATAGAGGATATAGGAATTGTATTAGGGCAAGCGATAAAAGAAGCAATTGGTGAAAAGGAAGGGATTATCCGTTATGGTTCTGCTTTATTGCCAATGGATGAAACACTTGTTTTATGTGCATTAGATTTATCCGGACGGCCATATCTTGTTTATCATGTAGATTTTACAGCAGAACGTGTTGGAAGTTTAGATACGGAATTAGTGAAAGAATTTTTTTATGCCATTTCTTATTCTGCTGGTATGAATTTACATATAAAAATGTTGGATGGGGAAAATAATCATCATATAATAGAAGCAATGTTTAAAGCATTTGCGAAAGCACTTGATCAGGCAACGAAAATAGATACACGGATTAATGGAGTGCTTTCCACAAAAGGAGTCATATAAGTATTGTCATTAGAAAATGGAGGAGCAGGAAATGGATATCGTACCATCGATGCATATTAGAAATGGTTGCTGTATTAAAATTCAGCATGACAATTATCATGCTATGGAGATTTTTTCATCATCTCCAGTTAAGGCAGCGAAATACTGGGAGGAACAGGGGGCATCTACGATTCATATTGTAGATATGGATGGTGTCCTTGTAGGACGGCTTGTGAATGAAGATGCGATTCGCAGCATTGCAGAAGCGGTTTCCATTCCAATTCAGGTAGGAGGCGGTCTTAGAACAATTAAGGATATTGAGAATGTTCTTCGTTTAGGTGCAGATTCGGCGGTCATTGGTACAAAGGCAGTAGAAAAACCATTGTTTATACGTGATTTATTGCAGGTATTGCCAGCAGAAAAAATCATTGTAAGTATTGATGCAATTAATGGAATGGTAACAACTGATGGTTGGGCAAAATTAAGTTCATTTAATTCCGTAAATATGGCAAGAACGATGCGAAGTTACGGTGTTCACAGAATTGCTTATACAGATATTGACAGTGTTTTAAATGGTCCAAATATTGAACATATGGAAGAAATGCTTAGTATCAGTGGAATAGAAGTTATGGTTGCAGGCGGTATTTCTAGTAAAAAGGAATTGGAAATGATAAATAGTATTCATGCACCAAAAGTAATTGTAGGAAAAGCATTGTATGATGGCTCTATTTCCTTAAAAGATGCATTAGAAACTTATGCGAACAATTCATAAATTATGAAAAGAATAACAAGAAGTAATAGATTGATCGATAGTTTCTTAATGGATTATAACTTAACTTATGAAAGGTTGTTGTTTCATGTCGGATAAAAAACTAATTACTTATATCAATGCAGAAAATGAGTATCCAAAAAATGTAGTAGAAACAGCGAAAAGATATGCATTAGAAGGTGCAGATGAAATATTTTTATATAATTATGCAACAGATTCTGCAACAAGAGAAGAATTTCTTCATCTTGCAAAAGAAGTAGGAAAACAAATTGAAATTCCATTTATGATTGGATTGTATGTACTTCGTTTTGAAGATATAAAAAAAGGATTTTATACAGGAGCAGATAAAGTTGTTATAAAAGAAGCATTACTGAAACATAAAGAAGCACTGCTTGAAGGAAGTTCTCGTTTTGGCGGAAAGATTTGGATAGAAGTGGATTCAAAAGGAAATTTCTCTAAACAGGAGAATATAAAAGAATATCAATCACTGAATGTTGGTGGTATTTTATTAAAACATATAGAAATTTCAGAAACATTAAAAGAAAATATAAAGAGTTGTAAGCTTCCTATTATGATTCGTGATAGTTTAATTCGCAATAATATTCAAGAATTGATGGAGCTTTCTATCTATGGTGTTGCAACAAACTATTATCGAGAAAAAAATCTTATGAAAGCAAAAGCCTCTTTAAAAGAAAATGGAATTTCTGTTAATCTATATGAGAGCAGCGTTTCTTTTGATGATTTTAAGTTAAATTCTGAGGGACTCCTTCCCGTAGTGGCACAGGATTATAAAACAAATGAAGTTTTAATGGTTGCATATATGAATAGAGAAGCTTTTGAACATACGATTGCAACAGGAAGAATGACTTATTATAGCAGAAGTCGTCAGGAACTTTGGTGCAAAGGAGATACTTCAGGACATTATCAATATATGAAATCTTTAAATCTTGATTGTGATAATGATACGCTTTTAGCAAAGGTTGATCAAGTAGGGGCAGCTTGTCATACAGGAAATAGAAGTTGTTTCTTTCATGAAATTGCAAATAGAAATTATAAGGATAGAAATCCACTATCCATTTTAATAGAAGATTATCAAACAATTTTGGAAAGAAAACAACATCCAAAAGAAGGATCTTATACAAATTATTTATTTGATAAAGGAATTGATAAGATTTTAAAAAAGTGTGGAGAAGAAGCAACAGAAATTGTAATTGCAGCAAAAAATCCAGATGCAGAAGAATTAAAATATGAAATTGCCGATTTTCTATATCATTTAATGGTACTTATGGCAGAATGTGATTTAGATTGGCAGGATATTGTAAAAGAGCTTGTAAACCGCCGGCAATGATAAAAATTTAAAAAGCTGGCAGAAAGGAAGTGTTTCTTATGATGTTTCTTGGACATTTACTGACAGCATCACTGCAATATATTATTACCATTGCAGTTAGTTGTGTAGGTGGTATTTATGTGGGAAAAGTGCTGCGTGATAAAAAAACAGCAAAACAAAAGAAGGATTAGAAATAGCCAAGGACAGACAGTTGGCACTATCGGGAGCAGGAATGGCTTATCTATAAGCCTGCTTCCGATAATTTCATGTCAGGGTTTTTAAAAGAAAAAATAAAAAAATAGAATGTAGGAGGTAATCAATTTGAAACCATATAAAGTGAATGAACTTAGAAAAATGTTTCTTGATTTTTTTGAAAATAAGGAACATCTAGTGATGAAAAGTTTTTCCCTTGTACCACATAATGATAATAGTCTTTTATTAATTAGTGCTGGTATGGCACCGTTTAAGCCATATTTTACAGGACAGGAAATTCCACCAAAGAAACGGATTGCTACTTGTCAAAAATGTATTCGTACTACAGATATTGAATATGTTGGAAAAACAGCAAGACATGGTACATTTTTTGAAATGCTTGGAAATTTTTCTTTTGGGGATTATTTTAAACGTGAGGCAATTACATGGTCATGGGAATTTTTAACCGAAGTTGTAGGATTAGATAAGGATAGACTATATCCGTCTATTTTTGAATCTGATGAAGAAGCATTTACTATTTGGAATAAAGAAATTGGGATTCCAGAAAATCGTATTTTCCGTTTTGGAAAAGAAGATAATTTTTGGGAACATGGGGCAGGTCCATGTGGTCCAAGTTCTGAAATTTATTATGATCGTGGAGAACAGTATGGCTGTGGGAAACCCGGATGTACGGTAGGTTGTGAGTGTGATCGTTATATGGAAGTATGGAATAATGTATTTACACAATTTGAAAGTGATGGCGAGGGGAATTATACAGCATTAGAAAATAAGAATATTGACACAGGTATGGGATTAGAACGTCTTGCTGTCATTGTACAAGATGTGGATTCTATTTTTGCAATTGATACAATAAAAACATTGCTTGATAAAGTGGCAGAAATTGCAGGAACAACGTATCAAGCAGATCCAAAAAAGGATATTTCTCTGCGGTTGATTACGGATCATATTCGTTCTGTTACCTTTATGATTTCCGATGGCATTTTGCCTTCTAATGAAGGCAGAGGATATGTATTACGCCGTCTGCTTCGCCGGGCAGCACGTCATGGAAGACTGCTTGGAATGAAAGGAAAATTTCTTTCAAAGTTAAGTAAAACAGTTATTATGCTTTCAAAGGATGGATACCCAGAATTAGAGGAAAAAAAGGAAACTATTTTCAAAGTATTAGAGGAGGAAGAAGAAAAGTTTAATAAAACAATTGATCAAGGTTTAAGTATTCTTGCTGATTTTGAGGAAGAAATGAAAGCAAAAAAAGAAACAATGCTTTCAGGAGAAAATGCTTTTAAGCTTTATGATACGTATGGTTTTCCAGTAGATTTAACAAAAGAAATTTTAGAGGAAAAATCCTTTTCGGTTGATTTGGATGGATTTTTAAAATGCATGGAAAAGCAAAGACAAGCAGCTAGAAATGCAAGAAAAACAACAAACTATATGGGAAGTGATATTACAGTTTATCAGTCAATTGATCCAGAAATTACTTCAAAATTTGTTGGCTATGATAGATTAAAACATACTTCTAAGATTTCTGTTTTAACAACAGACGAAGCATTAGTACCATCTTTAGAAGAAGGACAACATGGTACTATCCTTGTGGAAGAAACACCATTTTATGCAACTATGGGTGGACAAGCAGCCGATATGGGAACAATTTCTGTTGGGACTTCTGTATTTCAAGTAGAGGATACCATAAAATTACAGGGTGGAAAAATCGGTCATGTTGGAAAGGTACTTTCTGGCACTTTTCAGGTAAGAGATATCGTTACTTTGGAAGTTGAGAAAGAAAGAAGAAACGATACTTGTAAAAATCATAGTGCAACCCATTTATTACAAAAAGCACTTCGTCTTGTGCTTGGAACACATGTAGAACAGGCAGGTTCTTATGTAGATAAAGATAGGCTTCGTTTTGATTTTACGCATTTTTCTGCTATGACAGAAGAAGAAATTGAAAAAGTAGAAATGATAGTAAATAGGGAAATTAAAAATCAACTTACTGTTCTTACAAAGGAAATGTCATTAGAAGAAGCAAGAAAGACAGGGGCAATGGCATTATTTGGTGAAAAATATGGAGAAACAGTTCGTGTTGTTACAATAGGAGAGTTTAGTACAGAACTTTGTGGTGGTACACATGTAAAAAATACGGATTCCATTGTTGCTTTTAAAATTTTATCAGAAACAGGGATTGCAGCAGGAGTACGCCGTATAGAAGCATTGACTGGAGATGGTGTATTAGAATATTATAAAGAACTAGAAAAGCAACTTACAGGAGTTGCTAATATAGCACATACAGAACCTGCACAATTAGCAAAGAAGTTTGAGCATATGGCAGCAGAAATTAAAAACTTAAAATCAGAAAATGAAAGTCTTAAAAATAAGCTTGCACAAAATGAAATAGGTTCTGTTATGGATCAAGTTCAAGAAATTAATGGAATAAAATTACTTGCTGCAAAAGTAGAAAATATGGATATGAATGGACTTCGTACACTTGGTGATAAATTAAAAGAAAAACTTGAAAATGGTGTCATTCTTTTAGCCTCTGCAAAGGATGAAAAAGTCAGTCTTTTGGCAATGGCAACAGAACCTGCCATGAAAGCTGGTGCTCATGCAGGAAATTTAATCAAAGAAATTGCAAAGCTTGTTGGTGGTGGCGGTGGTGGACGTCCAAATATGGCACAAGCTGGGGGAAAAAATATAGATGGTATAGAAAGTGCTATAAAACAAGCAGTTTCTGTATTAAAACAGCAATTATCATAAATGGAATTGTTAGAAATTTCTTGGCATTTTAGAGTAGACAAATTGACGATAATTTAGTATACTGGGATAAATAATAACAGATTATAAATAATTTACAGCAAATTATTTGTTAATTATTTATAACAAGGCAGGGGGATAAATTGTCAACTACCCATCACCTAAAGTTTGCAATATTTTTCATTTATGAAAAGCATTGCATGGAATAAGCTTGTAAAAGTCCATAGTTGACTAGCCTAAGTCTTAAGTGACTACGTTAGGTAAGAATGTATAGTTACCTACAGATATCATGCCAAGTCTGTAGCTCTAAGGATAGTGGTTAAACAGTTCTAAGGGGTAGGAACAGTGCTGCTATATAACATTGGCGATGGCATATTACAGTCTGGCATATGCTGGCTTATAACGCAAAATATGCCTAAAAATTGAAAAGGAGGATGGCATTCCTCCCACTGCATAAAGCTTGCAATGCTTTTCATGAATGAAAAGTATTGCCTACAGTGGGTTTCCGTGCCTATTACATTTTATGAAAAATTTAAGAATTGGGATAAAGTTGTTAATAACATTTGCTATTATTATTATATTATTTTGTGCAACTGTTGCAACTGCAATTTTTGGCCTAAAAGAAAATGCAGAAAAATATTCACAATTTTATAATCTTGGTTATCAAATTACAAATAAAGTTATGAATATGCGGCGTGGTATGCAGATTATTGTAAAAGATCTTTCTTTTATTACAATGGAAGATGATCAGGATAAAAGCGATGCTTATTTGCAAGATTTACAGAGTGAATTAGATTTATTAGAAGAAAATGCAAATTGGCTTTTTAAGAATTTTACAGGAGAAAAGGAATTGTTAGATTCATTTGCTACTAGTGTAACGGCTGCTATGGAAATGCAAAAAACAGTTCTTGATACCGTAAATCTTGATATGGTAAAAGCACAAGCAATGTTATTAGAACAATATCAACCAATGATAGAAGAAGCAGTAAATGTTTTAATTCAAATTAGTAATGTAGCGGAGGGACAGGCAGAACAGGATTATGAGGATACCGTGGAACTTCAAAGAATTTTAGTCATTGCTCTTGTGGGTATGGCTGGAGTTGCATTAGTAATTACATTAATTCTTTCCATTTATTTAATAGGAGGAATTACAAGACCAATTCATGAATTAGAACAATCTGCTGGAAAAATTGTCAAGGGTGATTTCGATATTGTTATTAAATATCAATCAAAAGATGAAATGGGTCGTTTGGCAGATGGATTTAGAAATATGGCAATTATTTTGGAGAATGTAATTTCAGATGCTTCCCGACTTTTAAGTGAAATGGCAAATGGTAATTTTGATGTACGGACAAGGGCAGAAGAACGATATGTAGGAAGTTTTCAAAGTCTTTTAATTTCAATACGAAAACTTAATCGTGATTTAAGCTCTACACTAGGGCAGATTAATCAAAGTGCTGATCAGGTTGCCTCTGGCTCTAGTCAGGTTTCTAATGGTGCACAGGCACTTTCACAAGGAGCTACAGAACAGGCAGCTACTGTAGAACAGCTTGCAGCTACCATTACAGGAATTTCTCATCAGGTAAAAGATACTGCAAATAATGCATTGGAAGCAAAAGAACAATCAAATGCTGCTGGTGATGAGGTACAAGAATGTAATCAGCAAATGCAAGATATGATTTCTGCAATGGAAGAAATTACTCGTACATCAAATGAAATTAGTAAGATTGTAAAAACGATTGAAAGTATTTCTTTTCAAACAAATATATTGGCATTAAATGCAGCAGTGGAAGCATCACGTGCAGGAGTTGCAGGAAAAGGATTTGCTGTGGTTGCAGATGAAGTACGAAATCTTGCAAGCAAGAGTTCGGAGGCATCTCAAAATACAGCAGAATTAATTGAAAGTTCGATTCGAGCTGTGGAACGTGGAACAAGTATTGCAGGTTCTACTGCAGAATCTCTTATAAAAGTAATGGAAGAAGTTCGTATTGCTACTGAAAAAGTAGATATGATTGCTGATGCAGCAGAAGAACAGGCAGGTGCGATTGAACAAGTAACTCTGGGAATGGATCAGATTTCTAGTGTAGTGCAAACAAATTCAAATACAGCAGTGGAAAGTGCTGCTGCTAGTCAGGAACTTTCTGAACAGGCAGAGATGTTAAAGGGTCTTGTAGCTAAATTTATTCTTCGAGAAGAATATGCTTTGGGAAATTTAAACGCAAAAACAGATTTTAATAATGAATGGTCATCTTCAGGAAATATTGATTTATAATAAAAAGAATCCATTTATTACATAGGGGTATTATTTATAGAAACGATTTGTTATTATAAATAATACCCTTTTCTTATATTGAATACTTGTCACAAGAATGGTTTTATGTTAAAATAATAACAATAATTAGGAGAGAAAGCATAATGACAGGGGGGTTTGCTATGATATTTACAAATGAAAATTGTGTTGGCTGTAATAAATGTATTAAGACTTGCCCTATATTGACTGCAAATGTGGCAAAACAAAATAAAGTTGAAGTTGATATAAAGGCTTGTATTGCTTGTGGTGCTTGCTTTGATTCTTGTAAACATAATGCTAGAGATTATGAAGATGATACACAAGTATTTTTTGATGGTTTAAAGACAGGAAAAAAATATTCTGTGATTGTAGCACCTGCATTTATTGCAAATTATGCAAAGGATTATAAAAAAATTTTTGGATATTTAAAAAAGCAGGGTGTATTACATATTTATTCCGTTAGTTTTGGAGCAGATATTACAACATGGAGTTATCTTAATTATATACAAAAAACAGGAAAAACAGGACTGATTAGCCAGCCATGTCCAGCCATTGTTACTTATATTGAAAAATATCAGCCAGAGCTTTTAGAATATCTTATGCCATTACAAAGCCCAATGATGGATTTGGCAATTTATTTAAAAAAGTATGAACATATTACAGAAGAACTTGTATTTTTAAGTCCATGTATTGCAAAAAGATTAGAAATTAATGATAAAAATAATAAAGGATACGTTACTTACAATGTTACTTTTAAAAAACTAATAGAATATATTGGAAATGATTATCAAAGTTGTAAAGAAGTGGAAGAAGAATCTGTTTATGGGCTTGGCAGTTTATATTCAAAGCCGGGTGGATTAAGAGAATGTGCAGAATTTTTCTTAGGTACGGATATTGCTGTTTTACAAATAGAAGGAGAGACGGAAGCATATCGTTTTTTAAAGGAATATGCAAAACGTATTAAGACATCAAAAGAACTGCCATTTTTTGTAGATATTTTAAATTGTCAAAAGGGATGTTTACGAGGAACTGGTACAGATGAAACATTAGATGATACAGATATTAGTCTTGCAATTAATAGGATGCATCATACAGTAGCAGATGTACCAAAAAGAAAAATAAAACGAGCAGGTATTGGAAAAACTCCGTGGAATAAAGCATTGCCTTTAGAAAAGCGGTTAGAATATTATAATAAACAATTTGAACATTTGAATCTTGATGATTTTATTCGCATTTATAATAATAAAAAAGTACAACAAAAAGAACCAACAGAAACAGAACTAGATTCTATTTTTAAAGATATGGAAAAGACAACAAAGGAAAGTCGTCATATTGATTGTTCTTGTTGTGGATATGAAACATGTTATACTATGGCAGTTGCTATTTATCATAAAGTTAATAAAAAAGAAAATTGTATTCATTATATTAAGGGACTTGCAGAAAAGGAAAAAGAACAAGTAGAGAAAATGCATGAAGAAAGTATGAAAGAACAAAATCTACATAATCAAAAGCTTACAGAGATTATTTCGCAATTTTCCTTACTTCGAGATGCAATTATTCAGCTTGCAAAAGCAAATGAATCTACAGCAAATGAAGCTGGAAATATTTCACATGAAGTAAATAATATTAGTAAAGAATGTGAAGAATTAATTGAAAGTTTAAATACATTTTCTGAATTTATTGAAGCATATAGACAATCAAATGAGGATATTGAAGATATTGCTTCACAAACAAATTTATTAAGTTTAAATGCTAATATTGAAGCAGCTCGTGCTGGGGAAGCTGGAAAAGGATTTGCTGTTGTTGCAGAAGAAATTCGGAACTTATCTAATTCAACAAAAGAATTAATTGCAGAAAATAATAAGCAGGCAACAGAAACCGTTCCAAGAATTAATACAAGCATTGATGGTATTCGCTGTCTAGTAGAAGCAATTAATAATGTAACAGATAGGGTGGCAACCATTGCTTCTGTAACACAGGAAATTACAGCACAGTCAGAAGAAATTCAGGAAATGTCAAATAAAATAGAAGATGCAGTGGAAAATCTTTAAAAAAGATAGAAAGGCAAATAAGAGTTGCCACAAATTGGGAAATATTCTCTTTTTGTGGCTCTTGTCATATTTGCGAAGCAAGTATGACTCTTGTCATATTTGCGAAGCCTGTCATGCTTGCAAAGCAAGAATGACCCAAGTATGACTCTTGTCATATTTATGGAATAAGCAAGACCCTTATTATATAAAGAGGAGATTAGAATGAATTTACAGTTAATTTTAGGCAGTTCTGGTAGTGGAAAGACCTTTTCCTTACAAGAAACGCTTTGTAAAGAAGCATTATTACATCCAGAGAAGACATATCTTTATATTGTACCAGAGCAGTTTACATTAGAAACGCAAAGAGAATTAGTGCAAAGGCAAGCAGGCAATACTATTATGAATATTGATGTTTTAAGTTTTTTACGGTTAGCATGGCGTATTTTTGAGGAATTAGGTTTACAGGATTTGCCTGTTTTAGACGATATGGGAAAAAATATGGTATTGCGGCGAGTTCTTTCAGAATGTGGAAAGGATTTGCATTATTTTCGTGGAGATATTAGAAAATTAGGATTTTTAAGTGAATTAAAATCATTATTATCAGAATTTACACAATATGATATTCGAGAGCAAGATTTAGAACGGATGATTTTAGAAGCACAGAAGCGTCCTATGTTAAAAGGAAAACTAGAGGATGCAAAAAAGATTCAAAAAGCATTTCAAGAATTTAAAAAAGATCGTTTTATAACAGCAGAAGAAATTTTAATTAGGCTTATAGATACAGTTAAATATTCAGAACTTCTTAAAAATTGTGTCATTTGTTTTGATGGCTTTACTGGTTTTACTCCTGTTCAAATGGAGCTTTTACAAGAAATTTTTCATTATGTTGCAGAAGCGAGAGTTACGATTACAATAGATCCAAGAGAAAAGATTTCTAAAACATGGGATGATTTTGAATTATTTTCTATGAGTAAAAAAATGTTATTTCATTTAATAGAAATAGCAAAAGAAACAGGTTCTTCTTTTGAACTATGTTATACTTCTAAAGGACAAGTTCCTTATCGGTTTATAAATGTAAAAGAATTAGCACATTTGGAACAAATGATATTTCGTTATCCATATCAAAAATATATGAAGAAGCCAGAGAGAATTTCTTTATATGCAGCTTTAAATCCAGAAGAAGAACTATGGCTTGTATTAAAGAAAATCAAAGGTCTTATAAGAAATGGATATCGTTATCGGGATATTGCTGTGATTACGGGGGATATGGAAGGATATGCACAAACAGCAGCTTATTGTTTTCGTAAAGCAGGTGTGCCGTTTTTTATGGATTATAAAAAAAGTATTCTTTCGAATCCTTATGTAGAATTTTTACGTTCCTTTCTTGCTATGCTTGAAAAAGATTTTAGTTATGAAGCAGTATTTCGTCATCTTGGAAATGGTTTGATGCCATGGAAAAAAGAAGAAAAAGATAGAATAGAAAATTATGTTTTAGCAACAGGGATTCGAGGTAGAAAACGTTGGAAAAAGGAATGGGAACGAGCATATTCGGAAGAAATAAAAGAACAGCTTCCAGAATTAAATAAATTTCGGCAGCAGTTTTTAGAATTAGTTGCACCGTCAGCAGGTAGGATTGGGTATGACTTATTTATTATAAATAATAAAATAGAAGAAAATAAAGAAGCAAAAGAAAAAACTGCAAAAAGGAAGAGAAAAGGAAAAATTAAAGTTTTAGATTATGTCTATGCTTTATATGAATATAGTCAAGTTATGCATTGTGAGGAACAACTTTGGGGATATGAAACTTATTTTCGGCAAAAGGGAGAACATAACTTAGAACGGGAATATGCACAAGTATATAAAAAAGTTATGGAACTTTTGGAACGTATGGCAGAATTGCTTGGTGATGAGATAGTAACTTTGCGGGAATTTATGGAATTATTTGATGCAGGGATTGCTGAGGTAAAAATAGGATTGATTCCGCCCGGACTTGATCAGGTGATTATTGGAGACTTGGAACGTACTAGACTTAATCATTTAAAGGCACTATTTTTTATTGGATTAAATGATGGTATTGTACCAAAAGTAGCAAGTCATGGCGGTATTCTATCGGATTTAGAACGGGAATATTTAAGTAGTCGGGAATTTGAATTAGCACCAACACAAAGAGAACTTGGATATCGTGGGCAATTTTATCTTTATTTAACATTAACAAAGCCAGATTCTTTTTTACAGCTTTCTTATTGTCGAATGGATCAGGAGTGTAATGCACTTCGCCCTTCCTATTTGCTTCGGAAAATACAAACAGTATTTCCAGAATTAAAAGAAATTATAGTAGAAAATGGATTTCAATTTACAGTAGAAAATAAAGATTCTTTGCTTGAAAAAGAAACGGATGTTTGTTCTATTCTTGGTGCTGATTATGGCAGCCATTATTTTTTAGAAGGACTGCGTTTTTATAAAGATTGGGAAACAATGCCAATCCTTTGGAAAAGTCTATTTTCTTATTATAAAGAAAAACAGCCAAAAAAGTGGAAACAATTATTGTTTTGTGCATTTGGTGGCAATGGAAAGGCACAACTTCCCAAAAATATTGCAAGATTGCTTTATGGAAAGGATTTATATGGAAGTGTAACAAGATTTGAACAATATGCAGCCTGTCAGTATGCACATTTTCTTGCTTATGGTCTGCGTCTTAGAGAACGACAGGAATTTATGCTGCGTTCTATTGATATTGGAAATGTATTTCATAAAGCACTTTGTATTTTTGGGGAAAAGGCTTCTAAATTAGAAGGGGGATGGCATGGTTTTTCGCAGCAAGAAGAAGAAGTTCGGATTCGTTTAACAGAAGAAAGTTTAATGGAAACATTACAAGAGGAAAAAATTCCCGGAGCAAAAGAACTTTTAAATGATACTGCAAGAAATTATCATTTTCTGGAACGTATCCGAAAAATGCTGCAAAAAACAACGGAAATTCTTGTTTATCAGGTTTTAAAAGGTACTATGGAGCCATCAGGATATGAAATTAATTTTTCTAAAATGAAATTGCCATCAACAAAAATTCTTTTATCAGAACAGGAAAGCATTCATTTACATGGACAAATTGATCGTTTAGATCAAACAAAACAAGAACCATTAGCGATTAGAGTTGTGGATTATAAAACAGGAAAAAAAGAGTTTTCTCTATTAGATGTTTATTATGGCTTGCAAATGCAGCTTATGATATATTTACGGGCAGGGATGGAATCGGCAATGCAAAAAGAGGGAATGGAAGATACAGAAGAAACAAAAGAAAATGGACTGGGTACTTATACAGCAGGTGCTTATTATTATCGTATTGATGATCCTTTTGCAAAAGAAAAAGAACCAGAGGAAAATGCATGGAGAGATCAATTGAAGCTAGATGGAATTTCAAATAAAAAAGAAACTATGGTTTCGATACAAGATCAGGATATGGTAATTGATGGAAAATTTCGAGCATCGGCAAGTTCTGATGTGATTCCTTTTGCAGTTACTTCAAAAAGTGAAATTGATTCTCGATCTTCTCTTATTGCAGATAGTGAGGAATTATCAGATTTGATGGATTATGTACAAGATACTATGGTGCGTTTTGGAAAAGAAATTTTAGATGGAAAAATGGAAAAAAATCCTTATAAAAAATCAGCAGAAGATACGGCATGTCAATATTGTAGTTATAAAGAAATGTGTAATCCAAAAGATCCTATGCAAGAGGGGACATTTCGTATTTTATCAAAACAGAATGTGCCAGAAGATATTTCTACTTGGAGAAAGACAGAAGAAGATAAAAAAGAGGATCAAAAGGAAGGAGAAGAATAAATGGAACGGACAAAGGAACAAAAAAAGGCAATTGCATTGCATGGTTGTAATATTTTAGTTGCTGCCGCTGCTGGTTCTGGAAAAACAAGTGTTTTAATTGAGAGGATTCTTTCTATGATATCTTCTTCGGAACATCCTATTGATATTGATCGTTTATTAGTTGTAACTTTTACAAATGCAGCAGCGGCGGAAATGCGGGAACGAATGGAAAAATCGTTAGAAAAAGCATTTGAACAAGGGTTATCTTATGCTGATAATAAAAATTTTCAAAAACAAATCGCATTGCTTCATAAATCTCATATTATGACAATTGATAGTTTTTGTGCAGAAGTGTTAAGAAATCATTTTCAAGAAGCAAATTTAGATCCTTCCTTTCGGATTGCTGATAATGCAGAACTTAAATTGCTCCAAGAAGATATTTTAGAAGATGTTTTAGAAACAGCTTATCAAGAGGCAGAGAAATTTCCGGGTTTTTTGCAATTTGTAGATAGCTATGCACCCGGTAGAAGTGATGAAGCAATCGAAACAATTATTTTATCTGTCTATAATGCAGCAGCAGCTTATCCAGATCCTGAAGGCTGGCTTTTAGAAAAAAGAAAAGAGATAGAAGCAATTTCAACAACTCCATTAGAGGAGCAGGAATGGATGAAAAAGTTGCTTTTATTTTTACATTCTGATTTAGAAAGTTATCAAAAAGAAATTGTGCGATTAATTAAGTTGTGTGAACAAGAAGCAGGATTAATTCCCTATCAAGAAACCTTAGAGTTAGATTTGGAATTATTTCATGATCTTCTTTTGTCAGATAATTATATAAGTTATGCAAATGCTTTTTCAGAATTATCATTTGCAAGACTTGGAAGGATAAAAAAGACAGAAAAAGAAAAAATTTCTCCAGATTTAATACAAGAAATTAAAGATGGAAGAGATGCCGTAAAAACAGCAGTCTCTTTGATAAAAAAATCATATTTTCCAGAGCTTTCAAAAAAAGAGAAGAAAAAAAGAAAAGAAGAAAAGGATTTTTTAAAAGAATTTTCTAATGAAACAGAAGTTGTAAAACAGGAAACAGAATTTATAGAAGAAAAGAAATCGATTGGAGAAGCGATGGAGGCAGAGCTTAGAAAAGATTTACTTGGAACAGTTGTTCCAATGCTTGCTATGTATGATATTATATTATTATTTTTAAAAGCATATCAGAAAGCAAAGATGGAACGTAATATCTTAGATTTTTCTGATCAGGAGCATCTTGCTTTAAAAATTTTAGTAGATAAGGATGGTACTCCAACAAAGGCAGCTTTAGAACTTAGAGAATATTTTGAAGAAATTATGATTGATGAATATCAAGATAGCAATCGTTTGCAGGAAGTCATTTTAACGGCGATTTCTAAAGGAAATAATTTATTTATGGTAGGAGATGTAAAACAGAGTATTTATAAATTTCGACTGGCAAGACCAGAACTATTTATGGAAAAATATCATAAATATCAAAATTGTAATATAGAAGATACCTTTGGAAAACCAGAAGCAGAAAGTCATAAAATAGATTTAAGTAAAAATTTTAGAAGCAGGCAGTCTGTTCTTGATATTGTTAATTATCTTTTTTCAAGAATTATGGGAAGTCAGCTTGGAAATATTGAATATGATAAAGCGGCTGCACTTTATTATGGGGCAGGAGATTCTTATCTTCCAAATGAACAAGATGAAAGCGAAATTATATTAGTAACACCGGGAGAAAAGGAAAAAAAGAATCCAGAACAGGGGAAAATAGAATTAGAAGCAGCCCATATTGCAGCAAGGATTCAAAAACTTGTATTAGAACAAAAATTTCAAGTTCGTGATAATGCAAGTGCTGAGGGAGCATCTTTAGATAACCCATTACGTCCCATAAGATATGGGGATATTGCAATTTTACTTCGTACTATGAGTGGTTGGTCAGAAACATTTTTAAAAATTTTGCAGGAAATGGGGATTCCAGCAGTAACAGCGACAGCAAAAGGATATTTTGAAGCTTCGGAGGTAAAGATATTACTAAATTTATTAAAATTAATTGATAATGAACAGCAAGATATTCCACTGGCAGCAGTTATGCTTTCTCCAATTGGAGGATTTTCTGAAATGGATCTTGCTATTATTTGTAGTATGACAAGAAAAAAAGAGGAATTTGATATAGAAAAAAAGAAGGAAAAAGATAATAAACTCTATAATGCATGTCGGGAATTTATCGATACTGTATGGCAGGAAGATAATCAAATAAAATTGCAGCAGGAATTACAATTGTTTTTTAAACAAATAGGTGATTTTCGCAGTCTTGCAGCTTGTTTAACTGTTCCAGAATTAATGGAACAAATTTTAATGATTACTGGATACGATGATTGTGTACGTGCTATGCCAGATGGAGAAAAACGTTATGGAAATGTAAGAATGTTAATTCAAAAAGCAGGGGATTTTGAAAAAACAAGTTATCATGGCCTATTTCAATTTAATCGTTATATGGAACGATTAAAAAAATATGAGATTGATTTTGGCGAAGCAGAAACATTTAACAATATAGATGCCGTACAAATTATGAGTATTCATAAAAGTAAAGGACTGGAATTTCCAGTTGTTTTTGTATCTGGACTTGGAAAACAATTTAATTTGATGGATACAAGAAAAAATATTGTGATTCATCAAGAGCTTTTTGCAGGGGCAGATTTTGTAGATTTAGAGAAAAGGATTCAAGTACCAACCGTATTAAAAAAAGTATTACAAAAAGATATGATTATGGAAACACTAGCAGAAGAATTGCGTGTTCTTTATGTGGCAATGACACGTGCCAAAGAAAAGCTGATTTTAACAGGATATGTGGAAAAAACAGAGGAAAAGAAACGGAAATGGATATGGCAGGGTATGGCAGGAAAGATTCCGATTCATGTACTTGAAAATGCAAAAACATTTTTAGATCTTATTATGCCAGTATTTTTACAGGAAATGCCAGTAAAAGAAAATAGTAAAACAGGTTTTGATACTTGTAAAATAAAAATAAAAGAAGGTAGTTCCGAAGATTTAGTTTTTCAGGCAATTGGTATGGAAAATACAAGAGAATGGAAACGGCAGGATCTTTTGCATCATGGAGAAATGGAGTTAGAAGAAGAAAAAGAATATTTATATAAAGAATATAAAAAAGAAATTTTTGAACAAATGGAAGAAGTATATCCTTATCAGGAAGAAATGCAGTTAAAAACAAAATTTACGGTATCAGAATTAAAAAGAGCATCTGCTATGGAAGAATGGGAGTCTTTGGAAGATAATTTTGATGAAGAGTATTTAGAAAAAGAAGAAACATTTTTTTCTGAAAATTTAGGTCGTGCCATTATTGATGTGCCAGATACAGATGAATTACTTACTATAAATTCTGTAGAAGAATTAGAATTAAGAGAAAAATTAATACCTTCCTTTATAAAACCAAAAGAGGAAAAGAAAATGGGGGGTATTATGATTGGTACGCTTTATCATGAAGCAATGTGTCATATAGATTTTACTAATGTAAATACGATAGAAAAAATTCGAGAACAATTAAAAAATATGGAGAAAAAAGGAATTTTAACACCAGAAGGATATAGAAAAATAAAAGTAGAAAAATTACAGGAATTTCTTGCCTGCCCTATAGGAAAACGAATTGTGGAAGCACAAAAAAATGGAAAACTTTTTCGAGAACAACCCTTTGTTATGGGAATGGATGCAGCTATCTTTCTTGATAAAAATAAAAAAACACAAACAAAAGAAAAGGAAAACAAAAAAGAGATTGTGCTTGTACAAGGTGTGATTGATTTATTTTTTGAAGAAAATGGAAAATTAATTTTATTAGATTATAAAACAGATAGAGTAAAAGAGGAGAAATTAAAAAAGAGATATTTAAAACAATTGGAATATTATGGAGAAGCATTAAAAAGAACAAGAAATTTGCCAGTGGAAGAAAAATATTTATATTCTTTTCATTTGGGGAAACTAATAACTTGTGAATAAGAATAGAAAATTATAAAAAATAGAAAAAAGAAAGGAATTTATAATATGAAAACAGAAAAAGATGATGATTTGGAAATAGAAAAGAAATTTAAAATAAAAAAACTGCCAGAGAATTTATCACAGTATAAGAAAAAAGTGATAGAACAAGGATATCTTTGTACAAATCCAATTGTGCGGATACGGCGTAGCAATGAAGATTATATTTTAACTTATAAATCACTTTTTGGACTAAAAGAAAATCAAGAAGCAAAAATTTGTCATGAATTAGAAGTTCCATTAAATAAAGAGGGATACGAACATTTACGGGAAAAAATAGATGGAAATTTGATTTCTAAAACAAGATATTTGATTCCATTAAAACAAGAAGGGTATTCATTAAAAGCAGAACTTGATATTTTTGAAGGCAGTTTCAAGGGGCTTGTTATTGTAGAAGTAGAGTTTCCTACAATAGAAATTATGAAAAAATTTCAGCCGCCAGAATGGTTTGGAGAAGATGTAAGCAATGATAAGAGATATACAAATAATTATTTAGCAACAGTTTCTAAGTTGGATATAGAATAAATTTGTTGACAATACGTATGATACGCATTATAATGTAATGAAATAAAAAAGGAGTGATGCCATAAATAAATAAGGAGGAATAGAATGAGATTTAGAGAAGTTGAGAATATAATATTAAAAGACGGTTGGTATCAAGTAAAACAAAAAGGTTCGCATCATCAATATAAACATCCAACAAAACCCGGAAAAGTAACGATACCTGAACATGGAGGGGATTTAAATCCTGATACAGTAAAATCAATTATGGCTCAAGCAGGGCTATAAATTTTATATATTTAATTATATAGATAGGAGATGAATATTATTGAAATTAATTTATCCAGCTATATTTAGACCTTTTTCAGACCAAAGCGGCGGATATGTAGTAGAATTTCCAGATTTGCATGGTTGTGTAACAGAGGGAAAAAACTTAGAACAAGCAATTGAAATGGGAATTGATGCAGCTAGTGGTTGGATCTTAGGAGAACTTGAAGATGGGGAAAAAATACCACCTGCTTCTGATTATTCTAAAATAATTATTGAAGATGGATGTATGGTAAATATGTTATTACTTGATATAGATGCTTATGAAGAAAAATATGGAGAAAGATTGGTAAGAAAAAATCTCACGATTCCTGCATGGCTAAATACTTTCGCTGAAAAAAATAACATTAACTTCTCTAAGCTTTTAAAAGATACTTTATTCTCCATGGCTCAAACAAAATAAACAATAATAATTTTTTAATAAGGCAGTCCACTTGGAGGATATAGAAAAACATAATAAAATATAATAATATTTATAGAAAAAGGAGATTAATTTATGTACGATTATTTAATTGTTGGAGCAGGATTATTTGGTTCTATTTTTGCCTATGAAGCAAAGAAACGTGGAAAAACTTGTCTTGTTATTGAACGCAGGGATCATGTTGGCGGAAATATCTATACAAAGGAGATAGAAGGGATTCAGGTACACCAATATGGAGCTCATATTTTTCATACAAGCAATAAAGAAGTTTGGGATTATATCAATCAATTTGCTGAATTTAACCGCTATACAAATTCTCCTGTAGCAAGATATCAAAAAGAGCTTTATAACTTACCATTTAATATGAATACCTTTCATGCATTATGGAATGTGATTACACCAGAAGAGGCAAAGGCAAAGATTGAGGAGCAAAAAAAAGAATCTGGCATTACAGAACCGAAAAATTTGGAAGAACAGGCAATTAGTCTTGTAGGGCGTGATATTTATGAAAAGCTTGTAAAGGGCTATACGGAAAAACAATGGGGAAAACGTGCAAAGGAGCTGCCTTCCTTTATTATTAAACGACTTCCAGTGCGATTTACTTATGATAATAATTATTTTAATGATTCTTATCAAGGAATCCCAATCGGAGGCTATACGGGAATGATTGAAAAAATGTTAAAAGATGTTGAGGTTCGATTAAATACAGACTTTTTTACAGAGAAAGAAGCATTGGAATCATCCGCAAAGAAAGTTTTATTTACTGGCATGATAGATGAATATTATAATTATTGTTTTGGTGAATTAGAATATCGAAGTCTTCGGTTTGAAACAGAAATTCTTAATAAAGAAAATTATCAGGGAAATGCGGTTGTAAATTATACAGAATATGAAGTTCCTTATACTCGTATTATTGAACATAAGCATTTTGAATATGGTACACAGCCAAAAACAGTCATTACAAGAGAATATCCAGCAAACTGGAAGCGTGGAGATGAGCCATATTATCCTATGAATGATGATAAAAATAATGAATTATATGCAAAGTATCAAGAACTTGCTAAAAAGGAAGATCGTGTTATTTTTGGTGGCAGACTTGGTATGTATCAATATTTTGATATGCATCATATTGTTGCAGAAGCATTAAAAACAGCAGAAAGAGAGTTTGATTTGTGTGAATAAAAGTAAAAGCAACGACAGTATAGACGAAAAAACAACGTTACCAAAAAAAAATTTACAAAAAAAAGAACAGAGGCTTAGTATGCTTCTGTTTTTTATCATCATTTTTGCAGTCATTCCCTTATATCTTATTTCTGGCTATACACATCCATGTGTAGATGATTATAGTTATGGCAGGCATACAGCACAAGTTTGGCAGGAAACAGGTTCATTAGAACAAGTTTTTTTAAAAGCAATAGAAAAAACGAGAGATAGTTATCAAAATTGGCAGGGAACGTTTTCTTCTATTTTTCTTATGCGGCTTCAGCCTGCTATTTTTGGAGAACAATATTATTTCTTAACAACCATTATTTTACTTACAGTATTTATAGTTTGCAGTATTTTATTTTATATGGTATTTTTTTCAAAACTTTTCCATGCTTCTTTTTTTCAAGGCTTAATTATATCTATTCTATTAAGTCTTGGAGCAGTAGAATTTACGTATGTAATTTCTGATTCTTTTTATTGGTATAATGGCGGAATTACCTATACCTTTTTTTATTCTATGGAAGCATTTTTATTTGCACTTTTGATTTTTTTCTACTGTGCAAAGAAAAGATGGATAAAAATAATCTTAGGAATTGTATCTATTATTTTAGCTTTTTTTCTATGTGGAGGAAATTATGTAACTGCATTAATCACAGTGGAAATACTTTTTTTTGCCTGTATTTTACTTTTTTTATGCGATTGGGAAAGAAAGAAAAAAAATAACTTATGGAAAAAGAGTAATAACAAAGATTATTTGATAGATAAGTTGTTTTTTATTATGATAGGGTTTGCGGGACTTGCAGGATTTTTTATAGCAATCTTAGCTCCGGGGAATGCACTTCGACAAGAATCTGTGGGAAAAGCAAGCAATCCTTTCCTTGCAATCGGTCTTTCTTTTATTTATGGTATTTATAGTATAGCAAATTGCTGGAAACTTCCAGTGCTTGTATTATTTTTATGTTGTATTCCTTGTTTTGCATTGATTAGTAAAAAAAGTAAATTTTCTTTTCGTTATCCAGCTATTGTAACATTACTTAGTTATTGCCTGTATTCTTCTCAGATTACACCAGTTATTTATGCCCAAGGTTTAAAAATACCATATCGTATTATGAATATTATTTATTTTAGTTGTTTTGTTATGACAGGAATTAATTTATTTTATTGGGTCGGGTATGTTATAAAAAAACAGTTATGGAAAGCGATAATAGAAAAAGCACTTGTTTTCTATCAGAAATATTTTTTACATTATTATCTTTTTTGTTTTCTTCTTTTTTGTTTTACAGCGATAGGAAATATCTCTATTGAAGCAGAGGTTGATATGGACGGAAGTACACAGGTAAGTGTTACTAGAATGCCAGCAAGTGTGAGTGCCTGTTTTTATTTATTCAATGGAGAAGCAAAGCAATATGATAAGGAAGCATGGGAGCGTTATTTTATTTATTCTGATCCTTCTAGGGAGCATATTGTTGTGAAAGAATTTTCTGTAAAACCAGAGATTATTTTTCATTCTGATATTACAGAAGATCCAAAAAATTGGAAAAATAGTTGTGTAAAAAGATATTTTGGGAAAAAGTCAGTAAAACTTGAAAAAAGCAAGTGATTTTAAAAAGAAAAGAGAGAAATGTATGATAACATTATTTCATGGGAGTAATACAAAAGGAATAAAAATTCTTGAACCAAGAGTAGCCGATCATGACAGGGCATATATTTATTTAACAGTGAATGAAGTAGTCGCTGCTTTTTATTTATGTAATGCAGTAGAACGACCTTTTTATTGGTTTCCTTATGGGTTTGCAAAAGATGGTAAAACGCCTATTTATCATGAATTATATGAAAATGCACTACAAGAAGTTTCTGATGGAGTGACAGGTTGTATTTATCAAGTTTTGGCTGAAGAAAAACAAGTTTTGCCTTTTAAAAATATTCCCTGTGCAAGACTTGGAATAGAACCTTTGCATATTATAGATTGTATTGAAGTTCCTAATGCATATAAATTATTTCAGGAATATATAAAACAGGGAAAAATGTTTGTTGGAACATATAAAGAAAAATCAGAAAAAGAAATGACAATGTGGTATGATATGATTTTTAATTATTTAAAGGAAAAGAAAATGATAACAATGCCAGAATGTTCTTATGCAAAATTTGTAAAAGATAAATTTCCTTCTATATGGAAAAGATATGAAAATAGTTGTAATTAAATTAAAAGTTAAATAAGGAGAAAAAAATGAAATTACCAAAAATGATTTTATTTGATTATGGACAAACATTAATAAAGGAAAAAAAGTTTGATGGTGTGAAAGGAACACAGGCAGTTCTTGCTTATGCTACTAGAAATAAATATAATTTAACAGCTAAGCAAATTCAGGAAAGAGCAGAAGAAATTAATCAGGAATTAGGTAGATTTGATCCAAAGAAACGCCATTTATTACGTCAAATAGAAATTCCAAATACTATGTTTACGCCATATTTGTATGAATCACAAGGAATTGAAGTTCCATTAAGTATAGAAGAAATAGATAAGATTTTTTGGGATGCAGCTTCTCCGGGAGTTCCTACAGATGGAGTCGAAGAATTTCTTGATTTTTTAAAAGAAAGTGGAATACGAACAGGTGTTATTAGTAATATTGCATATGGACAACAAGTTGTTGCTAATCGGATTTATGATCTTTTGCCAAAGAGTGAATTTGAATTTATTCTTACTTCAAGTCAATATATTTTCCGAAAGCCACATAGAAGAATCTTTGATCTTGCATTAGAAAAAGCAGAGTTAAAGGCAGAAGATGTCTGGTATATTGGTGATCAATATGAATGTGATATAAAAGGTGCACTTGCAGTTGGAATTATGCCAATTTGGTACATAGGAGCAATCGATCTTCCTTATGTGGAAGATGCCAATATTTTGACGATACAGAATTGGAAAGAGTTAAAAGAAAAAATGAATTATGAAAGAATAAAATAAGTTTCCTTAAAAAGATCAAGAAAAAGAATTGATATTGATTTATAATAAAGATACATCGCGATGGAAAAATATTATATTTTTAAGAAAGGAATCTAGACCATGGGATTTTCCGTAGATACTCGTATCATACTTTGCTACATTGAATCTCATATAAAAGAGAAACATATTGACAAGGAAGAACTTGCAAAAATAACAGGATTTTCTATGGCTTATATACGAGAGTTTTTTAAAAAAAATACAGGTTGTTCCTTAGCAAGATATATTTTGGAACGAAAAATTAGTTCTTCTATGTTTGAATTGATTCATACAAAGATGACAATTGTAGATATTGCATTTTTATATGGATTTTCTAGTCATGAAAGTTATACACGTGCTTTTTATAGAGTAGTAAGGATGACACCAAGTAATTTTCGGAGAAAAAAGCCAATTGTTGGAAAAAAAGAATTAACAGCAGGAATATTTGGCATAGGATTCCTTGAAAAAAAAGAAAAAAGGAGCGATATATCTATGAAAGGAAATTATGATAAGGATCATGATAGTACAATATTGTACAATGTGCCTAATGTTGGTTTTGGTACATATGGTGGATGTACTCCCTTTCCTATTTGTTTAAAAGCTTGTTTAGATTATCTTGGCGAGGAAGTAGAGTATGCTTTTTCTATGGTAGCTACAGGTGCTGCTTTTCGTATGACATGGAATCAGGAAACTTGGGATTTAAGTAATGTAGATATTTATCATACTTTTGAATCTGATAAATCTTATGAGTTGGGAGCAAAGGCATTTGGCAGGGAATTTGAACTTTTGGGAAGAAATAAAGATACAACAAAAGAGGAATTTAAAACATTTATTAAAAAACATATTGATGAGGGATATCCTTGTATTGCACTTGGAATTATTGGTCCACCAGAAGCATGTTTAATTACAGGTTATCGAAAGCAAGGAGAAATATTACTTGGTTGGAACTTTTTTCAGAACGATCCTGATTTTGCAGCTAATGTAAAAAAAGAAGAAAATGGTTATTTTCATTGTGATTCTTGGTGGGAAAATACAGATACGCAGGCAGTTATGAGTATAGGACCAATCGAAGGACAAGGAATCACTACAGAAGAAATTTTAAAAAATGCAGTACAGATTATGACAGGAAGAAAAGAATATAGTTATTGTAAAGGTTTATTTGCTTATGATGCATGGCTCACAATGTTAAAAGATCAGCGTCATTTTTCTGTTAGTGCAAAAGATTATAGTTCTGTTTTATTTGAAAAATTACTTTGTCAAACGGATGCTATGACTTGTTTATCCGATGGACGTGGAAGTGCAGCAGATTATTTCACGCAGTTATCACAGTAAAAAGGGGAAAAAGCAGAAATTTATAAACAAGTGGCAGAATCTTTTTCAAAAACAAAGCAAATTGCTCTTGAAATGCAGCAATTAATTGGCGGATGGGAAGATATGGAGCAAATGCTTCATAATTTTGCGGATGAAAAAATAAGAAAAAGAGTTTGCAATTGTATTGAAGAAGTAAAATTATCAGAAAAAAAGAGTTTGGAGCTTATAAAACAGTCTATAAATTTTAAGTAAGATTATAAAAACCAAAAATCTTTTCTGCGGTTATAGAATTTTTTTGCTATAACCGCAGATGTACATAATTAAATAATATATTTATTTTTGTTCACTAATCATAATGGAAATCCTGTTTTGTATTATATCCATAATTTCTTCTATGTTTTTATTATTATTGAAACCAGCATAAACTTCATTTCCAATTATTATAGATATTTGGGCATATATGGATGTATTTATATTTAGCATATCTGCTTTATTAATTAATTCTTCCACTTGTTTAATTTGTTTTCTTTTTAGTGGTCGTTTTTTTATTGTTATTCCATCGCCTATATCTAACTGACCATTTATTATTGGTATAACTTTTTCTCCTTTTTTATTTATATATGTTTTTTTTGCCATAGCACATTCTTCTTTATATTCCATAACATCTTTGCGAACTGGAAATCCTGAAGAATTTCCAGAGGATTTAGAGTCTTTTAAAAAATATTGTCTTAAAAATTCCCATGCTTCTTCTTTTCTATTACAGCTTTCCGCAATTCCATAATATTGATTGATATCTATTCCAATACCTGACTGAGAATTATCTTTTGATGGATAACCAATAAAAGAATATTCTTCTTTTCCAAATGCCCATTGATATTGTAAACATTGTGAAAAAGCAAGTAAACCATTAATATTCATTAAGGCAACATCTCCATCTTTAATACTTTTAAGAGAAGATTGATTAGCATTTATATCCATTTCAAAATAGTCTTTTGCTATGGAAAGCATTCTTTTAAAATTTTCTGTTAAAAAATTTACTGTTTTAGTATTAAGATTAACATAATCTTTCATAGTATACCGACTATTCAATACAACAAAAGATGCCCCATTTAATATAGGAAAAATTTGTTTGCCCTCTGCTTTTTTCTCTTTGCAAAAAGTTTCAAACTCTTTTAATGTCCAACTTTCACGTTCCCCAATATCTTTTTTACTTCCTGCTAATGCTACTATATTAAAATCAGGTGGAAGAAAATAAATTTTTTCTTGATCCATTTCCAAAAGTTCTATTAATCGATCATGAAAATCTTTTTTTGAAACATCAGGATCTGTTTCCATAAAGACAGATAAATCTGTAAAAATTCCTTTTTCTATAAGGTTAATAGGATCTTCAGAATCAAAATTAATAATATCAGGAATATCCCCAGAAGCGATATCTAAATGAAATTGTTCATGTTTATCGGAATAATCTCTTATGATAATATTACAATCTTTATGTTCTTTATTAAAACGATAAATCAATTCACGATCTATATCTTGAATTTTTTGAGATGCAAATACTATAGTTTCTACAGCATTTTCTTCTTCTTTCTTTTCTTGTTTCTTTTTTTCTTTTATCTGCTGAAAGTATTGTTCCTTCGCATTCCAACAAAGAAATTCATTATTTTTTAATGATATAAGAGATATAATATTATTTCTGATTATATGTAAATAATCCCATGTCAATACTGTTTCAAAAGATTTTTTTTCTTTTTTAATTTTATATATTCCACTTCTATCTATATAATACATTTCGTCATTTGTATCCTTTGATAGAAAAATATGAATATCCTCGCCTATTTGCATTTTTATTTGTCCCTTTTCTACTGTCTTTCCTGTTGCATTGATATCTCCAATTATCATATTTTTACTGATAGAATCTACCGCAATATAAGAACATTTTTGTTCATTTCTACAAATTGCTTCAATTCTTTTTGAACTTTTTGAAGTACTTTTTTGTTTTCCCTTTTTATCATAAACATAGATGTATATACCTTCTTCCACTAGATAAATATTATCTTCTGTAATACATATATAATAAACATTATTACAGGTTTTCAATTCTGAAAGCATTTTTATTTCTGAATTTTTAGAATATTGATATAGTCTTAACTTTTTTAAATATTTTTCCTGTTCTGTTTGTGTTTCTGATGTAATTATCATTATAATTCCTTCATTATTAACATAAAAATCAATTATTTGTTCATTTTCTGGTAAGTCTATTATCGTTTCTTGATAATCTAATTCTGAAATTGTAAAATTTCCTAAACATGATTTTTTTTCTCTTTTTCCAGATAGCCAAATTGTATCAGAAAATTCTCGAATAAGGTCTATTTGTTCTGGAACATTATTTATTTGTAATTGTTCTGTTTTATAGTAATTATCTATGCTAATGTCCTTTTCTTCTTTTCTTCCACAGGCGGAAAATATACTAGTAATTATCAACATTAAATATAATATAAAAAATAGTTTCTTTTGAATTTTCATAAATAGTTTTTTTGCCTTTCTATAAAATAAAAAATTAGGTCGCAATAAATGAAAAAAATTATTCCATCAATCATTTTTCTTTTATTGCAACCCAGCCATTTTAAAAGTAAGTAATTATTCCATTACCCATATTTCGGGATCATTTGAATATGAATAACGACCATCAGAATTCATAGTAGTAGTAAAACTTACTTTTGTTTGATATACATTGTTATAATAAATTTCTCCAGCATAAATATACGTTCCATTGATTCCATCATCTATTGGTGCACCATTTAAAAAATTAGCATTACTATTTATTCTTGAAATAGTATTTCTTGGTGATTGATAAAAGCCTACACCGCTAAAACCATAAACCCAATAAGTTGTTTGATAATTTCCAATAAGCCTTGATTCAGTACTTTTATTCCAAACATAATACTGGTGTTGTAATTCCTTACTGGCAGTTCTTGTAGCAAATGTTGTACTGTCATTATCTTCTCCAAAACCAGAAATAAAAGCTGTTTCCGCATTTATATTTATAGTATTTAAGCCACCTAATACCATAACGCCAGTAAGACCTAATATAATTTTATAAAAATTTCTTTTCATAAAAATTTCCCCTTTCAAAATTTTAAATTTTATACTCATTGTATTAATAGCTAAAAAAGTGCATACTATCCCTGTTGATTATTAATAAACTGCATTGTTAGTAATCAAAAATTAATAATTACTATTTAATTTTTATAACCTGTTAAAGTTTCATGAAACATATAATTAAATTAATTACTGTGTACAAAATATAACTTAATATATTACTTTTTAATTTTTTGTATCAACCTCAAAAACTCTTATAAAACACAAAATCATCTTAAAATCCATTATTATATTAATTAATCATAGAAATAGTATATTTTATTGAAAATTTCACTTTGATTCACTTGTACAACAAGTAATTCTATTTTAAAAGAAAAGAAATGTCAATACTAAATCTAAATTAATATTTTTTTAAATTTTAAATATTTTTATTCTAATAGCGAATATATAATTTTAAATATGAAAAAGTAAACTTATAAAATATCATAGTACTTTCTTTTTCTAAGGGATAACATATCTATGTGAGAGGAAGTAGATTATGCTTTTTCTATGGCAGCTACAGGTGCTGCTTTTCGTATGACATGGAATCAGGAAACATGGGAT
>CAJTJZ010000024.1:236-47932 GCA_910576895.1 uncultured Lachnospiraceae bacterium | reverse complement strand
TCTATCCTGCTCCTATGAGAAAAGAATACAGTATCACGTTACGTGGAAGTCAATACTTTTTGATTAAAATTTTTATTATTCATTTTCGGAATATATTTTAGTGGAGATACCTCTAACAGCTCTGACCAGTAAAAAAATTGCCGAAAAAGACCTTTCCAAGGAAGCAAGATTGTGAGATAATAAAGTTAACAATAAAATGCTTGCTTGTGAACTTGCCAAATGAATATGATATTTCTTCTCAGAACTACTATCTTTATTGAAAAAAGTGGAAGATTCAAGGCATAAAAGTTATAGTACCTATTCTCGCCATGTCTTGCTGATGAGAAGAATCTTTTCTTCTATATTCTATATCAGCAGTATGAGAAAAACAAGCCAAGAATTCAATTCTGACATAGTAATTAAGAATATAGCTTTTTTGTGTAAGGAGTCAGATCTGAAAGAACTTTTTATGAAAACTAAATTTACTTATCAAAGTTCACGAGCAAAATTTAATGGAATTGTGTGTGTATTTATGGTAAGATAGTAATATGGTTGATTTAGCAAATCAGAGCAGACAGAGGAAAAGAAAATGGCTTTTAAGTTAAACAGTGTTGTGCCTTGGGGCAGAAATATGGAAGAATATAGATTGATGTTCCAATTAGACGATAAGGATATGTCAAAAAAATCAAGAAAAGAGAAATTGTAGTGTAAAAAAATTTGCAAAATCTGCTGTTTTTCTTATAAAAATATCACAAAAATATTACAGGTAATATCTAATGTTTATAAATAGTAGTATAAATTTGGACTTTCTTCACAATAGAAAGGGAAATGGCAAATGAAGAAAATGCTGATTGTAGATGATGATATTCATATTAGAAATCTTGTAAAGGTTTATGCAGAATTGGAAGGATTTCAATGTAGTGAAGCAGGAGATGCAGAACAGGCTCTATTTCTTTTATCAGAAGCAGATTATGATATTCTTATTTTGGATATTATGATGCCGGGAAAGGACGGTTTTCAGGCACTTAGAGAGATAAGAGAACATTCTCATCTTCCTGTTATTATGTTGACTGCACGCAATGAAGAATATGATACACTTATGGGTTTTCAATTAGGAGCAGATGATTATGTATCAAAGCCATTTAGCCCAAGGGAATTAATGGCAAGAGTAAATGCAGTATTAAAACGAGCAGGAAATGAAATAGGTTCTATACTTAAATTTGGAGAGTTCTGTATTCAAACGGATACTAGGCTTGTAATAGCAGGAGAAAAAACAATTAATCTTCCAATGAAGGAATTTGATTTATTAGTAAAGCTAGCAAGAAATGAACATATTGTATTGACAAGAGATCAGTTAATGGAATCTGTCTGGGGATATGAGTATTATGGAACGACTCGTACTGTAGATACCCATATAAAGTCTTTAAGAGAGCATCTTGGAGAATATCGCAGATTGATTCAGACTGTCTGGGGAGTGGGTTATAAATTTGAATATAAGGAAAAAGGAAACGAGTCCCTTTTGTAATAAGATGGTAGTACGTCTTTGGCTTATTATGATGGTGTTGATTATCTTTACTGTAGTATTTATGTGGATAATTCAAATTTTTATATTGGAAAAAAATTATGTTGATATGGCTGTAAAAGAAATTCAAGAATGTTTAGAGCCAGTTATGACAGAACTTGCAACGGAGGATCTTGTAGAAAATGAGAATTTAATTCCCTATTTAAGTAAAATTGCGAGTGGGAAAATGTTTCTTGTGAATGGGGAAGGGAAACTTGTGGCAATGTATAGCTATGGGCATCCGATTAATCTGGAAGAAGAAAAAGATATTACTATATGGAAAGATATTCAAGTTAGTGATTCTTATGAGTATATTTTAGATAGAAAAACTTATAGTAGGTATAAGCGAGATGGTTCTGAGTTAATTGCTTATGAAATTGGAATACCAGCATGGTATTATGGAAAACCTGCTTTTGTAGTGCTTTATCAATCCTTTTCAGAACTTTATAAAGTCATTGGTATGAATCGCCGTTTGTTGGTAGTACTTAGTATTATGCTAACAATAATTTCTTCTATAATTGCAGCTATTTTATCAAGAAAATTTGTAAAGCCAATTCATGAAATTAAAGAAACAGTGGATGAATTGACAGAGGGGAATTTAGAAGCGACCATAGAATTAAGATTAAAAGATGAGATAGGACAGCTTGCGGAGTCGGTAAAAAAGCTTGGCAAGGCGTTGCAGCGTGTAGATTCTTTGCGGCGTGAAGTAATCGCCAATGTTTCCCATGAACTGCGATCACCTCTTGCATTGATTGGGGGATATGCAGAACTTGTACGTGATATTCATTGGAAAGATGATAAAAAACGTCAAGAGGATTTAGATTTGATTATGAAAGAATCACGCCGTATGAGTGAAATGGTTAGTGATATTTTGGATTATTCTCAGTTACAGGCAGGATATTTACAGCTTCGTAAGGATTGGTATAATCTTTATGAAATCGTAGAGTCAGAGGTGCTACTTTGTGGGCAAAGTGCAATGCAATATGAAATTAAGATACAACTTATTTCTATTCAAAAAGAAATTATGGTATATATTGATGCATTAAAAATTAGTCAAGTTATAAGAAATCTTTTAAATAATGCGGTAAATCATACAAAAGATGGCTTGACAATTATAGTAGAGATAGAAGATACAGAAAAGGCTTGCAAAGTTTGTGTAAAAAATAAAGGAGAACCAATACCAGAGGAAGAAAAAAAGTTAATTTGGGAACGATATCAACGAAATCAACATCAAGGTGGAAGAAAAGAAGGAACAGGACTTGGACTTTCTATTGTTAGTGCAATATTAAAAGCACATAAGATGATGTATAATGTTGACTATCAGGATGGAATGATTATTTTTTGGTTTGAATATGAAAAAGAAGAACTTTATCAAAAAATTTTTATGGAGTAAAGCATAAAATAAGATCTTCACAAAATAAAAAAGGTAAGAAATAATTTATTTTGTGAAGATTTTTTCCCTGTACTTTATTATGCTTAATTTAGAGAGAGAAAAATGATTTTCACAATTCTCATTATAAGGTCTCTAAAAATTTAATTAAAGCATCATATTGTGCTGGATCAAGACGAATTGCATATTCCAAAAGTCTTTTTTGTTGTGGCGTTAGCACAACGGTGAAATCATTTTCATCCAGAAAAAATTGGGACAGGGAAATCCCAAAAGCACCGCAAACCCGTTCCAAAGAAGTGATGGAAGGGATAATATCTTTGCGATACCATGTGGAAATTGTGGATTGGGTAAGGCCGGACTTTTCAGCCAGCTGGTATTCTGACCATCCACGATCTTTCCTTAATTGTACAATTTTGTCTAAAATATTCATAAAAACACCACCTTATGACTATTATTTAGTAAAAAAAAGCTTAGAAAACAATGCAATACACCGTATAATATTAACGATATTGTGCTTTTATGAATATTGATATGAAATTTTGCTTAAAGAGAATAAAAAAGAGATTATTTCTTAAGACAACAAAAAAATAGGACTGTTTTTAACAGCCCTATATGTTACATTTAATTTTATTAATTTGTTCGATTTGCTCGTTTTCTAAGTGTGGAATCAAGAATTTTTTTCCGGATTCGTAAACTTTTTGGTGTGATTTCTAGTAATTCATCGCTATCAATATATTCTAGACATTGTTCCAGACTCATTTTTCTTGGTGGAGTTAATTTTAGTGCATCATCTGCTCCAGAAGAACGGGTATTTGTTAAATGTTTTGCTTTACAGACATTTACTTCAATATCTTCGGTTTTTGGATTTTCTCCTACAATCATTCCTGCATAGACCTTTTGCCCGGGCTCAATAAATAACAGGCCACGATCTTGTGCATTAAATAATCCATAAGCAAGAGCAGTTCCAGTTTCAAATGCAATTAAAGAGCCAGATTTACGATAGGAAATATCACCTTTATAAGGACTATAGCCGTCAAAAATAGTATTGATAACGCCATTACCTTTTGTATCTGTCATAAATTCTCCACGATATCCAATTAAGCCACGAGAAGGAATAGAAAATTCCAATCGTGTATTGCCGCTGCCAGATCTCGACATATTTTGAAGTTCCCCTTTTCTTTGTCCAAGTTTTTCAATAACACTTCCTGAAAATTCTTCTGGAACATCAATAATAGCAAGTTCCATTGGTTCTAATAATGTTCCATTTTCATCTTTTTTATAAATAACTTCTGCTTTACTAACAGAAAATTCATAACCTTCTCTTCGCATCGTTTCAATTAATACGGAAAGGTGCAATTCTCCACGACCAGATACTTTAAAACTTTCGGTAGTATCTGTTTCTTCCACACGAAGACTAACATCTGTATTTAATTCTCGAAACAGTCTGTCACGCAGATGGCGAGAAGTGACATAGTTACCTTCTTGTCCAGCAAAAGGGCTGTCATTTACAATAAAGTGCATAGATAACGTAGGTTCTGAGATTTTCTGAAATGGAATTGCTTGTGGATTTTCAGGAGAGCATAGAGTGTCTCCAATTTTTAGATCAGCAATACCAGAAACAGCGACAATAGAACCGATTTCTGCATGATCCACATCGATCTTTTTTAATCCATCAAATTCATATAATTTACTAATTTTTACTTTACGACTTTGTCCCATATCATGATGATTGACAATAACAGCTTCTTGATTCACATGAATACTACCATTGTCTACTTTACCAACACCAATTCTTCCAACATATTCATTATAGTCAATGGTACTAATTAATACCTGCATTCCAGCGTCAGGATCTCCTTCTGGTGCTGGGATATAGTTTACAATTGTTTCAAATAAAGGCATCATATCTTTGCCAGTTTCCTCCATAGTAAGCGTTGCAATTCCAGATTTTGCAGAGGCAAAGACAAAAGGACAGTCAAGCTGTTCGTCAGAAGCATCAAGTTCCAGAAATAATTCCAGTACATCATCAACAATTTTTTCTGGTTGTGCTTCTTTCCGGTCGATTTTATTAATACAAACAATCACAGGAAGATCAAGTTCTAAAGCTTTTTTTAAAACAAACTTTGTCTGTGGCATAGGGCCTTCAAAAGCATCAACAACAAGAATAACACCATTGACCATTTTTAGAACACGTTCTACTTCTCCACCAAAGTCAGCATGACCCGGGGTATCAATGATATTGATTTTTATATTTTTATAGTAGACTGCTGTATTTTTGGAAAGAATGGTAATTCCACGTTCACGTTCTATATCATTGGAGTCCATAATGCGTTCCCTGACTTCTTGATTATCTCGAAAAACGCCACTTTGTTTTAATAATTCATCAACTAACGTTGTTTTTCCATGATCTACATGTGCAATAATAGCAATATTGCGGATATCTTCTCTTTTCATTTTTTTAAATCCTCATTTCTGTGCTGCAAAAATACAGAAAATAAATAGACTGTACTTTTGCATAACGTAATACTCTGTTTTAAAAGCAGTTTTGAAAGCAAACAAAAAAAGTATATCATATCTTTTTGATTTTACAATAAAAACTGATATTTTTTGAGGAAAAGTTCTATTATCCGATGAAATAAATTTTGTGCAGTTTCCCCAAAAATAGATATATTTTGCAAGAAATTAGTAAAAAAAGGAAAATTTTTCAAAATTAGGAATAAAAAGTGCTTCTGCTGAATAATATGGATTATAACCACAAAACGTATCGGATATTCGCAGGGAGATAGCTTTTCTGATAGGGCATGTTTTCGATTTTGGCAGTTTTTTTTGACAAAAAGCGTATTAATTAGGGAAAAAGAAAGAAATTTATGCCAATGTTTTAGAGAAAATGCAAAAAAGATCTTGCAAAAAATTTCGGTACGGGTATAATAATCGGCAGATATGCAGAGAGGAGTTACTATGATGACAGATAAAATTTTAGACAACAATCAGGTAAGTGTTTTTGGTGAGGTAATCAGTAGTTTTTCATTTAGCCATGAAGTATTCGGTGAAGGGTTCTATTTGGTGACAGTTGCAGTAAAGCGTTTAAGTAATTCGTTTGATTACATACCGCTTATGGTTTCCGAACGTTTGATTGACGTAAAGCAGGATTATCGAGGTATGTTCTTTGAAGTAACAGGGCAATTTCGTTCTTATAATCGTCATGAGGAGAATAAAAATCGTCTTGTGCTTTCGGTATTTGTTAGGGAAATCCGCGTGTGTGATGAAGATTATGAAAGCAGTAAGCCAAATTATATCTTTTTGGACGGCTATATTTGTAAACAGCCGGTATACAGAAAGACACCGCTTGGCAGGGAGATTGCAGATATTCTTCTTGCAGTAAATCGTCCATATGGAAAATCTGATTATATCCCTTGTATTTGTTGGGGAAGAAATGCAAGATTTTCTGGGCAGTTTGAAGTTGGCGGTCATGTACAATTATGGGGACGTATTCAAAGTAGGGAATATCAAAAGAAATTGTCAGAATTTGAAATGGAAAAGAGAACCGCCTATGAAGTTTCCGTAAGTAAACTGGAATATATTGAGACAGAGGAGTAGGCATTATTTATCTGTGGCTTTTAAAAAAGATTGCAGATAGAGGAGAAATTCTTATGGGAGAAAAGAAAATTGTTCAGATTTACTATGGGAATGGAAAGGGAAAAACAACGGCTGCGATTGGTCAGTGTATTCGTGCAGCAAGCCTTGGTTATCGTGTTATTATTATCCAGTTTTTAAAGGGAAAGGATTCCGAGGAATTTTGTTTTTTAAATAAGTTAGAACCGGATATAAAGCTGTTTCGTTTTGAAAAGGAAGATAGTATTTATTCTGATTTGCCGCCAAAGAAGCAAGAAGAAGAAAAGAGAAATATTTTAAATGGTTTTCATTTTGCCAGAAAGGTATTGGAAACAGGAGAATGTGATCTTTTAGTGCTTGATGAGGTACTGGGGCTGGTAGATACTGGTATTGTAACAATGGATGATATTATTGGACTAATTGAAACAAGAGATGATTATTATCGTTTGGTTATGACAGGAACTTATTTACCAGAAAAACTGATTGCTTATGCAAATATGATTTCAGAAATTCGTCCAGTAAAGGGTTAAAAAAGTAAACCTAAAATTAGAAATGGCTGCAGAGATTCTCTGCGGCTGTTTTTTTGTAAAATACTTGCGTTTAAGGAAAGATAATGCTATAATACAAAAGATACTATGGTTAAACCGCATATTCAGTAAATACATCCTGTAAAATAAGCGGAAAAGTTCCTGAATTTTCATCTGAAATTCTTTTTAAAGAAAGAAGTATTTTTCATTTATTATCGTATTGACAACGGCAGGTATCGTCTTGCATTTTCAGTGTTTTCCCAAGTAGCAATATGCCAGCATTTCTTGGATTTTGCAGCATAGGAGTAGCATTTCTATCATTTAAATAAATATAGATATTTCGATAGGTATTCGTATTTTGGTAAAACAGGATCGGTATTTTTCATTGGATTATATGCAAAAAAAGAGAAACGGACAAAAAGTTCGTAGAAATGAGGAAAAGTATGGAATATGAAAAAATGTCATTGGTAGAGTTAAAGGAGACAGCAAAAAAAGTAGGGATTAAAGGAGTTTCTGCTTTGCGTAAGAGTGAAGTGATTGCTAAATTACAAGAGTATGATAATGCAAAGCTGGAAATAAAAAAAGAGACAGTAGAAAGCAAAAGTAAAGAGAAAGAAAAGGAAAAAGTAAAAAAAACAATAACAACAATAAGTAGACCTTCTGTAGAAGAAAAAGAAGTAGTAAGAAAAGCACCAATCATAAAAGAAACAGGAAAGAAAAAAGAAACGATATCAACAGAACGATATGAAAAGGGAGAAAAGATAATAAGAGGAAAACAACAAAAAGATCAAGAGGAAGAAGTTTCAAGAAATTTTTCAGAAGAAATTATGGAGTCAAGACAGGAAAAAACAAGAACAATGCAGGCAATACCAACATCAGTACCAGTGATAAAAGAGAAAAATAATTATCATATAGGAGAAAATGAACGTGAAAATACGATTGGAAATGCAACTGGAAATACCATGGGACAAAATACAAATACAGGAATGAATTATCATAAACCACAGTCAGGAATAAGACCAGAGTATCGCAATCTTCAAAATCGAAATCAGCTAGGAAATAATCGAGTAGTTAATACAAATACAATCAATGGACAGCAAAAACCTTATCGTCAGCCATCTACTTATACAGAACCAACACCACAAGAAATTGCAAATATGGATAGCGGAGAAACAAAAGAGGGAATTTTAGAAGTTATGCCAGATGGATATGGCTTTATTCGTTGTGATAATTTCCTTCCGGGAGAAAATGATGTCTATGTATCCCCAGCACAGATTCGCCGCCAAAATTTGAAAACAGGAGATATTATTGTTGGTAATACAAGAATCCGCAGTCAAAGTGAAAAATTTAGTGCATTATTATATATAAAGACAGTCAATGGTTTTGAACCATCAGAGGCTTTAAAAAGAAAACGGTTTGAAGATTTAACACCTGTATTTCCAAATGAACGGATTCATTTAGAAACACCGGGAGCAAAAGTTGGTGTTCGTATGATGGATCTTGTATCTCCTATTGGAAAAGGACAACGTGGTATGATTGTATCTCCGCCAAAAGCGGGAAAAACAACATTATTAAAACAGGTAGCAGGTGCAATTACAAGAAATCATCCAGAAATGCATTTAATTATTTTATTAATTGATGAAAGGCCAGAAGAAGTTACCGATATTAAGGAATCTATTGAAGGAAAAAATGTAGAGGTAATTTATTCTACTTTTGATGAACTTCCAGAAAATCATAAGCGTGTTTCTGAGATGGTAATTGAACGTGCAAGGCGTTTGGTAGAACATAAAAAAGATGTAACCATTTTATTAGATAGTATTACAAGGCTTACAAGAGCTTATAATTTAGTTGTTCCACCAAGCGGACGTACCTTATCTGGTGGACTTGATCCAGCGGCACTTCATATGCCAAAGAAATTTTTTGGTGCAGCAAGAAATATTCGTGAGGGAGGAAGTCTTACGATTCTTGCAACAGCGTTAGTAGAAACAGGCAGCCGTATGGATGATGTTGTATTTGAGGAATTTAAAGGAACAGGTAATATGGAAATTGTACTTGATCGAAGCCTTTCTGAAAAGCGTATTTTTCCTGCCATTGATTTGCATAAATCCAGTACACGCCGAGATGATTTATTATTAAATGCACAAGAAATAGAAACAAATCGTCAAATGCATAGAGTATTAAGTGGGATGAAATCAGAAGATGCCTTAGAGAGAATTATAGAATTGTTTATGCATACAAGAAGTAATAAAGAATTTATGGAATATATGAAAAAAACAAGATTTTAGAAAAAAGAAAGCAAATTTTTATTTCTATTTATTTTCTATTGATTAATAAAATTAGTTATTACCAATAAATAAGTTGATAAAAAAGATCTTGCATTTAAAATAATGCTGTGTTATACTCAAAAAAGGCTGCGATTTTATAGCTTTGTTACTGGTGTTTTGCAACGAACCTAAGCATTGTCAGAGGTCGTTGAATTATTACCAAAAAGGAAAGGAGAAAACTATGAAACAGGGAATTCATCCAGAATATTATCAGGCAAAGGTTGTCTGCAACTGTGGAAATGAATTTGTAACAGGTTCTACGAAAGAAAATATTCGTGTTGAAATCTGCTCTAAATGCCATTCTTTTTATACAGGTCAGCAGAAGGCTGCTATTGCACGTGGTGCTATTGATAAGTTCAATCGTAGATATGGTTTAAAACAAGACTAATATAAAGAGGTTGAGAAATACTGTCAGCAGTCTTTTATATTACTGTTGACAGTATATTTGGTTGAGGCATGATTTCCTCAACTTTTTTGTTTTAAGAGAACATTTCTTTTAATGATATTTATGATTTTATTTTAGCTAAGATAATAGAAAACAGGAAAGACAAAAGGAAGAAAGGTGAGACTTGGTGCAGATTAGGAAGCCTTCAGGAATCGGCGGACAGGCAGTTATTGAGGGTATTATGATGAAAAATAAATCTATCTATGCCATAGCTGTCAGGAGAGCAGACCAGTCTATTGATATAAAAAAGGAAGAATGTCATAGTATTACATTTTTCACAATTCCTTTCATACGTGGAATTGTTTATTTTATAGAAATTTTTTATCTTGGAATGAGAACATTTTTATATTCGGCTTCTTTTTATGGAGAAGAAGAAGTAAAAAGAAAACAGGAGTGGGAAGAATGGATTAGTACGGGAACAGGAAGAAATTTTACGAAAGATTTAAAAAAAAGTAAAGCTATGGGAGGATTGGCAAAACAAATAAAATCAGTGTTTAATAAAATAAAGATAGTATTTCTAATGCTTTGTTTTATTGTAATTGCGGTTGCATTTATTTTTCTACTTCCTATGATATTATCGGAAAAATTGATTGGATTAGAATTATCTGTGAAAAAAACAATGATAGAAGAAGGATTGAAAGTGATTCTTTTTTTTCTTTATTTTTTGCTAATTGCAAAAATAGAGGATGTGAAACGAATTTTTATGTATCATGGAGCAGAAAATAAAGTAATTAATTGTATAGAAAATGGACTGGAGCTGACAGTAGAAAATGTTAGAAAACAGTTAAAACAACGTATAAATTGTGGAACAGGTTTTTTCTTTTGTGTTATTTTTTTCAGTATTCTTTCTTTTGGATTGATACAAACAGAAGTTTTATGGAAAAAGATATTATTTCAGATTTTGTTTACATTCCTTATTGCAGCAGTTTCTTATGAATGGATGCATTTGACAGAAAAAATAGAACATCCCTTGATAAAATTTTTAAGTACACCGGGATTGTGGTTTCAAAAATTATTTACAAAAGAACCAGAGGATGATATGATTCTTGTGGCAATTGCATCAATAGAAGCAGTTTTTGATTGGAGAGAATTTTTACAAGAGCATTGGGGAAATCATATAGAATGGAAACCATTAAATGAAAAAAAAGAAGATAATAAGATAGAAAGTGAAACTATAGAAGAAGAAAAAAATCAAAAAGAAGCTATTCATATAAAAGAAGATGATAAAGAAAATGAAATAGAAACAGTAAAAACATTTTCTATGCTTGCAAAAGAAAGATTACAACAAACCATTTTAAACGATGAATATGGAAATCATCAGGATTTTGAAAAACAGGAAAAGGAACAGGAAACAATAAAAAAAGAACGGGAAGAACAAAAGATACAAGAAAGCACTTATGCCAGATTACAACCAGATATTGAAAATGAAGATGATCCAATTTTAAAAGCTTTAGATAAATTTTTTGGAGAATAGGGGAAATAAAATTATATGGCTGCTTATTTTGAATTATTGCAAAATGGGATAGAAAGGCTTGAAAAGGCAAAGATAAAAGAAGCAAAATTGGATGCATGGTATTTATTTTCAGAATGTTTTCAAATAACAAGAGCTGACTATTTTTTAAGGCAAAAAGAGGAATTGATGGAAAAGGATGACAAGGCTAAAAAACATTGGGAGAATTGTTTAGTTCGGCGAGAAAAACGAGAGCCATTACAATATATTCTTGGAGTACAAGAGTTTATGGGAATTTCCTTTTTTGTAAGTCCGGCTGTTTTAATTCCACGACAAGATACCGAAATATTAGTGGAAAAAGCACTTTCTATTTTAAAGCAAAAAGATTATATTTTAGATATGTGTACTGGCAGCGGCTGTATTTTATTAAGTCTTATGAAGTTAGGAAAGCTTTTAAATGGTGTGGGAGTTGATATTTCAGAGGAAGCACTTTTTATTGCAAGAAAAAATGCAGATGTTCTTGGACTTAAGCCATCTTTTTATCAGTCCAATTTATTTGATAAAATAAAAAAAGGGGAATTATTTGATATGATTATTTCTAATCCTCCTTATATTACAGAAAAAGAAATGGGACAATTACTGCCAGAAGTTGTAGAATATGAGCCAAGATTAGCTTTATTTGGTGGCAAAGATGGGCTCGATTTTTATTATAAAATTGCAAAAACTGCTAAAAATTTTCTTACAACTAAGGGAAGTTTACTTATGGAGATTGGATGTGGGCAAGCGAAAGCTGTTTCTAAGATTTTACAGGAGAATGGATATGAAGAAATTGAAGTTATACAAGATTTGGCTCGGCTTGATCGCGTTATAGTGGGAAAAAATGGCCATAAATGAATATTGATAGAAAATAGAATAGATAGAGTAAAATAACTATAGTTTAGAAGAAAATTTGGAGGAAAAGTGTAATGTTTGATAAATTAGAAGAACTGGTACAACGATATCAGGAGGTTTTAAATGAGCTTGCAGAACCAACCATTGCAAACAATCAAGAGCGTTATCGTAAGTTAATGAAAGAAGAAGCTGATTTATCAGAAATTGTAATGGCATATAAAGAATATAAGGCAGCAAATGATGGAATAGAGTCAAGTCTTATGATGTTAGAAGAAGAAACAGATGAGGAAATGAAAGAGCTTGCAAAAGAGGAATTAAATGATTGTAAGGAAAAAGCAGCTACAATGGAACAAAAGTTAAAAATACTTCTGCTGCCAAAAGATCCAAATGATGATAAAAATGTGATTGTGGAGATTCGTTCTGGTGCAGGTGGTGATGAAGCAGCATTATTTGCGGCTGAAATTTATCGTATGTATGTACATTATGCTGAGGGCAGAGGATGGAAAGTAGAATTAATGGAAGTAGAAGAAATCGGCATTGGTGGTATGAAATATGTATCTTTTATGGTATCAGGTAAAGGAGCATATTCCATTTTAAAATATGAAAGTGGTGTTCATCGTGTACAAAGGATTCCAGAAACAGAATCAGGAGGACGGATTCATACTTCTACAATTACAGTCGCAGTTATGGCAGAAGCAGAAGAAGTAGATGTTCAAATTGATGAAAAGGATATTAGAATTGATGTTATGAGGGCATCTGGAAATGGTGGACAATGTGTAAATACAACAGATTCCGCAGTACGACTAACGCATATACCAACAGGTATTGTTATTTACAGTCAAACGGAAAAATCGCAGCTTCAAAATAAAGCAAAGGCATTTGCACTTTTGCGAACAAAATTATATGATATAGAATGCCAAAAGGCAAAAGATGCAGAGGCAGAGGCAAGAAGAAGTCAAATAGGAACAGGAGATCGTTCAGAAAAAATCAGAACGTATAATTTTCCGCAAGGACGTGTTACTGATCATAGGATTAAATTGACACTATATAGATTAAATGATATTATGAATGGAGATATTCAGGAAATTTTAGATGCTTTAATTGCAGCAGATCAGGCGGCAAAATTAATGAAAATGAATGAGGAAAGCGAATAAAGATTGTATCAAAATTCAGAAATTGGAAAAAATATCCAAAAAGGAAACAGAAAATAGAGGATATAAAGAGTAAGAGAGTTATGAAAGCAAAAAGAGCAGAATTAACAACAACCCAGATGATTGCACTGGGCTTCTTAATTAGTATTTTTATAGGAGCATTTTTACTAATGCTCCCAATTTCCCATGCAAAAGGGCAGGAAATTTCTGTAATGGATGCATTGTTTACAGCAACAACTTCTGTTTGTGTAACAGGACTTGTAACAGTAACAACAGCAAGTGCATGGAGCTTATTTGGAAAGTTTGTTATTTTAATCTTAATTCAAATTGGTGGGCTTGGTATTGTAACATTTACAACACTGGTGCTTGTACTACTTGGAAGGCGTGTTACTTTAAAAGAACGGCTTTTATTACAAGATGCTTATAATTTAGATACATTAAGTGGACTTGTTCGTCTGACAAAGCGTATTTTAAAAGGTACATTGCTTGTGGAAGGAATTGGAGCGATTCTTTATGCCATTGTTTTTATTCCGCAATATGGCCTGTTTTATGGCAGTATCAGTTCTATTTTTAATGCAGTTTCTGCTTTTTGTAATGCAGGTATGGATATTTTAGGAGAGAATAGTTTAATACCATATCAAAAGAATTGGCTTATCAATTTAACAACGATTTATTTAATTGTAGCAGGGGGGCTTGGATTTCCTGTTTGGTGGGATATGATACGAGTAATCAAACAGGAAAAAAAAGAAGAAAAAATAGAAATTTATCATGGAACATATCGTCATTTCTTACGTGATTTTTTTGAAAAACTAGAGCTACATTCTAAGCTTGTGATTGTATTAACACTAGTATTAATTTTAATGGGTACAACAATAACACTTCTTTTAGAGTGGAATAATCCAAAAACAATTGGAGAGCTTTCCTTTTCTGGAAAAGTGCTTTCCTGTCTTTTTCAATCGGTAACAACAAGAACTGCAGGATTTTTAACAATACCGCAAGAAAATTTTCGTGATGCATCCACTATGATATTTCTAATTTTTATGTTTATTGGCGGTTCTCCATGTGGAACGGCTGGTGGTATAAAAACAGTTACGATTTATATGATGATTCTTGCAGCAGTTTCTACAATTAAAGGAAGAAATCATATTGAGGTATTTGAACGGCGAATTGATCATAGTTATATTAAAAAGGGAATGGCTGTGATTTTATTTAGTGTATCTGGACTCTTTTTATCCATCATCTGTTTGTGTCTTGTACAGCAAGCAGATTTTCTTGATATTTTATATGAATGTACTTCAGCCATTGCAACAGTTGGACTTTCTAGAAATTTAACAGGAAATTTGAATCTATGGGGACAGCTTGTTATTATTGTAACCATGTATATGGGTAGAATTGGGCCAATTTCTTTAGCATTGTTTTTTAATTCTAAGAGAAAGAAAGAGCATCAGGTGCAGTATCCACAGGGGAAAATTAGAATTGGATAATAAATGGGAGATAGGATATGAAATTAAGAGGAAAAGAATTTTTAGTTGTTGGGCTTGGGCGTTTTGGGGTCAGTGTTGCAGAAACACTAAAGAAAACAGGCTGTCAAGTATTAGCTGTTGATAAGGATGAAGAAAAAGTAGAAGATATTTTAGGGCTTGTAACACATGCAGTAACAGCAGATGTAACCGATCCGGAACAATTAAAAGAGCTTGGAGTAAAAAATTATGACGCAGCTATTATTGCGATTGGTTCGGAATTAGATACAAGTATTTTAGCAACCATTTTATTAAAAGAAACAGGAATTCCATTTGTACTTGCCAAAGCATCTAGTGAAATTCAAGCGAGGATATTAAGAAAAGTTGGTGCAGATAGAATTGTATTTCCAGAAAAAGAAATGGGAATGCGTGTAGCAACCAATTTAACTATGGGCAATTTCTTTGATGCAGTAGAACTTTCAGCAACCTATAGTATGGTAGAACTGGATGCATTGCCAGAGTGGGAAAATAGAAAGTTACAAGAACTTAATTTGCGGGCAAAATATGAAATTAATATTATTGGTATTCGACATGGGGAAGATTTAGAAATGAATCCCGGACCACAAAGTAAAATTGCTCATAATGATATTTTAATTGCAATAGGGAAAAATGATGTTTTAAATTCTTTAATGAAAAGAGAGAAAGCATTCTAATAGTATAAAAAATTATAAAATAATATGAATAGAATAAGAAAAATGATATTAATAGATAACATTAATGGATAACATTGGGAGAAAAAAATGATTGAAAGTGTAGCAAATGCACAGATAAAGCAATTGATAAAATTACGAAAAAAGCCAAAAGAGAGATGGAAACAGGGACTATTTCTTGCAGAGGGGTGGAAACTGGCAAAAGAAGCTGTAGAGCTTGGCATGGCAAAAAAGCTTTATGTTACACAGATAGGATTAGAATTATGGAAGGAAATGGTAGAAAAACAGAAAGAGGAGAGTAAAAAAGACACAAGATTAGTCAATGTTTCTTTGGAGGTTGTTTCTGATACTATATTTGCAAATATTACAGATATGATATCACCACAAGGAATCCTTGCACTAGTAAAAATGCCATGCTATGATATAGAATCTATTTTTTTACAAGAAAAAGCAAATTTGTTATTTTTAGAAGAAATACGAGATCCGGGAAATCTTGGAACAATTTTTCGTACTGCAGAATGTGCCGGTATTAATGGTATTATTTTAAGTAATGGTTGTGTCGATATTTTTAATCCAAAGGTTGTACGTGCAACTATGGGAACAATTCTTCGTATGCCATTTGTATATGTGCAGGATTTTATTTTAGCAATGAAAAGGGCGAAAGAATATAAGATTCAAATTTTTGGAGCACATTTAAAAGGAAAACAAAACTTTTTTTTGGAAAATTATCAAGGAAAAACAGCTTTTTTAATTGGAAATGAAGCAAATGGTATGACAGAAAAGGCAAGTCTTACTGCCGATGTATTAGTGAAAATTCCAATGGAGGGTCATTCGGAATCATTAAATGCATCGATTGCAGCTTCTCTTATTATGTATGAGGCATATAGACAAAAATTATTTGCAGGCAAAATCTGACAGGAGGAAATGATGAATCATTTGATTGATATTTTAAAGGGTATGGTAATTGGAATTGCCAATATTATTCCCGGAGTCAGTGGTGGTACAATGATGGTTTCTATGGGAATTTATGACAAGATTATTTCTAGTGTAACCGGACTTTTTAAACATCTGCGGGAAAGTATTTTAACGCTGCTTCCCTATGGAATTGGCATGGTAATTGGCATTGTAGGGCCAGCATTTATTATTAAATATTTATTTGCACATTATGCCTTTGCAACTTCTATGGCATTTATTGGATTAATTATGGGAGGAATCCCAATTATTGTAAAAAGAATTTCTGGAAAAAGGCTTTGTACAAAAAATGTGATAGCATTTCTTGTTATGTTTCTTGTTATTATTGGATTAAAGTTTTTTGGCGGCAACGGCAGTGAAGTAAGTCTTACAAGTATCAATCCCCTTTTAGTAATAGAATTGTTTTTTGTTGGTGTGATTGCAGCGGCTACCATGGTGATTCCCGGAGTTAGCGGTTCTATGGTATTAATGTTACTTGGTTTTTACAATCCAGTATTAACAGCAGTCACTGATTTTGTAAGTGCATTAGCAGCATTTGATATGACAATATTAATTCACAATATTGGAATTTTAATGCCATTTGGTATTGGTGTCATTATTGGAATTTTTGCAGTTGCAAAATTAATTGAGCTTTTGATAAAAAAACAGGAGTCTATGACTTTTTCTGGGATTCTTGGACTTATTATAGCTTCTCCCATTGTAGTGTTACTAGAAATAGATTTACAACATGGTCTTGGTATTGCCACAATCCTTTCTGGTATTATTACCTTTATTCTTGGATATTGTGCTGCTTATATGCTTTCAGAAAAATAATATGGTCTGTTGATAGGAGAAATTATGAGATATAAAAGAGATTTCATTTTACTTGGAATTATGGTAATTACAGCTATTTGTGCAGTAGGACTTACCATATTTTGCAATCCTAATCATAGCTTACAGAAAAAGAATGTACAAATTACCGCCTCTTTTTATCCCATGTATATTATTGCGAGAAATATCACCGATGGAGTGGATAATGTAAGTCTTCGTTGTATGGCACAAAACCAAACTGGCTGTCTTCATGATTATCAAATAACAACAACCGATATGAAAGTATTAGAGTCTACTGATATTTTTATTATGAATGGCGGTGGTATGGAAAGTTTTTTAGAAGATATTGTTTTAAATTATCCTATGTTACATATAGTGGATGCAGGAAAAGAATTTGAGATTTCTGAGAGTGCAAAAGAAGAATTATTTGATAAAGAAGAACATAGTCATAAAGAGGAACATGATCATAAAGAAGAAATAAATGCACATTTTTGGTTAAATCCAGCTTATTATATTTTGCAAGTTCAAACAATTGCGGATGAACTTGCAAAACTTGATCAAGATCATGCAAAACAATATCAGGAAAATGCAAAGATCTATATCGAAAAAGTAAGAAAATTAGCAAACAAAATGCAGACAGAATTAGAAGTTCCAAATATAGGTGTTATTGTATTTCATGATGCATTTGTTTATCTTGCGGAATATTTGGGGCTTTCTGTAGTGCATACAATGGAAATAGATAGTGAAACATCATTAAATGCTGGAGAAATTGCAGAAATTATGGAACAAATTCAGAAAGGAAATGTTGAAATCTTATTTACAGAAGCACAATATAGTACAAGAATTGCAGATACTATTGGAAAAGAAACCAATGTGGCTGTTTATGTGATTGATTCTTTAGTGACAGGAAAGGAAGATAAAGATTCTTATTTACGTGGTATGGAATCTAATTTAGAATTATTAAAACAGGCGTTTTCAAAAAAAAGCTGACAGGTAATGCAATTATTTTGAAAGGAAGAAAATGGAACAAAAAAAATCTTTGATTCGATCTTATCAAAATATGGATGAGGATTGTAAAAAAGCAAGTCGTATTTTTGCTGGTCAAAAAGTACAAGCATGTGGTTTTCATTGTATTAAGATAAAGGAACTTGGAGTAACATTAAATGATGAAATCATTTTGGAACATATTAATCTTCATATCCATTGTGGAAGAATGATTTCGATTATTGGAAAAAATGGTGCAGGGAAAAGTACCTTAATAAAAGCAATTCTTGGAGAAATACCACATACAGGAAAAATAGAATTTCGAGATATTAGACAAGGAATCAATAGTCATCTGCGAATTGGTTATGTACCACAAAATTTAAATATAGAAAAAAATTCACCCACAAGTGTTTATGATTTATTTGCAAGCTTTATTAGTCGTGTACCTGTTTTTTTACTACGAAAAAAATCAATCGAAGAAAAGATACAAAAACAGCTTGCTATGTTTCAGGCACAGGATTTAATAGATAAGCGAGTTTGTGACTTATCAGGCGGTCAATTGCAGCGAGTACTGCTTTCTATGGCAATTTATCCGCTTCCTAACTTATTACTTTTAGATGAACCAGTTTCAGGAATTGATAAAAAGGGTATGGATTCTTTTTATGAAACAATTCATTCCCTGAAATGCAAGTATGATCTTTCGGTTTTTATGGTTTCGCATGATTTAGAATATGTTAGAAAATATTCCGATTATGTGGTTTTATTAGATAAAACAATTGTAAAACAGGGTTTACCAGAAGAAATTTTTCAAAGTAAAGAATATAAAACAATGTTTGGATAATATAAAAAAGTAAGAAATAATAAAAAACAGATGGAAATAGAAAGAAAAAACTATAAAGAAATAGAGTGTTTGGAGGAATGTATGCTTACAGAAATTTATCATATCTTAGAAATACTGCTTCCATTTTCATTTATAAAGTATGACTTTATGAAAAATTCATTTTTAGCTATCTTGATTATTACGCCGCTTTTTGGTATCCTTGGTACTATGATAGTTAGCAACAAAATGGCATTTTTTTCTGATGCACTTGGGCATTCTGCATTTACTGGGATTGCAGTTGGAGTATTGCTTGGAATTTCTAATACCGATCTTTCCATGATAGGATTTGCTATTTTATTTGCCCTTGTATTAAATCTTATTAAGCGTCATCAGACGGTTTCTACAGATACAATTATTTCAGTATTTTCTTCTATGAGCATGGCAGTAGGACTTGTGATTCTTTCGAAGAATGGACAATTTTCTAATTATTCCTCCCTGCTTGTTGGAGATATTTTAAGTATTACAGGAAAAGAAATCTTTTTGCTGCTTATTATTTTTTGTGTAACTATTATTTTTTGGACTTGCTGTTTTAATGCTCTTCATGCACAAAGTGTAAGTGAATCCTTGGCAAGAAGTCGAGGTATCCCTGTGGTACTAATAGAAAATGCTTTTGCGGTATTGCTTGCAGTCCTTGTCATGTTTTCTGTTCGCTGGGTCGGAATTTTAATTATCAATGCTCTTTTAATCCTTCCAGCGGCATCAGCAAGAAACTTGGCTTCCAATATGCGAGAATATCATCGGTTTTCTGTGGTAATCTCTTTGTTTTCTGGTATTGTTGGTTTAGTAGTATCGTTTTATAATAGTACAGCCACAGGTCCTGCCATTGTTCTAGTAGCAGCAGCAGTGTTCTTTCTTTCTCTTGGAGCAAAGGTGGTGTACCGTCTATGAACAGACGACAGATTTATGTACGGCTGCTTGTGCATTTTATGTTTTATCTTATCATAGCATTGGCAGTTATTTTTATACTGCCAAAAGTAGCAGTATTTTTTCTTCCTTTTATCTTTGGGTGGATTCTTGCTATGATTGCAAATCCACTTGTCCGTTTTCTGGAAAAACATATTCGTCTTGTGAGAAAGCATGGTTCTATGCTTGTAATTATCGGTGTTATTGCAATTATTATAGCAGCAATTTATGGCTTATCGGTAGTAACAGTACGTGAAGTTTCTTCTTTTATTACAGATTTGCCAGAACTTTATGAGGAATTTAAACGGCAGATTCTGATTGTATTAGAAAGTTTAGCTGATTTATTTAAAAATATTCCTTCTGTTTCTGAGCATATTTTAAAATTTACAGAGAGAATACCAGAAGCAGTAACTGGAATTTTAAGTAATTCTGAATTTGAAGCATTTTCAACAGCAAGTCATGCATTTCATGGCGTAGCAGATAGTTTGCTTGCTCTTATTATGGTATTTTTATCTGCTTATTTTTTTACAGTGGAACAAGATAATATTTTAAAAATGATATCTCTTAAGATGCCAAAAGCATTAAAAAAACATGTGGATATTATTATTAATACATTTGTACATGCAGTATCCGGATATTTTCGGGCACAGATGAAACTTGCTGTTATTGTTTTTATTATTTTATATATAGGTTTTAAATTGATTGGAGTAAAATATTCTTGTCTGCTTGCTGTTGTTGTAGCATTCCTTGATTTTCTTCCAGTATTTGGCACAGGATTTGTTATTTGGCCTTGGGCAATTGTAGATGTCATTGTTGGAAAATATGGGGAATTTATCGCATTGCTTGTCATTTATTTGCTTTGCCAGTTAATCAAGCAGCTTTTACAGCCCAAAATGGTAGGAGATAGTATTGGTATGAAGCCACTTACCACCTTAATCTTTCTTTATAGTGGTTATAAAATAAAAGGTTTTTTAGGAATGCTACTTGGGATTCCTGTTGGTATGATTCTTGTAAATTTTTATCAGGCTGGAATGTTTACTGTGCTAATAGAAGATATAAGAGCAGTAACGCATGATATAACAGAACATTATTGGAAATAATCTAAGGGGAAATGATAAGATGGAAGAAATTTTAGTCATTGAAGATGATGAATTATTAAATGATGGTCTTTGTTTTCACTTACAAAAAAAAGGCTATCATGCCCTACCAGCTTATGATTTAAAACAGGCAGATTCTTTGATAGAAACAAAATCATGGTCTTTATTTTTATTGGATATTAATTTTCCAGATGGCAGTGGTCTTTCCTTTGCAAAAAGGATAAGGAAAAAGAGTATAGCTCCTATTGTGTTTTTAACAGCACAAGATATGGATGAAGATATAATACAAGGATTTGAAGCAGGAGCAGATGATTATATTACAAAACCATTTAATATTAAGATAGTAATGCAGCGTATTCAGGCAATTTTAAGGCGTTGTAAGCCAAAAGAGATAGATTTAACTATGTTTACTTTTGGAGATCTTACCATTGATTTTAATACAATGGAAGTAAAGAAGCAAAATGTTTTACTTTCTTTAACACCTACAGAGTTAAAACTGCTTTTCATTTTTTGTAAAAATCGGGGAAAAGTTCTTACAAGACAGCTTTTACTTCAAAAGTTATGGGATCAAGATGGAAATTTTGTAGATGAACATACCTTAACAATCAATATTAGCAGACTTAGGAAAAAAATTGAAAGTGATTCTGATATTTATATTAAAACAGTATATGGCATAGGATATCAGTGGATAAAGGAAGAAACTACAATATAAATATAGAAGGGAAGATTATAAAGGAGATGGAATTAAGTTATTTTTTGCAGTTTTTTTGTTTTAGTTTTCTGACAATACTTATTTTTTTAGGAAGTTATGCTTATTTTCATCACCAATATATTATATTAACACAGGCTATCTGTGATACTTTAGATGATGTGATTTTAGGAAGAAATCCTATGCAGAATTTAGATTTAGAAACACAATCCTCAAAAATAAGGTCAAAACTGGATATGATTGTAAAAATGGCAAAACATTCAGAAGAACAAGCAGTTTTACAAAGGCAAAAACTTCAGCAGATGATATCAGATATTTCTCACCAAGTGAAAACACCTATTTCTAATATTTTAATGTATACGGATACTTTGGAATTAAAAGATTCTTATGATAAGGAACAGCAGAAATTTCTTTTTATTATAAAAAGTCAAGTTAAGAAATTGGAATTTTTAATGCAATCGCTTGTAAAAATGTCACGTTTGGAAAGTGAAATGTTTATTATAAAACAAAAGAGGGCACTTTTATTTCCTGTGATTTCTAAGGCAGTTTCTTCCGTTCTTTTAGATGCAGATAAAAAACAATTAAGGCTTTGTGTAGTCTGTCCACAAGAATTATCTGTTTTTTTTGATGAAAAATGGACAGAAGAAGCAATTACAAATGTATTAGATAATGCGATTAAGTATACAGATTCTGGGGGTAAAATTTCAATTTATGTAGAGGCGTGGCAACTATATACAAGAATTGAAATTAAAGATACTGGGCATGGAATATGCCCAGAACATCAAAATGATATTTTTAAGCGGTTTTATAGGGAAAAAAAAGTGCATGAAATATCTGGTGTAGGGCTTGGATTATATCTTACAAGAGAAATTTTAGAAAAACAAGGTGGTTATATTACAGTCACTTCTTATCCAGAAAAGGGTAGTTGTTTTTCTATATTTCTTCCAAATAAGAACAGGAAATAAAAGCGATTAAAATAAAATGGATATTTTTAATCCACCCTCTGTTTTTTACTTGTGATAATAACTTAGTTTCTTTACTATAAAATGATGTTACATTAATATCTAATAAATTAGCATCTAAAAGAATATAATTTGTGTTATCTGTTAAATCTAATGACATAGTATCTCTAAAGTTGTTTTTGTATAAATTTACACAACTCCAAGTATAACCACTGCCAACAGGATTTAACCAATAAGGATCGGTTAAAGATAAACCTAAATTATGTAACATAAAATCAAATGTATTTAAGCCAGAAATTTTTTTTGATAAACCGATTCTTGTGGCAGGAATACTTCGGTTTTTTAACCACTGCATTATATTTTCACCATAAAAAATAGGCAAATGTTCTTTTTCTTTTTGATTGACTTTTACATTTAAAATAGAATCATTTTCAATGGAAAAAGCGAGTAGTTTTCGATCTTTATGCATTAGAAAATAATTAATCAAAATCAATCTCCTCCAATTCTTTCCAAGAAAGATATTTTTTGTAATAAGCCCCAATAATGCAATCAAGAAGAAAATTAAGATGCTTTTCTTCTTCTGTAAAAGAATTATCAAGTTTATTTTGTTCTCTGTCAATATTACAAAAATAACTATCTCCTTCTTTTGTAATAGAACAGGGAATACCATCTTTCATACAATGATATAACACTTCCATATTTTTATTCTCCTAAAATTATAAATACAGAAATAAAATGTTAAAAGTACTTAAAAATTCATAATAGCATAACTTGATTTACAATTCAATAAAATTTTTTATAAATAGTAACAAAATTGATACTTTCTTTTTTTATATTTGAGAGGATTTTGAAACATTACAGTGTTAAAATAGTTTTATCAAAAATATAGGAAAGGAGAACATTTATTTATGAGTATTGTAAATGTAAAAGGATTAAAAAAATATTATCATACCACAACAGTGCCTGTAAAAGCTTTAGATGGTATTGATTTTTGTGTGGAGGAAGGAAGTTTTACAGCAATTGTTGGTTCTAGTGGCAGTGGAAAATCAACATTATTACATATTTTAGGTGGGTTAGATACACCTACTGAGGGGAGTGTAGAAATTGCAGGAAGAGAGTTGTCAAAAATGAATGATAATGAACTGACAATTTTTCGCCGCAGACAGATTGGCTTTGTATTTCAATCTTATAATTTACTTCCGATTTTAAATGCATATGAAAATATTGTATTGCCAATAGAACTTGATGGAAATAAAGCAGATTATGATTTTATTATGAAAATTGTAAAAATGATAGGAATGGAAACAAAAATGGATCGAATGCCAAATCAGTTATCAGGTGGAGAACAGCAAAGAATTGCAATTGCTAGAGCATTAGCATCAAAGCCATCTATTTTGCTTGCCGATGAACCAACAGGAAATCTTGACAGTCGTACTAGTCAGGATGTAATTGGACTTTTAAAAAATATAAAAGAGCATTTTCACCAAACAATTCTTATGATTACACATAATGAAGCAATTGCACAACTTGCAGAAACGATTCTTTGTATTGAAGATGGAAAAATTGTAGAAAGCAGGTGGAAATGATGAGAATGGATCGAAATAATAATCAGGCAATTATTTATAAATTGGCAAAACGAGAACAAAAAAATAGTCAGGTTAGAAATTTTTTTACTTGCATTACAATTGCCTGTTCCACTGCATTAATATTTGCTTTTATTTTATATTTATTTGGAACACAAGAAGAAAAATTAAGAATATTAAAAAAGACTCCGCAAGTGTCTTATCAGGAAATTACAATAGAACAGGCAGAAACGTTACAACAGGATAAGCGAATTGAATGGATAGGACTAGAAGCAATTGTAGGAAGAAAAAAAGTTGGAAAGACTCGTTTAAGCATTTCTTGGCAGGATAAAGCCTTTATGGAATTTGATCATATGATATATACAGGAGAACTTCCTATAAGAGATAATGAGATTATGATTCCACAGGAATATTTACAGCAATTAGGAAAGGAACAAGCAAAGATAGGAGATAGTATTTCTTTAGATTTAGGCGATAATATAGTAAGAGATTATCGAATTTCTGCTATTTTAACAAATCATTCTAAGGCGAGAAATAGTCAGCATATTTATGTATCTTTATCTCTTGCTATGATGATGAAAGGAATTTCAGAAGAAGATACAAAAGTAAATGCAAGTGTAAATATGAAAAATGCCATTGATTTTCATAGGAAAGAGGCAGAAAAACAGGCAAAACAAATTGCAGGAGATGCAAAAATTACAAAAGAGCAGATAAAATTGGATGAAGCTTATTATACGCAGACAAGCATGAGAAAACTTACAATAGAAGATATCTTGACCTTGATTCTTGTAATTTTATTGATAATTACAGCAGCTTATTTTGTAATTCATAATATTTTCTATATTTCAATTACTGAAAAAGTACAGGAATATGGGCAGATGAGAACGATTGGTATGACAAAAGGACAAGTAAAAAGCTTGATTTTTCAGGAAGGATGTTATCTTGCATTAAAAGGAAGCTTTCCCGGACTTATCATAGGAGGTTTGCTAGGATATGCATTAGTACCAAATGGATTTGTAATTTTAAATACAGTCGTTGCTGCCATTTTATGTGTATTTTTTTCTATTTTATGTGTTGGTATTGCGGTAAGAAAGCCGGGAAAAATTGCAGCGGAAGCTTCTCCAATCGAAGCATTATTATATACAGATTATATAAAAAATAAAAAGAACTATTATGATAAGAATCAAAATAATTTGACTCCAAAGTATTTGGCAGTATTAAATTTAAAAAGAAATAGAAAGAAAAGCGTATGGACTATGTGTTCTCTTATTTTAGCAGGTATTTTAGTAGGAACAATTTCAAGTTATGTAATCTCTTATGATCCAGCAGCAAGTGTAGAATATTCTTTTCCAAATGGAGTGTATCAATTAATGTTAAATCCAACATCAGGTTTTAAAGGTGATACAAGCTTAGAAGGTAATATGAAAATAAATTCTCTTTTACAAGCAGAAGATATTATGGGAGAGGAGTTAAAACTAGAACTTGAAAGTTTAGATAATATAACTAATGTAAATCCTTGGCGTTATCTTATGGCATCTACAACATTATTTGGAAAAGAGAATACACAAATAGGTCTTAATGGTATTTCAGAAAATGATTTTGAATTATTAAAAGATATGTCATATAAAGGGCCTAATTCTTATAAAGAACTTTTACAAGAATCAGGTCTAATTATAACCAATGAATATTATACATGGTTTAGAAAGAATCCATTATCTATAGGAGATTATGTGCCTATTGTTTTTTATAATGGGAAAGGAGAAAGAAAGGAGCTATCGCTTCCAGTTCTTGCAATTGTGAAGATAGAAGATTGGAGACAAAAAAATCGAATGGCGAAACTGCCGATTTCTTTAGTAGGAAGCAGTTTTATGATGCCTTGTCCTATGTTAGATAAGCTTGCAGGTATGAATACAACTTATGGTTATGAAATTTCCACAGAGCCAAAAAAAGAAAAAGAGGTAGGAATTATTTTGGAAGAAATGTATGGAACAGAAGAAGATCTTTATCTTGATTCAAAAGCGGAAAATAGAGAATATTATGAAAAAGAATATTTTTCAACAAAGTTAATTCTTTATGCCTTGGCTATTTTTCTTGTAATTTTTGGCATGATTAATTTAATAAATACAATCATAACAAATATATATTCTCGTAGAAAAGAATTTGGAATTTTACAAGCTGTTGGTATGACAAGAAAGCAATTAAAGGATATGATAAATAAAGAAAATGCTTATTATACAGGAATTGCTTCTTTATGTACACTGTTTTTTGGCAGTATTTTAGGATATGCATTTGTTATCACGCAAATACAAATGGGAATTGATATGATATATTCTTATCCATGGTTTCCAATGATATTATATTTAATAGGTATGTTGATAGTACAAAAAAGTTTAACTATTTATGGTATAAAGTTATTACAAAGGCAAAGTTTATCAGAAAGAATGAAGGTAGAATAAAAAATATCAGGCTGTCAAAATAAGGTGGTGGGTCACATGACAGGGGATATCTATTTTGGCAGCCTTGATAAATGATAATTTTCCTTATTATATTATTTGTTAAAATTGGTGTTGTGTCAAAAAATCTGGAAGTATAACTTAAAATTTCTATGATTTAATATTTCTTTCCATGATCTAAAAATCGCATTTTTGCAGAACTATTTTTGCAAATATTTTTTTCCATAGGTTCTACCGCATACATTTTTTGAAGTTCTCTTTGCAGTTCACTTTTACATTTTTTACAAAAACGTCCAGTACGAATAGGCATGCCACATTTTTCGCATACAAAACTTACAGGAGAATCTTTGGAAAAATCTAATCGTTCTTCCTTAATCCAGTATTCAATCACTTGCATAGATACATCATTATCTTCGGAAACATCTTCCATTCCTGCACCGGGATGTTCGTAAAGATATTCTTTTACTTGTTTAAATTTTTCTTCTAGTTCTTTGGCACAATCTGAACAAAAAGGAGAACGTATATAATGGAATAATCTTCCGCACATTTTACAAGTTTTTGGATCCATAACTGTCACCTGCCTTTCTTAGAAAAACCTTAAAAATAGCAATGTATACTTAATATTTATTATGATTTATATTATTTTATCATAGTTTTTTATAGTATGCAAGAAAAGACTGAAATACTTTTTAACAGTTAATTCCAAATAAAAACAAGTAGTGTCATTGTTTATTTTCACCTTGATTATTGTGAAGAATATGCAGTTTTTGTTCAACTTTTAATCGTGAAAGCAGGATAGAAATAATAATATTAATAATCATAGGAATCCATAAATACATAATATAAAGCATTGTAATACAAGAATGTGGTTGATTCACTGCATTCGGAATATAACCGCTTGCTGCAAGCAGCCATCCAGAAAGTGCTGTACCAATACCACCGCCAATTTTTACACCAAGGGAAGTACAAGAAAACATAGTACCATCAATTCGCTTTTGCTTTGTAAGAAAGGTATATTCTGAGCAGGAAGCAATCAGTGCGTTTAAATCTCCCTGTAATGGACTCATACCAAGACTTGCAATCGCAGAAAAAAATAACATAAAAGGTAAATTTCCTTGATAGGCGGCTACAATTACAAGACCTCTTGCAAGACTTGCTATCACATAACCAATAAGATTAAGTTTATACATTCCATTAAATTTCTTTACAAGTATTGGAGTAAAGATAAGACCGCAAATCAATGGAATATTAATGGCAAGTGAGAATACCCCAAGCAGGGAAGCATCTAATAAAATATAAGTCATAAAATAGATTCCCATATTAAGTGTAGCAGTAAATATTTGTGATAAGATATAAATACAACAAATAATAATATAAAATTTATTCGCAAGCAGTAATTTGATTGTATCCACAAGAGTATAGGTTTCTTCTTTTTCTTTTGATTCCATTGTTTCTATACTTGTTTTTTGAGGAGTATCTTCTTGTAGTTCCTTTACCGAAAATACAGAAATAGTATTTACAATTAGTCCAATCAAAGAATAAATAATCGCAACTGTTCGCCAACCTAATGCACCGCCACCAAAAATTTCAACAGCATCTACTGTAATTGTTTGAATCAAAAGGCTTGTACCAAAAGCAAAGATAAAACGTATCGAGCCCATTTGAACACGTTCGCTATTGTTTTTTGTGATTAAGGAAGTAAGTGCAGAATAAGCAATATTATTTGCTGTATAAAAAACGGCATTTAAAGAAGTATAGGCAAGAAAGAACCAAATATATTGAGAAATAGCTCCAAGAGAAACAGGAATGGTAAAGATAGCAATAATCATAGCAGCACAGCCAAAATATGCCCAAAACATCCATGGACGAGCTTTTCCAAATTTACTTTTTGTTTTATCAATCATAGAGCCAAAAAAGATATCTGTCACACCATCAAATAATTTAGAAAACATCATTAAAGTTCCTATAATGCCAGAATTTAATCCAATTGTATCCGTTAAGTAAATCATAACAAAGGAAGAAAGCAGGGCATAGACTACATTTCCAGCAATATCTCCAGAACCATAGCCAACTTTATGATACCATTTTAAATATTTTTTTTCTGTCATAGAAATTCTCCTTTCTTAAAAATTATGTCTTTGTTTATTCTAGTTCGTCTTTCATAAAAGGAATCAATTTTATTTCAAAATAAAATTCTTTCTCATTGAATTTGTATTTCTCTTGTAAAATAGGACCGCAACTATTAGAACCAATACCATTTTGAGCATAATCAAGGCAAAGTACACTACTATTACATGGAACTAATTCATAATTATGCATTTTTTTGGTAAGTTCCTCTTGTGTATAAATAGAAGCATTAAAAGAAAATGTTGTTTCACTTGTTGATGCAGCCATAAAACCATAAGCATCGTTTTCTGCAATCACATAATCACAGTCATAATGACTGCCATTTTCCTGCGGCATAATATAATCTTCGTGCATAGAAGAAATAGGAGCAGAGTATTGTCCATGACTTCCAGCATAATGCTTGTCCCGATAGCTTTCCAAAGGACCAATTCCATAATAAGAGATTTGATTTAGTTCTTTTGGAAGGAAAAGTCGAAGACCAAAACGAGGAAGTTCTGGAAATTCTATATTTCGTTTTACAGATAAAGAGCAGGTAATACTTCCATTTTGTTCTACTGTCCATATACTGTCGATATCTAAAATTTTTTGTATGGAAGGAGCTAATAGTGAGGATTTGCAATAAATTTTTATTTCTGTATAAGAAAGAAGATAAGTTGTTTTATAATTGCGGGATAAGGTTTGATGATACTGTGCCCGTTCCCATTCGATTCTAATAGTTCTATCATTATCTGTAGGTGCACGCCATATATTTATCTGCATTTCCTGATTTAATATCTTTTTTCCATGAAATTCCATTTCTTTAAAGCAGCCTGTTTTTTTATTAAATAGATAGAGAAAATTTTTTCCTTTTATTACAAGGCTTCCTTTTTTTTCTAATACAATAATGAAAGCATCTTGTTCTTTCATAGCTTTTGTTTTTGTTTCTAATATAGAAAGGCAAATTTGATTTCTGCTGTCTTGATTAGAAAGAAAAAGTTCATCAAAACCTAAACAATATCCTTTTGGAAGAAGTGCAGTTTCCTGTTTTAAGTGATAATAAATTTTTAAATAAATTCTTCCCTTTTCTGGAACAGGGCAAGAAAAAGGAATGATTTCCGTTTTATGACTTGCAATGCTTCCAATTTTTATGTTTCCTGTTTTGATAACAGTACCATCACAACAAAGTTCATATAGAAGCGTGATATAATCTTTTAAATTTGTAAAATCCATATAATTATGAATCATAAGTGTTTGTTCTTTTTGTTGATAGGAAAGGACTCTGGCAGGACGATGAATATTTTTATATTCTAATAATCCTGTATGACTTGTTCTATTAGGATAGACAAGTCCATCTATACAAAAGTTTCCATCATGAATGCTTTCTCCATGATCACCACCATAATAATAGATAGCTTTTCCATTTTCTGCTTTTCCTTTATAAACTGCATGATCACACCATTCCCAAACAAAACCGCCGCAAGCCATAGGATAGCGTTCAAATAGTTGGAAATAATCTTCCAAATCCCCCGGACCATTTCCCATAGAATGACAATATTCACATAAAAGAAGGGGTTTTTTTGGATTATGTTCTAAATAATAGGTTATTTCTTCTAAAGAAGGATACATTCTACTATATAAATCAATATTGGAAAAATCATAAGCTCTATCATCATTATGATAAAAAGCACTTTCATAATGAGTTAATCGCTGCGGATCAAAGTTTTTTGTCCATTCTAAGGCAGTTTCAAAGGTACAGCCATAAGCACATTCATTTCCCATAGACCAGATAACAATTGATGGGCGGTTTTTATCTCGATGAACACATTTTTTTACTCTATCAAGAATCGCTTCTGTAAATTCAGGATTATCGGCAATCGGGCCATTCCAAAGTCTATCTTTATTTTTTTGACTGTTATCTTGATAAAAAAGTTCTAATGCTCCATGAGCTTCTACATCTGCTTCATCAATAACAAGAAATCCGTATTCATCGCATAATTGGTAGAAAAAAGGTGCATTTGGATAATGACTTGTGCGGATAGCATTAAAATTGTGCTGTTTCATTAAAGTAAGATCTTTTTTTATTTGCTCGATAGTAATTGTAAAACCATTGATAGGATCACTGTCATGACGATTGACACCATGAAATTTAATGGGAATTTCATTTAAGGTAACAATATGGTTATGGCATGCAATCGAGCGAATACCAATACGATCAATAATGGTTTCTTTTTCTGTTTTTATTTCCAAAGTATAGAGATAAGGAAGTTCTGGATTCCATAAGTTTGGATTAGAAACTTCTATAGTAAGACTTGCCTCTTTTTCTTCTTTGGAAGAATCTGTAATAGAAAGAGAAGTTGTTGCAATTTTAGTTCCATTCTTATCATAGAGAATGAGTGTTGTTGGAAGAAGTGTATCAAGGTATCTAAGTTTAACTGTAATATATGCTTTTTTCTTTGTATTTCTTGTTGTAATAAAATAATCAAATACAAAATTTTCAGGACGTTTTAAAAGATAAACATCACGAAAAATTCCACTCATTCGGAATTTATCTTGATCTTCTAAATAGCTGCCATCACAATATTGAAGTACAAGTACCACGAGTTGATTTTTTCCATTAGTAAGATAGTTTGTAACATCAAATTCACTTATAGCATGGCTGATTTGGCTATAACCAACAAAAGAATCATTAAGAAAGACATAAAAGCAGGAATCAACCCCTTCAAAGTTTAAGTAAGCATTTCCTGCAATACAATCCTTTTGATAATCAAATTCCAAAAAGTAAACACCACATGGATTGTCGATTGGAACATAAGGTGGATCAAATGGAAATGGATATCGAATATTTATATATTGATGGAAGCCATAACCATGATTTTGCCATACGCTGGGAACTGGAATTGTTTTAAAATCGGAGGAAATAAAACATTGTTTTAGAAAATTATCTTCTAAATCATAAATACTCTCATAATACCGAAAATTCCAATTGCCATTTAGAAGTTCAAAACGGTCAGAATCTGTTCGGTTATGTACAAGGCAGCCCATATTAAAAGAAGACGGAATATAGTAGGCTCTTTCTGGCATAGTTTGAACATGCAAAGTATGTAAATCTTCATAGTAATTTGGTAATATCATAGAACACACCCCTTTTCTTTTAATTTTTTGTATTATAAGAAAAAAAGTGCTAAAAAGCCATAACTTATATTAGACAAAATATGCACAAAATGATACAATAAGTCTATCTTTTACCAAAATTTATGTGCATTTTATATAAAGCTATCTTAAGAGATAGAAAAAAATGGCAGAAAAATTGCATAAAAGTTTGGAAAGCAGATATCTATTACTATTAAAAAATAAGAAAGAAAGGAGAAGGGTAAATGTATATAAATTCAGCATATCTTCATAATTCAAGGATTGATTTTAAAGATAAAAGCAAACCATTGATTGTAGGAAGCTGTGGTACATATAGGTTGTATACAAGACCAAGGCTGCCTACTTATCGACCACGTGGCAGAATTGATTATCAATTAATCTATATTGCAGCGGGACTTGCACATTTTTATTTTGATGGAAAAGAAGAAATTGTTTCTGCTGGTCATATGGTTTTGTATAGACCAAAGGAAGTACAGCGATATGAGTATTATGGCATAGATAACACAGAGGTATACTGGGTTCATTTTACTGGAAATAATGTAAAAAATATTTTAAGACAATATGGAATGGAAGATAAGACAAAAGTTTTTTACAGTGGAACTTCTTTAGAATACCGCAGAATTTTTCAGGAAATGATACAGAAACTACAAATGTGTAAGGAGCATTATCAGGAATTGTTATCTATGTTACTTTATCAATTATTGATATTGATTCATAGAAAAAGAAATAGTGAGAAAAAAATTCGAGATGGCTTTGTTACAAAGGAAATGGAAGATGCTATTTCTTATTTTAGTGAGTATTATCAGAAAGAAATTAGTATTGAAGCATATGCTATTTCGCATCATATGAGTGTAAGCTGGTTTATTCAAAATTTTAAAAAATATACAGGATTTACACCAATGCAGTATGTCCTGTCTTTAAGAATTACAAATGCAGAAAATTTATTGGAAACAACAGAGTATAATATAGCAGAAATTAGCAATATTGTAGGATATGAAAATCCTTTATATTTTAGCAGAATCTTTAAAAAACAAAAGGGACTTTCGCCTTCAGAGTATAGAAAAAGAATTAAGAATTGAAAATTACAAATAAGTAGTATTATTGGATATTGGGAGGAAAAAATGAGAAAGAAAAAAATAATGATAAGTCTTTGTATTTTATGTATGGTATGTCAAACATCATGTGGATTGACAGAAAAAGAACAAAATAATCAAAAGCAAGAAAAGGAAGTTGAGCAGAAAAAAGAAAAGGAAACAGAAACAAAAGAAGAAATAGAGAAAATGAAAGATGAGAATATAGAAAAAAAGACAGAACTTCCAGAGGGTTCTTTAGAAGAAGATGAGGTAGCTATAAAAAGAAGTTTGCAATATAATCCAATTACAGGACAAGATGAAAATGGTGCATGGCAATATGGAGGCGATCCAGCAGTACTTGTAGATAAGGATACAATTTATTTATATACGGGACAGGATGCTTCCAGTGATGAAGAAGTAAAAAAGGCAATTTATGTTATGCGAGAATGGGTTTGTTATTCTACAAAGGATTTAGAACACTGGGAATATGAAGGATCCATTATGAAGGCAGATACAAAAAGCATTTCATGGGCAACAGGTTCTACTTCTGCATGGGCAAGCCAAGTAGCAAAGCATTATGATTCTAAGAAGGAAAAGGATCAATATTATCTTTATTATTGCACTTGGGATAAAACATCTGCTGGTAAAATGTCAATTGGAGTTGCTGTTTCTGATAGTCCAACAGGACCATTTCATGATAAGGGTGAACCATTAGTAAAAGGAACATTGACAGAACCGCAAACAAGTAATTGGAATGATATTGATCCGACTGTATGGGTAGAAACCGATGATAGTGGCGAAGAACATCGGTATCTTGCATGGGGAAATGGAAGATTTTATCTTTGCGAATTAAATGAAGATATGATATCAGTAAAAGACTTAAATGGAGATGGAAAGATTACTTGTGGTTATTCCGCTGAGAAAGCAGATATATTAGCACAGGGAGATGGAATTAATTCTTTTACAGAAGCTCCATGGCTATACCGAAGAACAGATGAAAATGGCAAGTATTATGGACCATATTATTTATTTTATGCAAATGGATGGAGAGAAAAAATGGCATATGCCACAACAGAGAATTTATTAGAAGGTAAGTGGAAATTTGGCAAAGTTTTAATGATGCCAACAGCAACATCAAATACAAATCATATGGCCGTTTTTGATTTTCAGGGAAAAACATATTTTATTTATCATAATGGTTCGCTTCCGGGTGGAAATGGATATCGTAGAACACCTTGTATTACAGAACTTCATTTTAATGAAGATGGAAGTATAGAAGCAATACAAGAAACAGCATCGGGGCTTGGAGGGGCTGTCTTTTCTATTTATCAGGGAGAGGAATATATAAGTCATAAACCCTTTCTAAATTCTAGTGCAGATAATGACTATCCATATACAGATATTGAACTTGGCAGCAATTTAAGTGATGTAGAGCAGGACAAGGAATGGGTAATTACAGCAGGAAAAGCAGATACATCAAAAGCTGCCTATATTTCTATTCAGTCAGAAAATAAACCGGGTCTTTATATTACAGCAAATGAAGATAAAACCGTAACACTTGCACAAGATATCGATGCCTCGGAGGATACAGCAAAAAAACAGACATTCCGAACAAGAAAGGGACTTAATGGAAAGGAGAATACGATTTCTTTTGAAAGTGTTTCGCAGCAAGAAATGTATCTAACAATGAAAGATAATATCTTATGTCTTACAGATGGTACGGATAAGGAAGCGACAGTTTTTTCCATAAAATAGAAAAATAGCCAAATTTTTCATCTTTTTATTATGTTTTCCTACGAAATTGGCTATTGTCAAAAAATGATAAAAGTCTTATAATGGTTTTATTGTGAAGGGAAGACATAAGATTTGATATGGCTTCTTTTTGTAGCCGTACCTTGAAAGATAAATAATGTAAGTGTTGAAATCCATGAAGAAGCAAAAAAACAACAAATTGTCAAATTGTTTAAGGGAGGACAATAAAATTATGCTGGAAAAAATCAAAGAAATGAAAGTAGAAAAGAAATTGAAATTTTGCTTTATACTAACAGTAGTAATTTCAAGTATTGCGGGGGTGTTGGGTTTAATTGTTTTACTTTACAGCAATTTTAGTTATAGTGATGTTTTGGTGACAAACGGCTTTTCACAGGGAGAGATTGGTATTTTTAGTACCTATCTAAATAAAGAGCCAACAATTATCAGGGAATTAATCCTTTTAACTGACGAAACAGAGATGAAGGAAGCAGATGAAGAATATTCTGATGTTAAAGAAAAAACAGATGCTGCATTTGCTACTTTAAAAAAACATTGTAATACAGAAAAGGAAGTAGAATATATTGCAACTATTGAGCAAAGGCTTACGGAATATCGAGAAGTTTTTGATAGAACAAAAACATATGCAATGAATAATCAAGCAGAGGAGGCATTAGACCTTTTGCTTGTAGAGGGAAAACCTATTTTAAAGGAATTAACAAGTGCAGTACAAAATTTAATTGATTTGAATGTAGATATGGGAAATAAGGCTGCTAGTTTTATGACAGTAGAGACTTATGTTTGTGCAATTATTATGGTTATTGTAATTATTATTTCTATTGGTATTTCAGTACGACTTGCTGGTTTTGTTGCAAAGCTATTTTCAGAGCCTATTAAGAATATCAAAGATGCAACGGCACAGCTTGCAAAAGGAAATTTGGATGTTCAAGTAGAAGCTATGTATCCAGATGAAATTGGTGAAATGACAGATTCCTTTAAAGAAGCAGTAGGAAAGTTAAAAAGTTATATTGCAGAACTAACTAGAATTTTTGGTGAATTTGGAAATGGAAATTTCAATGTTGTTTCTAATGTTGATTTTGATGGAGATTTTAAAGCATTAGAAGATGCCTCTGAGACCATTAGCAATTCTCTTAGTGAAACACTTGGAAAAATTAGTGAAGCATCCAATCAAGTTGCATTAGGTGCTTCTCAAATGTCGGAGAATGCACAGTCTTTAGCAGAAGGTGCAACCGATCAATCTGCTTCTGTAGAAGAATTGACAGCAACGATTCAAAATATTACAGAAACAACCGTTAGTAGTTCGGAAAAAGCAAATCTTTCCTATATGAGTGCAAAAGATTTTGAGTTAAAAGCAGAAAGCAGCAGCGAAGATATTAAGAAGTTAAATCAGGCTATGGCAAGAATAAATGAAACTTCAAAGGAAATTGCAAATATTATTGCTGAGATTGAGGATATTGCTTCTCAAACAAATCTTTTATCATTAAATGCTTCCATTGAAGCAGCACGTGCAGGAGAAGCTGGAAAAGGTTTTGCTGTTGTAGCAGATCAAATAGGACGGCTTGCAGCAGACAGTTCTGCTTCTGCAGTAAATACAAAGAATTTAATTCAAAATTCAATTCAAGAAATTGAACAGGGAAATGAAATTACAGCAAAAACAACAGAGGCAATTGAAGAAGTAATTGAGGGAATTAAGTTGCTTGCAACTTCAACAAAAGAAATTAGTTCTTTGTCCATTGCTCAAGCAGAAACAATGAAACAACTGGAAATGGGTGTAGAACAAATTTCAGAAGTTATTCAAAGCAATTCTGCTGCCGCAGAAGAAAGTTCTGCTACAAGTGAAGAACTTGCTGCACAATCGGAGAACTTAGAGGAATTAATTGGTCATTTTAATTTAAAGGTTTAAAAAAGAAAGATTATTTGCTTTTTACTTGGTACAACAAAGTTACATATGTTTAATTTTATAGCAATTACTATAAGTGGAGAACCACGATGAAAAGTGGCAGAAGCTATATATAGGACGGCAATATGGGAAAATATTAGGAGAAAGTATTGTCATGCAAGGGCATACCTTTATGTAATAACCCACAGGTTTTGATTTTAGTCATAATCTGTGGGTTTTTAAAAAATCAGTATGGATATATTTTCTTAGGTAAGGTGGGGGTTTGATGCATCTTGAACTTTTTTATAATAAAGAGTATTGCTTAAAATATAAAGATACAATAGTATTTACATTTCAAATGAAAGATAAGTCGATTCATATTGTGCATCAGGAATTGTTACCAATTTCTATGCAAAATAAAGAGCAAATAGAATTTGATTTAATTAGACAGTTTTGTTCCGAACGAATCCTAATGGCAGGCAGGAAACATTGTAAAGAATTATTAACAGCCTGTAAAATTGATGAACAAAATGATGTTATTATTGGTATTTTAAGCCATGCATTAAGTTTTCGGGATAATTATTGGATTAGTAGTGTAGATTCTGAAGAAACTTGGGGAAAAATTAATTTATATCAAAATGAATTTTCCGTTAATATTGCAAAAGTAGCACTTACTGGAAAGTTGGACAGTCTTACAAATGATATCTTAGGAGATAATATCTATACAGGAGAATTGACTGGAAAGGGTACAAAAGCAAAATGTTTTTATAGAAGTAGCCAAGGAGTGCTTTTATTAAAAAATGAAACTATGGAAGAAATTACATCGGAAATTGTAGTATATTTTATTGCACGATTTTTTAAGGTAAATTGTAATGAATATATATATAAGAAAATATATGACAAGGACTGTTCTGTTTGTAGGATTCATACTTCGGAAACAAATGAAATGATACCATGCAGAGATATTTTATCTTATTATAATAGTCATAATATGACATATGAAAGTGATTATTATAAGTTTTTTATGAAGATTGATCCAATTAATTTTATAAAGATGCAAATATTAGATTATCTTACCTTAAATACAGATAGAAATCGAGATAATTTTGGAATATTATCCGTAAATCGCCAAATGAAATCGTTATATCCCTTATTTGATCATGATTCCTGTTTTAAAGGAAAGTCTGTAAGTGGCTTATATTTTCCAACAGGATTAACATTTTATAAAACAGTAGAAATGCTGAAAACAGTCTATGGTATGTTTTATCAGAAAATTGTAAATGATTTACAGAATTTGGAATATTTCTTATCAACAGAAAATTTTAAAAAGGTTTTTTTAGCATATAAAAGTAAAGAACAATATGATCGTATGATGGAAAGATTACGTAATATTCTATAAAATGTAAAAGAGATAAAAGGAAGGAAATTTATGGTATATGATAAAGATATTCGAGAACCTTTATTTGATTTTTTAGAGATGATTTATGGGAAAATTAGGATTATAGAAGAAAAACAGATAGGAAAATCACGTGCTGATGTTGTTATGGTAGTTCCAGATGCACTTTATGGCATTGAAATTAAAAGTGATGCAGATACTTATAAAAGACTAGAAAAGCAAGTTTATGATTATAATCAATATTTTGATTATAATTATGTTGTAATAGGAACAAGACATGCAATGCATATTGAAGAACATATATCAAAATGGTGGGGAATTATTACCGTAGAACTTATAGAACAGAAGCTAGATTTCTATGTTCTTCGTACACCTTCGCAAAATCCAAAGAGAAACATCAAAAAGAAACTTTCTCTTTTATGGCGACCGGAATTAGTACATATACAAGAATTAAATCGTATGCCAAAATATAAAGAAAAAAGCAAATTATTTGTAATAGAAAAAATTTTATTGATGGTTTCAGAAGAACAATTACAGGAACAAATCAGTGAGGAATTATTTCAAAGAGATTATAATGAAATTGCAGAAAAGATACAAGCATATAGAAGAGAAAATAATTTGCCTACAAAGAGAAAGAAAAGGCGATATAAAAGATAATTGTGTTTATTTTTATAATTCGAATGATAATTCAAATGATTTATGATTGACAGTTTTACAGTTGTAGGATATAATAAAATCTATGAAAAATCAAGTGGATATTTGTGCAAAGTATACAAAATAAATGTTGCCTATACTTGGTAAGAGATATCAAATTTTTATATAAGGAGGATTTATTTATGGGTTTTACAGCAAATGATGTAAAAGCTGCCATTATAAGTGGCAAAACAGCTTTAGGAATTGAGTTTGGCTCTACTAGAATTAAAGCAGTATTAGTTGGAGAGGATAATGCACCCATTGCTTCTGGTGCACATGATTGGGAAAATAGGTTAGAAAACAATATCTGGACTTATAGCGAAGATGATATTTGGACAGGACTTCAGGACAGCTATACAAAGATGGCAGAGGATGTAAAAAGTAAATATGATGTTACTTTAGAAACGGTTGGGGCAATTGGCTTTTCTGCTATGATGCATGGATATATGCCATTTGATAAGGAAGGAACATTGTTAGTGCCATTCCGTACTTGGAGAAATACAATCACAGAAAAAGCTTCCGAAAAGCTTACCGAAGTTTTTCAGTATCATATTCCGCAAAGATGGAGTATTGCACATCTGTATCAGGCGATTTTAAATGAAGAAGAACATATTTCAAAGATTGATTTCTTTACAACATTAGAGGGCTTTATTCATTGGAAACTGACAGGACAAAAAGTGCTTGGTATTGGGGAAGCATCAGGTATGTTCCCAATTGATACCGATACAAAAAATTATAATCAGGAAATGATTGCAAAATTTGATGAACTTGTTGCAAAAGATGTAGAACTTCCATGGAAATTGAATGATATTTTGCCAAAAGTATTACTGGCAGGACAAGATGCAGGTGTACTTACAGAAGAAGGAGCAAAACTTTTAGATGTTTCTGGCAATTTAAAGGCAGGAATCCCATTGTGTCCGCCAGAAGGAGATGCAGAAACAGGCATGGTTTGTACCAATAGTGTTGCAAAACGTACTTGTAATGTTTCTGCTGGTACTTCTGTATTTGCAAATATCGTACTGGATAAAAATTTATCAAAAATATATGAAGAAATTGATTTAGTATGTACACCAACAGGAAATTTAGTTGCTATGGTTCATTGTAATAACTGTACTTCTGATTTAAATGCATGGGTAAATATTTTTAAGGAATTTTCGGAAAGCTTTGGTATTGAAGTAGATATGAATAAACTATTTTCTACTTTATATAGAAAAGCATTAGAAGGCGATAAGGATTGTGGCAATTTGCTTGCATATAATTATTTCTCTGGAGAACATCTTACAAACTTTGAAGAAGGCCGTCCGCTTATTGTGCGAACACCAGAAAGTAAATTTAATCTTGCAAACTTTATGCGTGTTAATTTAATGACATCTTTAAGTACTCTAAAAATAGGATGTGATATTCTTTTAAAAGAAGAAAAAGTTGGACTTGATAAGATTTATGGGCATGGAGGACTATTTAAAACAAAAGGTGTTGGACAAGGACTTCTTGCAGCAGCAATGAATGCACCTGTAACGGTTATGGAAACAGCAGGAGAAGGTGGAGCTTGGGGAATTGCTGTGCTTGCATCTTATATGGTAAATAAAGAAGATGGAGAGACATTAGACGATTATCTTAATAATAAAGTATTTGCTGGCCAACAGGGTGAAACAATGGAACCAGATCCAGAAGATGTGAAAGGCTTTGATATCTTTATTGAGCGTTATACAAAAGGACTTTCCATAGAAAGAGCAGCAGTAGATTCTTTAAAATAGTAAATTCTTTTCTTTAAAAAAGCGTTGTTATTGCAGGATTGAAAAATCGGAAGGTAGCAATGCTTTTTCTTATATCAATACAAAATGGAGGGATTCATTGTGAAAATAGAATGGAAAACTTGTCTGCAAATAGGAATTAGCATATTTTTATTGTTTCTATGTATTCACTACTGGGAAACGGCAGTTCATATACTATTTCTTGTAATAGGGGCAGCCAAGCCTTTATTACTGGGCTGTATTATTGCCTATTTATTAAATATTTTAATGGCGTTTTATGAGCGTTATTATTTTCCGAAAAAAACAACAACACTTGTAATAAAAAGCAGACGGTTTGTATGTATGTTAGCAGCAATTTTAACTTTGCTTGGAATTGTTACATTTATTATTCGATTAGTTGTTCCAGAATTAATTGCTTGTATTCAATTACTTACGGCAGAAGTTCCAAAAGCAATTGATAATCTTTTAAAAGATCAGACAATTGCTGAGTTTTTACCGAAAAGTATAGAAAACTCTTTAAAAGATTTCAATTGGCAGGAACGCATTATGCAAATTGCAAAGGGAGTAACAACAGGCGTTAGTAGTATGTTTGGAGCAGTTGCAACTGCAGTATCTTCTGTATTTTCGGCACTTGTTACCTTTCTTCTTAGTTTTATTTTTTCTATTTATCTTCTATTTGGAAAAGATAGATTAAGGGTACAAGCAAAAAAAGTATTAAAAAGTTATCTTAAAGAGAGCTGGAATCAAAAAATTTATTATGTATTAGAAATTTTAGATGATTGTTTTCATAAATATATTGTAGGACAATGCATTGAGGCAGTGATTCTTGGAACACTCTGTGCTGTTGGTATGATGATTTTTCAGTTTCCATATGCCTCTATGATAGGTGCATTGATTGGATTTACAGCATTAATTCCAGTAGCAGGTGCTTATATTGGAGCAGGTGTTGGAGCTTTTATGATTTTAACAGTATCACCAATAAAAGCAGCTTTATTTCTTGTTTTTATTGTAGTGTTGCAGCAATTGGAAGGAAATTTAATTTATCCAAAAGTAGTAGGAACTTCCATTGGATTGCCGGGAATTTGGGTATTAACAGCAGTAACAATTGGTGGTAGTTTATTTGGAATTTTTGGAATGTTAGTTGGTGTTCCAGCAACAGCAGCTTTCTATCGTATTTTAAGGAATGATATGATAAAACGAGGAAAATAATAATTTTAATTATAAAATAAAATACAAAAAATGATCTTCAAGGAATGACATAATTATGGAAAAGAAAAAAATAATAAGTATCAATATTTTTATTTCATTTGGAATGCTATTATCAGTACTTCTTTTATGTACTATTGGTTATTTTTTACAAAAAGACAAAGATTTCATGATATTTTTACAAGGGATTATCTTATATGGAAGTTTTCTATTTTGGTTTTTTCTTTATTCAATAGTATTGCAAAAAGAGTTGGGGCTGTTTGCAAAAAGAATTGGTGATATGATGGATAGGATACAAAAGGATAAGGAAGTTTCAGAAATTTTATGGAAGGAAGATTCTATCTTTGATCATATTGGACATAGAATGACAAAGCTTTACCATATAATGCAGCAAAATCGGGAAGAAATAAAAAAAGAAAAAAAGGAGCTTTTGAAATTAATTACAGATATTTCTCATCAGACAAAGACACCAATGGCAAATCTTAAACTTATTGAGGAAACAATGCAAGAACATAAACTGACACAAAAACAACAAGAGGAATGTTTGCATACAATAGGAGTGCAATTAAATAAATTAGATTTTTTGATAGAGTCTATGATAAAAGCCTCTAGATTGGAAACAGGAGTGATGGAACTGCAAATAAGAAACTCTAATTTATTGGAAACATTGGCGGGAGCTGTAGGGCAAGTTTATAGGAAAGCAGAAAATAAAGAAATAGAAATTATGGTAGAATGTTCAGAGGAATTATATATTTTTCACGATAGGAAATGGACAGAGGAAGTTTTTTTTAATATTTTAGATAATGCAGTGAAATATACAAGAGAATCTGGAAAAATAAAAATCTCTGTTTTAGAACAAGAATTATATGCAAGAATTGATATTGCTGATAATGGAATTGGTATTGAAGAAAAAAATCAAGGAGCTATTTTTCAGAGGTTTTATCGAGAAGAAGAAGTACATGATATAGAAGGAATTGGTATTGGACTATATCTTGCTAGAAAAATTGTCACTATGCAGGGAGGATATATTTTATTAAATTCTAAAAAAGGAGAAGGAACTTGTTTCTCTATTTATCTTCCAATAGGAAAAAATATTTGATGTTTTGAAAAGATTTAAAAAATCGTTTAAAAAATTTCTTGACATGGAAGATATTATATGATATCATAAACTGTCGTGAGCTATTGCTCATAAAAAGAAAGCAGAGTATCCACTCTCACCTTAGCATAAAAAAGAATTATAAATTTTATATCTTTATCTATGTCTTGGGTTAATATTAGATCAGAATGTTCAATTTCAGTTAAACATATAGATAATTAGAAAAAATAAGATACTTATTTTTTTAAATATAATTTGTTTGACTGATTGATAGTTTTTGCTTTTGATTATTTATAGTGGATACCATGCGTATCCATTTTTTATTTGTCATGTTTGCTTTGTAATCATGACATGTCTTGTCATATTTGCAAAGCAAACGTGACCTATTTTGTTAGGTTCGCAAAGATTATTAGATCTTAAGGCGTGACTTAGTTTTATCATTATATGGGGGTGCAAATTATTAGCGAGTTAATGATCAACGAACAAATTCGTGACAGAGAAATCCGCCTGATTGGAGAAAATGGCGATCAGCTTGGAATTATGTCAGCAAGAGATGCAATGAAAATTGCAAAAGAAACAGGACTTGATTTAGTAAAGATTGCTCCAGCAGCAAAACCGCCTGTCTGCAAAATTGTGGATTATGGGAAATACCGTTATGAACTTGCTCGTAAGGACAAAGAGGCAAAGAAAAAACAAAGAGTGACAGATGTAAAAGAAATTCGTATGTCGCCAAATATTGATGCAAATGACTTAAATACAAAAGCAAATCAAGCACGAAAATTTATTACAAAAGGAGATAAAGTCAAAGTGGCACTTCGTTTTCGAGGCAGAGAAATGGCACATATCAATATGACAAAACAGATTTTAGATGATTTTTATGAAAAGCTTTCTGATGTTGCAGTTATTGAAAAACCTGCAAAACTGGAAGGAAGAAGCATGATTATGTTCCTTGGAGAGAAACGTTAGAGAGCAATAATATTAAGCAATAACATTATTTATTGTATGCACTTACTTATTGCTTTTAAGTATCAGCAGTAGTAAATGGGAATATTTTCCATATTAGATATAAATTGAATAACAATATAAGATAATACAAGGAGGTAACATCATGGCCAAAATGAAAACAAAAAAAGCAGCTGCAAAGCGTTTCAAGCTTACAGGAACAGGCAAATTGAAGAGAATGAAGGCATATAAGAGTCACATTCTTACAAAGAAAACAACAAAAAGAAAGAGAAATTTAAGGAAAGCTACGATTACAGATGCTTCAAATGTAAAAACAATGAAAAAGATTATGCCATATCTGTAATGATTTTGAAATACCCATTACGAAAAGGGTTTCCTTACTAATTTGTTATGAAATGAGATTAAAAACAAGTAGCAAAACAGATAGTAGAATAACTATAAATCACTATCTGTTTTAACTTAAAAATTGCCTGATAGGAAATTAGAAGCGTGCAGGCAGAATGGAGGAAAAAATGGCAAGAGTAAAAGGCGGTTTAAATGCAAAGAAAAAGCATAATAAAATTTTAAAATTAGCAAAGGGGTATCGTGGAGCACGTTCTAAGCAATATCGTGTTGCAAAACAATCAGTAATGCGTGCTATGGCAGAATCCTATAAAGGAAGAAAGCAAAGAAAAAGACAATTTCGCAGATTGTGGATTTCCCGTATCAATGCAGCAGCACGTATCAATGGCTTATCTTATAGTAAGCTTATGTATGGTTTAAAACTTGCTGGTATTGATTTAAATAGAAAGATGTTAGCAGAAATGGCAATTAATGATCCAGAAGGATTTAAAGCAGTAGCAGAAGCAGCAAAGGCAAAACTTGCATAGGCAAGACTATCTGCAAAAGCGAAATAGAAAACAGAAGCAGAAAGCAAACAATAAAGGAGTTGTTAATTTAAGTAAGGCATGACAAGATAGCAAAAAAGAAAAAGCGATATCTTCTATGTTAATTACTTAATAAAGCAGCTCCTTTTTCTTTTGAAAAGATAGGGCAAATTGATTTTTAGTTTTATATTTTTAAATAATAGAAAGAAGTAATTTCTTGTCGTAGTTTTGACATAGTTTCGCAATATGATATAAATTGTAAATTAAGATGGCTTGGAAAATAGATCTATAAAATTTTTTCGAAGATCCATAAATAATATCATAGTATGGTATGTTTTCAATTTTGATAAGAAATGTAAAAATGCAGAATAAGAAAGGAGTTATGAAAAAAATATGAAAAAGAAAACCTTATGGAAAAAAATATCATTGCAACTTCATATGCTTGGAATTACAACAGTGGCAGGCTGCCTTGCTGCTAGTACCATTGTGCCTATTTCTATTGTACAGGTACAGGCAGAAGAAGGGGAAGCAGAGGAAGAAGAAAATGATGAATATATTATTGAAGATGGTGTCTTTTATAGTTATATTGGATCAGCAACAAGTTTTACCGTTCCATCAAATGTAACAGAAATTGCAGAAGAAGCTTTTTATGGAAGCAATGAATTAGTAAATGTGACAATACCAAAATCAGTAAAAACAATTGGTAATGGTGCTTTTTATGGTTGTGAATCCTTAAAAAAGGTTACTATTAAGGGAGCTGTTACCATAGGAGAAGAAGTATTTAGCGGCTGTGAAGCATTAACAACAGTGGAACTTCCAAAAACACTTACTAGTATTGGCGGATATTCTTTTGCAGAATGTACTTCTTTAACATCATTGGAAATTCCGGGAAGTGTTGCTATGATTCCAGAGAATCTTTGTGAAGATTGTACTTCTTTAAAAAAAGTAGTATTAAATAAAGGGGTAAAAACAATTTCAGAATATGCATTTAATTGTTGTTCTTCTTTGACAGAAGCTACAATTCCAACTTCTATTACAGAAATTGGAAATTTTGCCTTTAATGAATGTGGATTAAAAACATTAGTGATTCCATCAAATGTATCTAGTATTGGTACAAATGCTTTTTCTGCTAATTCATCTTTAAAAAAGGTAGTAATTGCAAAAGGTGTTACAGAAATTGGTGCAGATGCGTTTACAGATTGTACTGCACTTTCTTCTATTACAATTCCTGCATCTGTTACGCAGTTTGGAACAAGTATTTGTTATAATTGCTCACCAAATCTTGTAATTATAGGAATAGCAGGAAGTGCAGCAGAGGAATATGCAGAAGAAGAAGAAATTACTTTTAAAGCAGATAGCAAAGCAGGTAATAATGTATCTGTGAAAGATGATGTGGAAGAAGAAAAAAATGATAATAGTGTAATGAAAATCAATAAAACAAAATTGAAATTAAAAGTGGGTCAAAAAACAAAATTGAAAATGAATGGTATAGGTGCAAAAGCAAAGGTGACTTGGAAGTCAACAAAGAAAACAGTAGCTACTGTTACAAAAAAAGGTGTTGTAAAAGGGAAAAAAGTCGGAACGGCAAAGATTCGTGCAAAAGTAAAAGGAAAACTGTTTACTTGCATTGTAACAGTGAAAAAGAAATAAAAAAATACTTGACAGGATATATCTCGTCATGTATAATAAGATCCGTTCGGTGGTCAAAAAGCTGAATGGATTGATAAGCAGTCGTGGCGGAATTGGCATACGCGCTAGACTAAGGATCTAGTGAGCATTGTGCTCGTTCGGGTTCAAGTCCCGTCGACTGCATTCGAGGAAGGAATCTTAAACTATTAATAGAAGCTTTTTAAAAAGATAATGTTGATAGTATATAGAGATTTTGGAGTGGATATAAAAAGCTCATCTTAGGAAACTAAGGTGGGCTTTTTTATGTCAATATATGAAATATTTATAAATAGAAATAATTTAGTACTTATATTATAATAGGTCTATTTTTTCAATGTAGTTAGAATTTTTATTTTTCTTATGGAAAACGTGACATTTTTTATGAAATATGTTATTATATAGAAAATATTCAATAATTGCACAATTTTTAGTCATAAAAGTTAAGAAGGGAGAAGAAATGGAAAAAAATATTTACTTATTTTTAGCAAAAGGATTTGAAGAAGTAGAGGCATTGGCAGTTGTAGATATTCTACGCCGTTCTAAGCTTGGCTGCATTATGGTATCTATTATGGAAGAAAAGGAAGTAGAGGGTTCACATGGAATTACTGTGATTGCAGATAAATTATTTGATGAAGTAAACTTTTCACAAGCAGATATGATAATTCTTCCGGGTGGAATGCCGGGAACGACAAATTTAGCAGATTATAAACCATTAGTAGAACAATTAAAGGAGTTCCATAAGGAAGGGAAAATGATAGGTGCTATTTGTGCAGCACCGGGAGTTTTAGGAGAAAATGATATTTTGCAAGGTTTAACAGCGGCTTGTCATCCGGGATTTGAAGAAAAACTAAAAGGAGCAAATGTTGTATTTGATGAAGTGGCAGTAGATAAAAATGTAATCACTAGCAGAGGTATGGGAACAGCAATTCCATTTGGACTTGCAATTGTAAAACATTTCTTAGGAGAAGAAGTGGTAGAAAAACTAGAAACAGCATTAGTATATAAAAAGTAAAGCATTGTGTTAAAGATGTGGCAGCTTTTCTTACGCTGCGTGGCAGGCTTTCTTACAGAAAAAGGCTAATGGTTTTTTTTCCCATGCCGATAATATATACAGTAACAAAAAGAAAAGGTATTGCACTGATAGAAAATTAATTTTTTTATCAGTAAAGTTTCATTTTCTTTAAACACAGATCTAAGTCCCCGTAAATGTAATTTATGGAAAGATA
>CAJTJZ010000024.1:0-226 GCA_910576895.1 uncultured Lachnospiraceae bacterium | reverse complement strand
TGTGGCAGCTTTTCTTACGAATTTATTGCAAAGAATAGCTAAAGCATTTGAAAAATTTTTCCGATATCTATATCAGATCCAGAAGACATATTGTTTTACGGTTGTGATATCGGTTAGGTGTAGGGCATGATAGCCTGTACGCAGCATCTAATACCATATCGCATGTCATGGATGACAAGAACATGCTGGTATCCAAATGCGGGGCTTTTCGATACCAGAGGTAGGG
>CAJTJZ010000023.1:23288-48105 GCA_910576895.1 uncultured Lachnospiraceae bacterium | reverse complement strand
TGGGTCAAGGGACTGGTCCCTTGTGGGTTCTTAGGGCAACGCCCTAAGTCCTAGGAGAGCTTATCGGAGTCAAAATCTACAGTTTTCAAGGTTCATTTGAGCCTATTTTTTCGGCTCGGTTTTTCATAGATTACTTGACACTACCATAATTTATTTTTTTGTTTATATTTCATACAACTATTAATTCTAAAATTGTTCCTAAAAATACAAAAGGTGCTAATGGTATAGTATCCTTCCTACTCTTTTTCTTTCTTATTATCATAAGAAAACTATATAACGCTGAACATAAGAAAGAAAAAAACATAACATATAAAATATCATATCCAAAATACATACCCAAAACTCCAAATAATTTTATATCACCCATACCAATACTGTTCTTAACTATCATTCTACAAATTAATAAAATACCACCACCAATTAAGCATCCAATAAACATAAGATATAAATTATAAAATAAAAAGGAACGTTCCAACATTGTTTCTATAAATAAAAAAATAAAACGTATCATTATTAATAATAAAATGAACTTATTACCTATTTTTCTTGTTTTAATATCCATCCAAGCAAGATAAAAAAGAATATAAGAAAGTAATAAAAATTTGATTATTTTTAACATTGAATTATTTTGATTATACATATATATATAAAATAAAATTGTTCCTACTAAACATAAAAAAACAGAAAAAATTACTTTACGATTTTTTTTCATTACTGCCAACCCATCCTCTTGTAGAAGCCACCTGCCTGCATCTTACTTCTCGAAATCCGCCTAATGGACTAAATACCTTTACAGAATATTTCACAATTAAAATAATATTTTCCTTATCATCCAACACTTTAGAAGATGAAAAATCAAGTCCTGAACATCCACCAATAATATGATATCTTTTTAAATTAATATCTGCTGTATTTTTATTTCCGTCTGCCGTAACATATTTTTTAAAAATATTGTTACATATAATATTTTCAATACCACGAAATCCCATATAAACTGCTCCTGATGCCAAATTATTTTTAATACATTGAAATTGTGTGTCAATATCTTCATTCACTTCAGATATATCGCTCCCATCTAAAAAAGCAGAAAGTAAAGTTTTTAAATCTTCTTGTGTCTTATTAATACTTTTTGAAATTTGTTCATTTGATTCTGATGTATCCTGTTTTACATTTAAAAGACCAAATGCTTTATATAAATAAGTATCTTGAGATATTTCTTTTGCTGTTTGATTAATTGCATTTTGTAATAACGTTTGTATCATTACAAGTTGAATTAACATAATAAGTGATGTCATAGCAAACATAAACGCTGTTAAAGCAATTGTAGCCTCGATCGTTGCAGAACCTTTCTCCTGCTTTAAATCCATATTTATTTTTCCTCCATTTAATATCCTTCTACTCCAATATAACTAATTCCATACATTCCATTGCTTTCTTGTAAATAATAGTTACCTCCTAATATAGTTCCTCCACTTACAAATGCATCTACCTTAAAATGTGTATTAGAATCTAACATAGTAAACGCTGTTTGTATTCCATCATTTTTTTTCTTTTGTACAATATTGATTTGAATCAAATCAGCCATTCTAATTAAATGTGCATCATAGGAACTCTTTGTTAATCCAGTTAATAATAAAAACATTGTTAAATATTCCTTATAATTCATTGTTAATGTTTTTGCCGCTGATTTATTTGTTGTTTTTATAATAGAGAGTCCTTCTGCATTTGATTTACTTGTTGGGAGTTTATCACAATATTCAGCAATTTTATCATTAATTTTTTCCTTTGCTTGAGAAGTCTTTTCAGCAGCAATATTTTTAATTTCATCTTTTACTTTAGAAGTTGCACTGCCAATAAGCTCCGAAATATCTTTTCCAAAGACTTTTTTATATTTTCCTGTGTTTTCATCCTTTTCAATTTTACATAAATCCTTAATTACATAATTTTCAATTTTTTCTGTATATTCCTCTATTTTTTGATCAATTGTTTGATCCGCTTTATCACGCAATTCAATTACTTTATTTGCCATTTTTTCTTTAAATTCATTTGTATTTATTTTTTGATAAGAAATATAAAGAATATAATCTGACACTTTACTTTTATTGGGCTCTGTATCAGGAACTCCTAAATTTGATTTAAAATCTAAAATCCATTGTTCTATATTCTGCTTTATTTCATCATCAGATGCAAAATCTCCAATAGAAATAGCTGATAACTTACTTTCTATTCTTTTTGTTACTGTATTAATAATTCCATCAATAGCATTTCCTGTCATTTCTTCCAAATAGGGGTTAATATAATCATTTGTCACCCTATCTAATTGTTCATTGGCACATTCTTGTAATTTATCCATTGCAAGAGAAGCCATTGTTTGAGCAACTGTTTTTACTACCTCATTCTTAACTGTATTTGCCGCTCCTTGAATACTATATTTCCATGTAGAAGAATTTTTATAAATTACAACATCTTTTCCTTCAATTAAATCATCCATATCTGATTTTGTTTCTAATAACGCAAGTCCTAAATCTAAAACAGTTTTTACGATAGGCACACCAAATCCAGTAAAACCAGCAATTGCAATTGCTGTTGCACGTGTTGTTGTATTGATTTCTCTATCTGTTAATGCATAAATAGAATTCATTAAAAAACGTACCCCAAAAATTGCAGTATACATTGCATTCTGATTTTGCTTTGCTGTATCTTTTCCCCAAAGAACATATTCTGCTTCTGCTTTATATAAAATACTCTGTTTATTATAATCATAATTTGATAATGTTTTTAAGTCATCTTCTTTCTTTTTACTTCCATCCTCTTTTAAATGATAAGTACGATAACTAAACATATTCATAATATATTCTGTTAAATAAACATCATTAAGCGAATTTTTTAAATCTATCTCTTTTACTAAAAGTTTTAATAAATCTGTATCACTTTCTAAAGAGTTTTGACTATTATCCTTATCTACACTTGTTTTTTTTGTTTCTTTTTCTTTTTCTACTCCTTCTATCTTTGATGGTAAAAAAGAGTCAGAACTTGATACAGAACTATCTGATATAGAATCATCTGATGTTTCTCCAGAATCAGAATCATTTTTTAATAAAGTATCTCTTAATTCTTTTGCTGACTTCTTTTTTTCTGACTCTTTTGAATTATCTAAATTATCTACAAGATTTTTTAAATATTTATAAAAATCGTCATTATCTTCTTTTATTTTTATTGGTGTTAAATTTTCATATACATTTTTTTCTATTTTTATATTTTCACTATAATACCAATCTGCTATATCACATCTTGATGAAAGTTCTTTTTCACTATCTGCTTCTGCTGTATCTTCTACTTCTTTGCGATTAAATTTAATATTCCCTACCTTCACTTTCAATGTTTCTAACATTTCTTTATGTTCTTTTAATGTATTAGAACATTGTTGTGCTTGTCCCTTATCCATATTAGCTTCTTCATCTAAATCAGATTGCATACTAGTTTTACTTTCTCCTGATAAGTTATTAATATCATTTTGCCATATTGTTTTATTGTCTTCCAAATCATTTATTTTTTTAATTACATCATCAACAGCTTTTTTTGCTGTATCACATGAAGTTAATATTTCTTTAACTTCCCCTTTTAATATATTTCTTGCTGTATTTCCTTGTTTAATTAAATCTTTTACTTTATCTTTACCATCATATAATAAATTTGCTATTTCATAATGTTCCCCTTTATTAGTAAAATAATTATAATTTTGTTTAAATATATTTAAAAGTTCTATATATTTATTTCCAACAGAATTTTTTTCATCTAATTCTTCTTGTTTAGAATTAATTTGACTTTTTATTTTTCCTGATTCTATAAATTTATATACCCTTTTATCTAATAAATTAAAAAGACTATTTTCATTAAAATTATTTTCTATTTTCTCTATAGTATTTTTCTTATCTTCTTCTATCTTATCTATATCAAAATTTTCCGCCTTTTTCATTTCATTATAATAATCTTCCACACTCTTTTTTAATTCTTTCTTTCTATCTTTTATTGTATCTGAATTTTTCCATTTAGTATAATTTTTACTAAATTTATCTAATGTTTTATTATAATCACTGTCTTGGAAAATATTTTCTTTTAATTCCTTTATTATCTGTTTTATACTTTTATCTGTTTTTTCTATTTCTGATAAAATATCTTTTTCTTTTTCTTGAAATTCTTTTATTTTGTTATTTATTTCTTTTTTCTTATTTTCTAATATTTTTTCTAGTGCATTTCCATATCCATAAATATCACTTTCATTAAAAGCATTTACTGTTATATTATACTGATACAAATACTCTGCTGATTTTGCAGCATTTTGATTCACATTTATTTTAACATTATTTAATACTAAAAGTTCATTATAATAATGTCCTTCCCTTAATAATTTATTTAATTTTTCATAAAGTAACTCTAAATCTGACTCGGATATATTTTCTTCCTTTTCTATCTTTATTGGTTTGGCATTTTCATTTTTTTCAATTAAGAAGATATATCTAACAGCTTCCTGATAACTTTCATTTATCTGTTCAATTTTTTGACTTAATTGTTCTTGTGAAATTATATCTAATTTTGTATTATAATCATTAATTGCCTGATATGCTTCTTTGCATAGCTTTTCTATATCGCTTAATTTTTTTTCATAATTCACTTTATCTTGTGCGGCTTTTGTTTCATTTTTTAAATTTCTAAAGGCAGAAATTTTATCTAATATGCCTCCTGCTATAACAAGTGGTCCTCTATATTCCATATAATCCATAATTTGATTATTTAATATAGATGTATTTGTTAAATTAGCTCCTTCTACACTTTTTAAAGAAAATTTCTGATTTTTTAGATGAATTAAGCTAGTATATGCTTCCTTTTTATCTTCTGAACTAGAAAAAATACTTTGAAGCTCTTTTAAAAAAATTGAATTTTCATCAACTCCGACACCCTCTAATGTCATTGTAAAATAATTCTCTAAATTTTCTTGTAAATCTTCTGTACTCTTTGACACTGCAAATAATCCATACATATCTTTTAAATATTCATCATAATAAGAAAGAGCTGCATTTATTGTTAATTCCCCTGCATTAGAAATTTGATTTTTTGCTACCGTAATTTTTGCATAATCAGTCAATGTAATCATAAAAAGAAGCATAGGGAATAAAATCATTGTCAAAAAAACAGTAACCGAACCATAAGAACCACTATCATTTATAAAAAAATTTATTGAAAATATCTTTTTCATCGTTACATCCACCTACTATGTATTATGCTTTAATATATTTATTATAAAAATCTTTTGTTTTTGTAATTAAAGAATTGATATTATCTGAAATTCCTAATTTTTCAAAAATATTATTTACCGTTTCAATTGCTAAGTCAGTATTCCTTATAAATTCTGCAGGATCAGTAATTACTGCCGTAGCTGTTACTGTTCTTTCCCATTTATTATTTAAACCAATATAATTTAAAAACTTTGGCATAGTAATGGAATCTGTTACGCTTATAACAACGCTTGTATTTAAAATAGATTTTTTACAAATTGCATTCACATTTGTATCTATATTTAGTAAATTTCCTGTATTAAGCAATGTTCTTATCTTTGCTTTCATTTTTGACTGACAATCATCTTTAGAAAATAAAAAACGATGATATAACTTTGCTCTTAAATTATTTCTATCAATATCTTTAAAATTTTCATTTATATCTACAAAGTCTATCTTTTTATCATCAACTGTTCCAAAAAAATCATATCCCGGGTTTCTAATTGATTTCACTGTATAATTTGCTACATATTGTGCCTGTGAATATTCTAATACTCCCTGCATTTCATATAAACCAAGCAATAATAGAAAAGCTGCAATAATTAATACAACAGGATAAATAAATGTTGCTTCTACTATTACTTCTCCCTTTTCATCCTTCCAATGAAAATTAAACATAAAATACTCCCACCTTATTATCATAAAATAAAACAAACTAATTATATAAAAATTAATTCCTACGTAATATCTATTTCATCTTGAATATTTTTAGGATCAAAATCTCCTGTTGCACCATTTATACTGGACCATAATTTACCAACAAGAGTTCCTATCTGTTCTCTAAAAACTAATGCAAGTCCCACAACGATAACTAAAACAATAACAATTTCTAACACCTGACTTGCTCCTTGTTCTTCTTCCCAGAAATCTTTAATAGCTTCTTTTATTTTCCATATTTTTACTGTTGCATATGCAGAAATTTTATTTAACATATTTTTTTTCCTCCTTTCCTATAATTCTATCTTACTTAAAAGCTGATGCTGCTAAAAATTGGTACAATAACCATCAATAAAATACCAATGAAAATAATCATAATTGGTATCATCAGCTTAGAAGATGCTGCAGCTCCTACTTGTTTCACATGGTTACTTCGTTCTAACCAAACCTGATTAGACATATCTTTTAGTGTATTTGCTAGTTGGCTACTTCCTTTTTGAAGATTTTGAAGAACTGTTGTTGTAAACCTTTTTACTTCCAATAAATTACAACGTTCCGACAAATGTTTTAATGCCTCATATTCTGAGAAACCATTACTAATTTCATTTAATGTTATCTGAATTTCCTGATAAATTCTTCCTTTTTTTCCAGTAGATGTTTTTTCCATTGCTTGTCGAAGTGGCATTCCAGCATTTACTAACAATGCAAGTTGTGAAAGCATATGTGGAAAATCCGCTAAAAGTTCTTCATGTCTTTTTTCTACTTTTGAAGTAATATCATGATCCATATAAAAAACAAAAAATATAATTATAAGAATCCCTATAAAAAGAATTGTATAATCTTCAGCAAATGCAGCAATAATTAAAGCAAATGGTAAAATAGTAATGGCATAAGAAATTTGTGCTGCCAATGTTGTATAGTAATAAAATGGAACACTTTCTCTTGGCATAATTTCTCTTAATAATTGCATCTTTTTCTGTCCATGTTCACTATAGATATTGATATGAAATAAATCAATAACTCCATATCCAATAAAAAATAGAAAAGAAAAAGAAAATACTTCTGTATCAATTGCTTGTAAATTTTCTTTAAATTTGCTTCCATAACGAAAATATAAAAACATCCAAAATAATATAGGAACTATTGCTGTTATGGTTATGTACAACCTTATGTAATATTCTGGTGATAACATTTCTCCACACTCCCTAAAATAGTATTATAAATTATACTTTTATTTCAATTAATTTTTGCCCTAAAAAATAAGCTCCTATAAACATTGTAAGTGCTACTAATTTCACAATAAAATTTGTAATAGAAAATGCTCCTGAACTTGTAAAACCTTTTGTTACTGTTACTATAATAAATGGCATAATAATCATAATATTTAATTCATTTTTATTACTACTTAACATTGTTTGGATTTCCATTTCTATATCTATTTTTTGTGTAATAATAGACTTAGTTTCATATAAAATCTCTTTCATATTTCCACCTTGCCGATTGGCAGTAGCAAAAACATCTGCAAAATTTATAATATCTTCATTAGCCGATCTTTCACCAAAATCTATAAGTAAGTCTTCTACTTGAATACCATTTCTTATTCCTTCTGTAATTGTATATAATTCCATAACAATATAAGAATAAGAACCATATTGATTTTCCATATCTTGCTTTGCATCTTCCATAGCATTTATAATATTCTTTCCTGCTCCAATAGAAGTGCTTAAAGACTCTAACATATCTTTAAATTGCATTGTTAGCATTTTATCACGCTTTTTCTTTAAAATTCCATGATAAACTTTAATACCAACTAGTCCCATCAAAATACCTATAATCAATGATAAAAAAAATATATCAAAAAAAATATAACTTCCTATAAACCCTATCATTAAACCTGCAATATAACCCATTATTTTTTCTATTAAAGACATATGATAAAAACGATAGTCTATTGACTTTCCAAAAGCTCCAAAAAGTTCTGTTTTTTCCTCTTTTTTTTCAAATATCATAAATTTTTACCTTTTCTTTCCTATTTTAAATTTCTTCATATATTCCAGATAACTTTAATTTAAAATCATGTTTCATTGGATTTTTTGTTCTTTTTAATTCTCCTACTACCTTTTGTACTGTGCTTTCTTCTGTCTCTTTAAATTGATATAATGGATTTAATATAATTTCTTTATTTTCATATCCAACTACTTCTGTAATTTCCATTGTTTTCCTTGATTTATCACGTAATCTTGATAAATGTATAATAATATCAATTGCAGAAGCTATTTGTTGCCTTATTGCTTCTAAAGGAAGTCCTTCTGCACCTTGTAATACCATAGTTTCTAAACGACTTAACATATCTTTTGTAGAATTGGCATGTCCAGTAGACAAAGATCCATCATGCCCTGTATTCATTGCTTGTAACATATCTAATGCTTCTCCACCACGAACTTCACCAACTACAATCCTTTCAGGACGCATTCTGAGTGCCGATTTTATTAAATCACGAATTGTAATCTCACCTGCTCCCGAAGAATTTTTATTTCTTGTTTCCAAACTAACTAAATTATCAACTCCTACAATTTGTAATTCCGCAGAATCTTCAATCGTAATTACTCTTTCATCACTTGGAATATAATTTGATAATGCATTTAAAAATGTTGTTTTTCCAGAGCCTGTACCTCCACAAATGAAAATATTATATTTCGCTCTAACTAAAAGTTCTAACTTTTCCGCAATTTCCTTTGTAATTGATTTATATTCAATTAACTTTTCTATTGTCATGGGTGTCTTAGAAAATTTACGAATTGTTACAGTTGGACCACATAATGCAATTGGTGGTAATACAATATTTACACGAGAACCATCTAAAAGCCTTGTATCAACAATAGGATTAGCCTGATTAACTTCTCTTCCTGTTGTAGAAACAATTCTTTGAATAATATCTTCTAACTTTTTCTGACTTTCAAATTTATCATTTAATCTTTGAAGTTTTCCAGCCTTTTCAATAAAAATATTATCTGCTCCATTAATCATAACTTCTGTAATACTATCATCTGACATAATAGCATCCAATAATCCATAACCACGAATAGAAGCATATACTTGATTTGCCACATATACCATAATATCCATATCAATCATGCGTCCACGCAATTTCTGAAAAACATATGTATGAATTTGTTCCTTAAGTTGCTTATCATCAAATTCATCTAAGGAAAACGAATTAAGCACTTCCGTCTTCATTTCCTCTACAAGCTTTTTTCTTATTTCCATTTCATCCATAAGTCTACTCTTTTTCCTCTATTACTTTTTAATACAATCATCTAAGCTATACCACTTCTTACTTAAAAGCTTTACAATATCTAATATTTATCCCCTAATAATTAAATATTCATATTCTTCTGACGCAAACCGTAAAATATCACCTTCTTGCAATATTTGTTCTTGTTTTGGTAATGCTTGTTTTTCATTTATAAATGTTCCATTTAATGAACCTTGATCTATAATATACCATTCACCATTTTTTTCTATAAATATTGCATGAGAATGACTAACATTACTAATTGCAAGAATTAAATCTGGTTGTTTTTTTCCTTTTTCCTTTATTACTTTCCCATCTCTTACTCTTTGTCTTCCAACTAAAAATCCGCTATATGTAATTTTTATAATTTCCCCTGTTTCTTTACTTCTTAATACAGGAATGTTAACTTGTCTTGTATTACTATCAATTAAAGTAGTAGCATCCAAATCAAATTTATCTAATAAAATAGTAGAATCTAAATCAAACTCTTTCTCATTTTTTGTAGAAATTATTTCTTCAGAACTATTTAAAAACATTTTTTGTTTTGTATCTTGTTCTATTTCTCCATGAAAAAATTTCAAAGAGTTCTCTTCTTTCTTCTGAACAGGCAAAGTCCATGCTGGATATGAGTTTTGGGAAATATCATTATTTCTTTCTCTATTAGAATCTACTTCATCATAAATTTTTCTTGATATTACCTGCCCATTATTCATATCATTACCCACAAATCTTCTATCATCATTTTGATTTTTAAATGTTTGATGTGAATATAAATTTTGCTCATTCCCTACCAGAAGCTGATTTAAATATGAGTCTTGTGTAATCTCTATTGGCGATTGATTTGCATTCCATTTTTCTGTATTTGTAGGAACTCTATGATTATTTACATTATTAACAGGTGTTGGAATTTTAATATTCTCCTCTTTTGACTTATGTTCTGTTTCCTCTTTCTTCTTCTTTCTAAATATATGAAATAACCCTTTTTTCACTGATTTTTCTTCTTTTTCCTGCATGGGTTGTGCTCCTTCTAAAGATACTGCTGATGGAATATATACTTGTTTTTTTTCTATTTCTCTCTTTTCTTTTGTCTTTTTTACTCTCTCTGATTTTAACTTTTTTTCTTCTTTCTTTTTTTCTGATGACATTGAAATACCAAAAACTGGTATATTACTTGTTTTTTTTCTATCTATTGATAAAGGAACTGGTACTTTTCCATTCTCCATTATTGTTTTCGATGGAATTGGATTCACTACATTTTCAAAAAATTTCACTTCATCATTTACTGCTTGAAACCTGCTCTGTAAAATTGCCTTTGCTTCTTCCTCATGTACAATTTTCTTTCCATCTTTTTTTTGATTTTCTGGAGTTACTGGAGCTTCACTGATTGGTTGCAAAATTCCTTGTTCTTCTTTATAAACTTGCTCAAGAAATTCTTTAAATTTTTTTACTGTAAACTGCAAATTTTCACTAACATATTTCTGTAATTTCAAATAAAATTCCTGTAAAATTTCATCATAATATAAAAGTCTAGAAAATATTCCTATCAATATCATGCGAAATTCCATTTCTTTATCATCTTCTGCATATATAGGAAGCACCATTACAAATAATTCTGATGTTTCTTGTTGAACATACATTACTTCTGGATAAAAAATAAAATGTTTTCTATCTAACATATATTCATCAACACACATCCACACCCTACAAAGACTTTGCAGCATCTTATAAAGTTGCTCTCCAGAAAAAGCTGCTTGTAACCGTCTAAAAAGTTGTACTTTTGATGTAACATTATATAAGAACACTTCTTTTCCATCCTCATAAATCTCTGAAATATCAAGAATATTACTAATTTCATTATTCTTTAACACTTCTAGTTCAACTTTAGAAATTTTTTCTTCCTCTAACAGTTCATAATGTATAAATAAATTTTCTTCTTTTTCTATAAATTCAATCCTTGTGGCATCAATCATAAAAATTCTTCCCTTCCCTCTATAGAATCGTATTTATTCAAAATCTATACATCAGGTTTTACTTACTTTTACTTATTGTAATAGACAACAAAATAATAATTTCTTATGAAAGTTCCAATATCTTCTTACATTCTGATAATTGTGCTATTGCTTCAATAATTCCCTCCATTTCTGCTACTCCATAATCTGGCAAATAACTAACAATCCAATCCTGTAAATGATAAAAATCTTGTTCTGTAACTCCAAGTCTTGCTTTATTGACCACAACTCTTATCTTCCTACAAAATGCAGTATCCTGAAATTCATCAAACTTTCGAAAATAAGAAATCATACTAGTAGCCTTTACAATTCCTGTTAAACTGCTTTCTGCTATAAAACAAATAGAATTTACACGTTCTAATATCTCCTTAAAATTTTGAAATATCCCTGATACATGATCTAATAAAATGTAATCAATACCTTCAATATCTACTAATGCATTTAAAAAAAAATCCCAATCTTCCGCTGTCATCTGTTCTAATTCTGCCGGAGAATCCATTGGACGTAAAAATAGCATTCCATTCATACTAGGTCTTATCATATTTTTTATTTGAATACTTAATGTATTTTTTCTCTCTTTTGTTGCATAAAATAAATTTGATAATGTCTTTGTTTCATCTCCTGGATACATATAATTAATATTAGAAAACTGTTCTAATGGCACATACAATACATCTTTTTTCATAGAACACAATAATTTTGCAACAGCAAAACAAATTGTTGTTTTTCCTGCTCCTCCACTCGCTGATAAAAAAGAAATTATTTTTGCATTTCCTTTATTTCGAAAAACAATACCTTCTTTTTCCTTAATTTCTGCATATTCTGCCACAATACTATGATAAATATCTTCTATTTTCTGATATTTATAAATCACTTTATAATCTTTTTTATGTTCAATACCCTTTATATCTGTTAAAATAATCTTTCTACAATTAAATTCTTCTTCTGCCTGTTCCATATATTCTGAAATCAATAAAATATCGCATTTTTTTTCAATTAAATATTTTCTCAAATTTTCTTCATTAGAGAAGAAACTAATTTCTAATTTGGAAGCATAATTCAATGCTACTGCCCTTTGGAAATATTCAATATATTCCTTATCATTATCTGCTATTACAATTTTAATAATCATATTTATTTGCTCCCATCATTTACTCTCTTCCAAATTTTCTGCTTTTATTACTATACAAGTAACATTATCCTTTCCACCTGCTAATAACGCTTCTCCTGCCATTGTTCTTGCAATATCCAAAGGTGCTTCTTTTTTTCTCTTTTCCAAGCATTTACACATTGTATCCTTTGATACCATATTATAAAGTCCATCCGTACATACAACAAAAATATCATGTTTCATTATTGGAATTTGTTCCATAAAATATGGTTTTAATTCTTTCCGATTTTTCATTCCTAAATATTTTGTTAATAAATGCTTCTCTTCTATATGTTGTATTTTCTCTTGTTGTATTCCCTCTGTACTATATACAATTTTTTTTTGTAAAAGTTGCTCTTGTATATGATCATAAGTAATTTGCATTAAACGTTTTTTACGAAATAAATATACCCGACTATCTCCTAAGTTATAAACATTTGCTGTATCTCCATTTAAATAAAGCATAGCAAGTGTTGTTCCCATCTTACCACCCATTTTATTAACTTCTTTAATAATTAATTCATTTACATATGGAATATATTCATTTACAATACGCTTTGATGAAAGTTCTTCCTGATATTTAGCTAGAGAAACAACTGCCATAAGAGCTGCCCATTCCCCATAAGCTGCTCCACCTGCTCCATCAAATACTCCTGCCAAAATATTTCTACTTGCTTGTGGTTCTGCAAACTGGGCAATTTCTTTTTGTATATTCTGTTTATAAACACCATTTAAATAATAATTATCCTCATTATTTTCTCGCTTACACCCTATATGTGAAATAACCGCACTTTCAAATAGCATACACTTCCAACTCCCCGTTTTTGTAATGCCTTTTTCTTTTTCCCTATTAGAATTTTTCTTTTTCAAAATTTTTTTGCTCAAATAAAACACTATCTTTTTTTTCATATATCATGTATATAATTCAGGACAGCAGTATATACTAATCAAAATGGTATATCAAATTCCTTATCTTTCGTAGAAGGAGATATTCTACGAAAACCTTATTGATTTTTCTTTATTTCTTTTCTATATTTTACCAATTTTCTCTCATGAAAAAACAGTGATAGAATATACGATCCCTTTTTTGGATTTTTATGATTCTATCACTGTTTTCTTTTATATATTTTATTTTTTTATTTTTAATAAATTTCTACTTTTTTTATTATTTTTTCATAATTGATTCTACAAAAATATGTTCTGGGTTTACTGTTGGCTGTGGATCCATTGGATATTTTAGAGAATGATTTACATTAAAATGTTTTTCATATTCAGATGCATAAGAAGAACCTTTTGGATTTCCTAAAATATCATGTTCCCGAACCGTTGGCTTTTTTACATAATATAGTGGACGTGCCGTATCCTGATATAAATTTGTTGTTTGCTTTTCATTGTTTTTTGGCTGTTTTGCAGTTAATGTATTTAAGTTTTGTGCCGACAACTGATGTGTTCCTACTTTAATCTCAACCATAATCATCGCTTCCTTTCTTAAAATATTAAATCTATAGTAACATTTTATTTTAAAAAAGTCAATATTTTAATATAAAAAATCGATATTAAAAATTCTGTTCCTCTTCTTTACTTTTCCCTTTTTTCGTAGTTGTTGAACTGATTAACTGAATGATTGTTTTAACATCTATCTTTATACACAAATCCCACAATCCATACAAAAATCCTCTTTCATCTCCCCAATACTAAAATCTATATAAAGTTTCAAAGATATGTTATTTTCATCCATTATATGTTTTATAATTCGATAATTCTTTCCTTTTTCTAATGGCTCTTTTAAATGGATATTCTCAGATCGTACCATTTTCGGATCAAGAATACATATAATGTCTTCTCCATAATTCATGATAAATTCATAAATTCCAACTTCTTCATTAAAAACATAAAGCTCAATACCATCAACAACATCTAGGGAACGATCCTCCCAAGCATTAGATATCTTGAAACAAATTTCCTCGTCTCCCTCTTCTGGTACATTTTCCAAACAGAAAGTTTCACTATAAAATTTAATATCTGAAAAATTTATTCCTTTTTCCTGTTCTGGCAATATTTCTTTCTTTTTTACTATAACCATAGTTCTTCTTTCTTTTTTCTGGTTCTTTGCTATAACATATGTAATCCCCTGTCCAACTGCAAATACTTTTCCATTTTTAGATACCTTTACCACTTTTTCATTTTCAGATTTCCATTGAATCCCTTTCTTTGTGTTTTGTAGCTTTAGTTTTATTGTCTCACCTACCTGTAATTCTATATTTTCTTTGTAAACCACAATTTGATTAGAAGCTGAAACATTAGGTACGTTAAAAAACATTAGCAATACCAAAAAATATGTGATGAATACTTTCCATTTAGTTACTCTTTTTTTCATAATAATCCCTATTCCTTTCTCTTTGTTCAGACACAAATAGACAATAAAATTATATTCTATCAGTGTCCCCAATAAGATGCTCCATAAAGTCTATCAATCTCTGTTGTGTTATGTTTTCTTCACAATATCTAGATATGTTTCATGTATAATTGAGATTATAATTATCGTCGCAAATTATAATTTCTATCATAACTATTCTTCTCTTTTCTAAAATATTTAACTTATAGTAACATTTTATTTTCATAAAGTCAATCTTTTTACTATTCTTCTTAACAAAAAAAATCGCATATCTTCTATTTTAGATATGCGATAGATTCAAATTGTAAATACTATTTACTTATTACTTCATGATTGATTCTTTTTTACTGCTGAATTTCTACAATGACCTTCTTATCTTCACGAGAAGCTGCTGCTTTTACTACCGTCCGAAGTGCTTTTGCAATTCTTCCCTGTTTTCCAATGACTTTTCCCATATCATCTGCTGTTACAGTTAAATGGATTACTATTGTTTCCTTTTCTCCATCTGTTTCTATGGTTTCATCTACAACAACTTCCTCTGGATGGTCAACTAATGCACAAGCAATAATTTTCACTAATTCTTTCATAATAAAAATTCTACTCCACTGTCCTTTCTTTTGAAAGAACGAAAGATAACCTAATAATTACATAATGCCAGCTTTTTTAAATAATTTTCCTACAATGTCTGTAGGCTGTGCACCATTAGATAACCATTTTTTCGCTGCTTCTTCATCAATCTTAAAAGCACTTGGTTCTTTTGTTGGATCATATGTGCCAATCTCAGCGATAAATTTACCATCTCTTGGAGATCTGGAATCAGCAACTACTACTCTATAAAAAGGAGCTTTTTTCTTTCCTAATCTCTTTAAACGAATCTTTACTGCCATGTTCTTTTCACCTCCTAAAAATATCATTTTCTAAGTTAAAATTATGAAAGAATTATATAATGAAATAATTCTTTCTATACATCCTATGTTACTGGTGAACTACCCATTGTCTAAACCCAATGGGCTTCCTGCTTCGTAGACCTCGTAACCTACTATCTTTTGGCAGCTTCTTCCAAGCTGTTCCGCTTTGCGGAATGGCAACAAAGTTACCACCCTGTTCCACAGGCGTTTATTCGGGCAGTCCCTGCCCTATCTGTATTTTATTACGCTATCTGTCTTAATCCTTCTGCTAATATGTTTTTGGCTGCGTTGATATCCCTTGGCAGCTCCTTCGGAGCTGTGCTGCTATGCAATATGGCAGCAAAGCCGCCACCCTCTGTCATGCTCTGCACCGCATTTCGGACAGATCCATTTTCTTACGGATAAATCTTTGGTATCAGCATTTTGATATCCACAGGCTGAACAGATCTGGCTGCTAGCATAAAAGGTATCTGTTTTGATATACTTTCTTCCATTCCATTTTGCCTTATACTCCAACTGCCTTGTCAATTCATGCCACGACATATCTGTAATAGATTTTGCCAGACGATGATTTTTTACCATATTTTTTATCTGTAAATTTTCTGAAACGATTACTTGGTTTTCGCTGATCATCTCATGTGAAATTTTATGCAGATAATCTTTTCTGATGTTTGTTATCTTCTCATAGCATAACGCTATCTTCTTTCTCTGTTTATAATAATTTCTGCTCCTTTTTTCTTTATGGGCAAGCTTCCTTTGAAGTTTCGCAAGCTTTTTCTCGTATTTCTTTATTGTTTTCGGACTTTCATACTTTTTCCCATTTGATGTAATACATAAATCTTTCATTCCTAAATCCAGTCCTATCTTTTGTTTTGTATGTGGAATTTCTTCATGCTCTGTTTCCACCAATATTGACACATAATATTTCCCACTCGGCACTTGTGACACTGTGGCAGATTTTATCTGACCAGAAAACTCTCTGTGTATCTTTGCTTTTACCTCTTTTAACTTTGGCAGTTTTACTTTTCCTTTCTCAAAATCTACCACAATATTTCCATTTGTGAAGTTCGTTGTATAGGATTTATGACTATCGTGTTTGCTTTTGAATTTCGGATAACCTGCATGTTCTTTAAAAAACTTCTGATATGTGGAATCCATATAATAAATAGCATTCGTAAGAGCAAATTTATCCATTTCTTTCAGCCATTCATACTCTTTTTTTAATTCCCTGTTGCAGTAATTATTACAATCTGTTTTACTGACAGACTTTCCTTCTTTTTCATAGGCATCTTTTCTATAGGCAAGCGTCTGGTTATAAACAAAACGGCAACAACCAAATGTTTTGGCTATCTGTACTTCCTGCTCATGATTAGGATATATTCTGTATTTATATGCTTTTAACATTTGCTGTCACCTCCTCTTATCTATCCTTTCACGCAAATATAACACAAATCGCCACTTTTGGTTACCTTAACCCACCGTCTCATGGCAGCCTCAAAGGGGCTGTGCCACTATATGGCATGCCCTATACCAGTGGGATTGCAGTAGCCTTATTTCAATTTTTTTATTTTTTCTATATTTTAAAATCATATTATAAAAAATACTATCTTTTTTCTTTAAAATCCAAAAGGAAGTTTAAACTTTGATAACCCGCCAAGCCCACCACGTCTTCCATTCATCATTCCTGACATTTGCTTCATCATTTTCTTTCCCTGTTCAAATTGTTTCATTAATTTATTGACTTCGCCAATATCGACTCCTGCACCTTTTGCAATTCGCCTTTTTCTGGAAGGGTTAATAATATCTGGATTTCTGCGTTCCTCTAATGTCATAGAGAAAATAATAGATTCCACTCCCTTAAACATATCATCATCAATATCCATACCTTTTAACTGCGAACTCATACCGGGCATCATATTTAAAATATCTTTAATACCACCCATTTTTTTCATCTGATTTAATTGATCTAAATAATCCTCAAAATTAAATTCGGCTTTGCGAAACTTTCGCTCCATTTCTTTGGCTTTATCTTCATCAATTTCTGCTTGTGCCTTATCAATTAATGTCAGAATATCACCCATGCCAAGAATACGACTTGCCATACGATCTGGATAAAATTGTTCTAAATCAGATAATTTTTCTCCTACACCAACATATAAAATTGGTTTCCCTGTTACGGCACGAATGGAAAGTGCTGCACCACCTCTTGTATCACTATCAAGTTTTGTTAAAATAACTCCATCAATACCTACTTTTTGATCAAATTGTTCTGCCACATTGACAGCATCCTGTCCTGTCATAGCATCGACTACAAGCAGGGATTGATCAATGGTTACATTTGCTTTTATTTCCTGCAATTCCTCCATCATATTTTCATCTATATGAAGTCGTCCTGCAGTATCTAAAATCACAACCTGAAATCCATTTTTTTCTGCATATTCCAGTGCAGCTTTTGCAATATTCACTGGTTTATGTTTATTTCCCATAGAAAAAACTTCCACACCCTGTTTTTTTCCATTAATCTGCAATTGTTCAATGGCGGCTGGACGGTAAATATCACAAGCAACCAATAATGGCTTTTTTCCTTTTTGTTTTAATTTCCCTGCAATTTTCGCTGTCATTGTTGTTTTTCCAGCACCCTGTAAGCCACACATCATAATGACAGTAATCCCATTGGGATTCAATTTTAACTCTGTAGTTTCTGAACCCATTAAATTACAAAGCTCATCATTTACTATTTTAATGACCATTTGCCCTGGTGTCAGACTATTCATAACATTCTGTCCAACTGCTTGTTCTTGAACAGTTTTTATAAAGTTTTTTACTACTTTAAAATTAACATCTGCTTCCAGCAAGGCCATTTTTACTTCTTTTAGTGCTGCCTTAACATCTGCTTCTGTCAGTTTGCCTTTGCTTCTTAAATTTCTAAATACATTTTGTAGTTTTTCTGATAAACTGTCAAATGCCATAGGCTGCCTCCTTATCTTTCCAATCAATTATAAATTATATTATAATTCCTCTAATATTTCCAAAGATAATTGATAAATCTGTTTTACCCCATACTTCTTTGCTAATTTTTGTATTTGTTCAATTTTTTCCTTTGTCTCTTGAAATTTCTTTAAAAGTCCCAATTTCTTTTCATATTCCATTAATTTTTGACTTGTTCGTTTTACAGAATCATGTACCCCTTGTCTGGAAATACCTCTTTCTTCTGCAATCTCACTAAGGGAAAAATTATTTAATATATAATCCTCAAATATTTGTTTATGATTCTCTTTTAAAAGTTCTCCATAAAAATCATATAATAGAGAAAGTTCATAAAGCTTATCAAAAGAATCTTCTGCCATAGTCACCACCTGTAAAGTGATTTTCTTTACAGGTGGTAGTATAATAGATTGTATTTATAATGTCAAGTACCATTTTTTAAATCTAGTACAAAAAAATAAAAGAAACTATTTTCTTATTTTTTTACACTAAATGCTGAAAATCATATTGGACATCTGGTAAAAATTAATATATAATATAGTAAAAAATATTAAGATACTATTTGTTCTATAAATATAGGAGTTGAGATAAAATTAGTATAACATTGCATTGCTATTTCATATCTTAACTAACCTGACAGGAGGTTGTATAAAATGAAACAACAAACACTTTCACTTCTTTTGACAATGGGGCTACTTACATTCCCTATACCCGATGCACATGCTTTACGAGCAAGTCCCTTGCTTATGAAACATGGGCTTGAAGGACTTGGTACTGCTATTGCAGAGGCTGCCGAAGTAGATATAAGTACCATTACACCACAAAAAGCTTATGACACTATGATTGCTATGCAAGAGAAATTTCCAGAAGGAATGTATTGGACAGATGCCAGCAGCGGCACATATAGATGGCATGGCGGAAGAGGAGAACATGGAGAAATTGCAACACTAGGCACAGGCTGTGTAAATTTCGCTTTTCGACTTAGTGATGCAGTATTTCAAGATCTGCCTGCAAAAATGCTTCAACCCGGAACATTCCAATTTGAAGATATCAAAGTTGGAGATATTCTACGGGTAAATAATAATAGACATAGTGTAATTGTACTACAAATTAATGAAGACTCTGTAGTAATCGCCGAAGGAAACTACAAAAAATCCATTCACTGGGGTAGAATATTAACAAAAGATGAAGTTTTAAATGCAGACCATGTTCTTACCCGTTATCCAGAAGGCTATATCCCTCCTAATGACCCTACTGCAAATGAAACAATTGAAGAAGGAGACTTTGGAAGTGGATTTCATTGGAAATTAATTAAATCAGGTACTTTAACTATTTCTGGAAAGGGAACTATGCCAGATTTTAATTTTGGCGGCACTTCTTCAGAACCTATTTCCGATCGGCCATGGAATGATAATATAGCTAAGGTTACTAAAATCGTTATTGAAGATGGTATAACAAATATTGGTACAAATGCCTTCCGAGGCAGTCAAGCTTACAATATATCCATTCCTACTAGTGTAAAAACCATTGGTAATGATGCTTTCAGAGAATGTGCAAATATTACTTCTATGACCATTCCCGAAGGAGTGACAACAATTGGTGAAAGAGTCTTTCAGGGATGCTCAAACCTTAAAAGTGTAACGTTTCCTTCCAGTATTGAAAACGTGGGTGCTGGAACACTTTATAATTGTCAAGAATTAAGAAGTGTAAAATTTTTTCCTAGTGATAAAAATGTAACAATAGGTGATAATATATTTACTGGTAATTGGTATTTAAGCGACTTAACTTTGCCTACAAAGATAAATTCTATTGGTGATGGAATGTTTCAGTCTTGTATGTCTTTATTTTACCTAACTATTCCTCAAGGCGTACAAAGTATTGGTGCAAATGCTTTTACAAATTGTTCTAGTTTAAGTTATGTTATTATCCCAAACAGTGTAACTAAAATAGGGATAGCTGCATTTGCAAACTGTGCTTTAACAGATATTTATTTTTGTGGCAGTAAAGCAGAATGGGATAAAATACAGAAAATAGGAGACACCACAGCAACATTGCAAAGCAAAAAGATACACTATCTTTCTGATGTTGAAAGTATAAAGGTTCTTAATACAAATAAAGAGAATATTGCAAATGCTAGTATTTCAATGACTACAGAATCTACAAATACATTTGAAATAGAGGTTGTTTCTGATTCTTCAGAAAAAGTAATAACGGCAAAAAATGTAGAATGGTTTAGTGTTCCTTCTGATACACCTACAGATAATATTGCTGCTATTGAAAATGCAGAGAGTGCGGCAGATATTGTAGAAGTGGCTCAAAATAGGGATGATGGAACATTAACTGTGACTGCTGTAAAAGAAGGAACTGCTAAAATTGTAGGATATGTAAAGAAAAACCCTGCATCAACTGCGGGCACAGATAATGAGCATGTATTTGTATCTTTTGATATTAATGTAGAAAGCTCAACACCTGATAAGATTGAAGTAATATGTAAAGATTCTGTAACACTAACCAAAAATACCTTAACATATGGTGAAAAACTATCTAGTCTTTCTTTTGCTAAGGCTGAATTTATTGAAAAAGAAACTGGAATTTCTGTTCCGGGTACACTGGCTTTTAAAGATCCTAATATGATTCCTGAAATTGGAACAACATCGGTAGAGTGGGTATTTACTCCAACCGATACCAAGTATAATACAGTATCTGGAAGTGTTAATATTATTGTTAATGATGATCCTGATCCTTCCTATGCAGATGCCACTTTAGAATCACAATTTAAAGGCTCAAATAACTGGTATCATGGCAAAGTAAATATTATACCACCAGAAGGACATCTCATTTCAACAGATAAGAAAACTTGGGAATCTAGCCTCACAGTTTCCAATGATCGCACTGGAAACTTTAGTTACTATCTTAAGGAAGAAAAAACTGGTGAGATATCAAATGAAAAACAAATAGAAGTAAATATTGATACCATTGCTCCAACAGGTTCTATTCATATTGGTAACAAAGTATGGAATAACTTTTTAGATTCTATTTCTTCTTCTTATACAAAGGAAGTAGAATTTACCATTAAAGCCGAAGATACTGCTTCTGGTATGGAAAATGGTAAAATCGAATATCTTATTGCAGAAGAAGCTTATATAGGAGAAGAAGGCTTAAAGAAATTAGAACAGCTTCCACAATCAGCTTGGACAGTCTATTCTTCCGAAGCTAAAATGAAACAAAATGCTGCTAATCTTATTTATGTAAGACTTACTGATCAAGCAGGAAATGTCACTTATTTATCTACAGATAAGATCTGGAATGATAGTATAAAACCAGAAATTGTTTTATCTGCACAAGGAACAAAATATAACGATAGCATTGGCAATAATGCTTATGATGGAAGTGTTGCCTATACTGTTAGTGTGAAAGGAGAAGATACTCCTTTAAACTCTTTTTGTTATAGTCTTGATGGAAACTCTGCCATTGACTTAAAAGATGGCGAAACAATAACAATAGATACCGTGGGCATTCATGTATTGAAAATTACAGCGGAAGATCATGTTGGTAATCAATCCACTATAATAGAAACTGTACACATATACACAGATTTTCTCTTTCGTTTAGATGGAGTTTCTTCTATTTATGATGGACAGCCAATTGAATTAGGAACAGATTTCAAGGCAGAAACTTCTATTTCAACTCCTGAAATAAGCTTCTCTTATTCTACGATAGATAGTGAAGAAAAAACGAAAGGTTTGCCAGTAAATGCAGGCAATTATCTCATTTATGCCGAAATAGCAGAAGATACAACAAATTGCTATAAACCACAAAGTGCAACAATGGAATATATTATCGAACCTAAAGAGATTATTCCTTCCAATGAAACTTTATTTATTACAAAGAATCTTGCAACAGATTATAAATTGGATCTCTCTACTATGATAGGAGATGTTACTGGAGATACAAGATATAATATTATTTCTGTTTCAGGAAGTGGCATTATTGCAGATACACCAAAACTGGAAGGCAGTATTCTAACTGTTCCAGTAGAAGCTGTGACCTCAGAAGAACAAGCAACAATTGAAATTAGTTTTGATAACCCTAATTATATAATCGGAAATGCAGTTCTTACCTTAGTTCCAACAGAGAAAGAAATAGCACAACTCACTGGTATTACAATGCCAGAAACAGGAGTTTATAACGGGGAAAAATTTGCATATACTGGAACACCTGTATGGACAACGAAAGATGGAGAAAAAGTTGAAGTTAGTGCTATGACTGTATTATATGAAAGTACAGATGATGCAAACTATTCTTCATCAGAAGCACCTAGTAATGTTGGCTCTTATAAAGTGACAATTTCTATTGACAATACAGATCCAAAGTATATTGGAACTGCATCTGCAACATTTAGTATTACACAAAAAACTGTAAATGTAAAAGTAAATGATAAGGATATTTTTATTGGTGACTTAGTCCCTTCCTTAACAGAATTAAAGAAAAACGAAGATTACAGTATCGAAGGACTTGTAGATAAAGATTCAGATTCTTCGATTGGAACTTTAAACTTTACTTATACAGATGAAAATGGAAAAGAAACAGTACCAAATAATGCAGTTGCAGGAACTTATTTTATTGTTGCCTCTGGTTTAGAAAATTCGAATTATAAGTTTGAGTATGTTGCTGGAAAACTTACAATAAAATCGAAACCAAATTCTGACAATAATAATGGTGGTTCTTCTGGTGGTAATAATTTTGGAGGCTCAACTTCTGGATCAACTGGCTCTGGAAATACTTCTACTCCATCCACAGATTCCAGTACAAATCCACCAACAAATACTACCCCATCGGATACAGATGCTCCATCAGATACAAAGCAAGAAAATACTGAAATAAAACCAGATGGAACTATTGTAACAACAAAGGAACAAACAACTTCCGATGGTACAAAAATAAAAACCGTTGTTGAAACAGCTCCTGATGGCACAATATTAAAAGAATCTGTAACAGAAACAGCTCCTGATGGTTTTGCTACCACAATAACAAAAACTACTACTACCAACAGTTTAGGGACAACTGTTTCTAAGGTGATTGTAGAAAATATAACAGCAAATAATACTATTACACAGACCACAGAAGAATCTTCTTTTAGTTTTGATGATGCAAAAACAGTGGTTACTACTGTAAAAGATAACAATGGCAATATAACCGAAGCCTCTGCTTATGTTAATAAAAAAGGAGAAACTACAGCAACTGGAAAAACAAAATTTACGATTAGCAGTTCTCTTACAAACCAAATTACAGAAGCTGCTGGTACGGATGATATTGATATTGTGATATCAGTAACAGATAATATGGATAAACAATTGTACAGCCTAACTGTCAATAAAAAGAAATTACAATCGGAAGATAGCTTATACTTGTATGGATATGATGCTAAAACAGATACTTATACTATGATCAATGACATAGAATATAAGACAGCAGGAAAAGGAATTACAATTAAAGCGAATGCAGGAAATAATTATACACTACTGACAAAAGCAGAAATGAATCGTGTTAGTAAGCAAATTATGAAAACAGTAAAATTAGCTTCTTCCCAAAAGATAAAAAAATCTGGTAAATCCTTTAAAGTGACTTTAAGTAAAAAAGCAAATAAAGCAAGTATTAAAAAGATTGTTTATTCTACTTCTAATAAAAAGATTGCTACTATCACTCAAAAAGGTCAGGTAAAAACAAAAGCAAAAGGCTCTGTTAAAGTAAAAGCAAAAGTAACAATGAAAAATGGTAAAACCAAAACTTTAATTATGAAAGTAAAAGTAAAAAACTAATCCACTAATAAAAATTTTACTAATCCTTTTAATTCTTATACCTGTCAGTGTAAAAACTGGCAGGCATTTTATTTCCTGTTAAGTTTGGCATAGCCTTGTTTTATAACTTACTTTATTTTTTTCTTGCTATTTTAAATTTTTTATCAATTCAGAATAATATTCTTTGTTTTCTCTTAAAAGCCATCTCTTAAATGCTGTGAACAAAGAGCTTTCCTTCAATTCTTTTTTTATTGCATATAATAAATCTTCTTTATCTTCTCCTTCTG
>CAJTJZ010000023.1:20574-23201 GCA_910576895.1 uncultured Lachnospiraceae bacterium | reverse complement strand
TTATTTTTGCCTCCATTTTTTTTTGCGGTGTAGTTCCATAATATACTTCTTGCAATAGCTTTACTGTATTTTTTGTTTCTATTCGTTCATCTAATGCAAAAAATTCAAGCTTTTCCTGCGTACCAAAATACCCACTTCTTTTAAAAGCAATAATTTCATCAATAGGTTCTTTACTGCAATCTAAAATTGGCTCATATTTATCACTCTTAATATTATTACAATGTGCACAAGACAAAAATAAATTATTCCAATCATATTTTAACTCTATATTTCCTTTATGAGGATGTAAATGTTCAATTTGATAAGATGTTATTTCTTTATTTTCACAAAGATAACATTTTCCAAAAAACATTTCCTGCAATGCAGCATTAACTTCTTTTGTATTATATGTTCCATTTTTCTCTTTTTGAATCTGTAAAGATTTTATTGCTAATATTGCTTTTTCTGAAGTTTTTCGTTCAAATTTTATCATTACTTATCCTTTCTTTTTATGTTCTATTTCTTCAAATGCATCTCGAATTGTACCTGCCATTTCTTTTGATAAATTTTTTAATTCACAGCGAAGCATTGCACGCTCTGCACGTTCATCTTCTAACAAATTATCTTTCCCAGCTAACTCTTTATAACCATTTAACTTCTCTATTAATCCCTCCGAATATTCCTCTGTATCAAAATATCCTTCTGTAATATCACTATAAGAATATGCTGAAAAATCTTCAAATTCTTCTTGTTTTTCCAAATCATAAATTTTCGCATTTGAAATTGAATTTAAAATAAATGGGGAATGTGTTGTAATAATAAATTGAAGATTTGGAAAAAATTCTACTAAAAAGGGCAGAATTTTTCTTTGTAATTCAATATGGAGATGTGTTTCCAATTCATCAATTAATACAATTCCTTCTTTATCATATACACTTAATTTATCTTCTAGCAGCCAATTTCCATCCATTCTTAAAATGAGTTCCGATACCATATGAATTAAAGAAGAATATCCATCTGATAATTGTGTGAAATTAAAAGGATTTCTTCCTTTTGCTTTTATCTTAAAATCATATTCTTTATAATTATAAATTAATTCTATTGACTCATCATCAAGTAATATTTTTAATGCCTTTGTAAATCGTTCAAACCATGCCTGAATTTTTTTTACAATATAACTATCTCCTTCATTATTTGCATATGATTGTTGTGTCTTTAAATGTACCATATATTTTAATAAAAGATTCCCTGCTTGCTGATTTATTCCATATGTTGAAGATAATGTTATTTCCTCAACTCCATGAGCTTTGTTGATTTTCGTTTTTCTTTCTGCTGGAAAAAATACAGTGATAAATTGTCCATTCTGATATAAATTATCTAAATCATCACTATAATTAAACTTTATTTTCACTCCATCTATATATGATCTTATCATTTTTTTCCATGGTTCATATTGTTGTACTGTTTGAAACTCTTTACTAGTTCCTTTGACATTTTCTAATTCACTTTTAAATACTTCTAAATAATTTAAATATTCTACTTTTAATTCTCCATCATTAATTGCTTGTAAATAATTTTTCATTGCATAAAGCAACGATGTTTTACCAGAACCATTTTTCCCAGTTAAAAGTAAATGTTGTTTTTTTTCTTTATTTAAACTAATTTTAATATCAGATAAATGTCGAAGTTTTTCTATTGTAATCTCTTGAATAAAATGTTCCATCCATTCTCTCCTTACTTAAATAACTTTTTCAGTATAAAAACAATTTATGTTCTTTTATTTTTTCCTATTTTTATAATAATATGGGATAATTTATTATCCCATTTATGAATATAAATTATCCCTCATCTTATTTTCTATTCCAGTAAAGCTCAACCTGCCTGTGCTGACTTTCCTGTATAGAGCTGATAATATTTTCCTTTTTGTTCTATTAATTGATCATGCGTACCACGTTCAATCACACGTCCTTGTTCTAAAACCATAATACAGTCACTATTTCTTACTGTAGAAAGTCTATGTGCAATCACAAAGGTTGTTCTTCCCTGCATTAATTTATCCATACCATCTTGCACAATTTTTTCTGTTCTTGTATCAATAGAGCTTGTAGCTTCATCTAATATAAGTACAGGTGGATCTGCAATTGCTGCACGTGCAATGGCAAGAAGCTGCCGCTGCCCCTGACTAAGATTTGTTCCATCTCCTGTAAGCATCGTTTGATAACCATTTGGCAATCTTCGTATAAATCCATCGGCATTTGCAAGCTTTGCGGCTGCAATTACTTCTTCATCGGTTGCATCTAGTTTTCCATAACGAATATTTTCCATAACGGTATTTGTAAATAAATGAGTATCTTGTAATACAATTCCTAGAGAACGGCGAAGATCAAATTTTTTAATTTTATTAATATTAATGCCATCATAACGAATTTTACCATCTTGAATATCATAAAAGCGGTTAATTAGATTTGTAATGGTTGTTTTTCCTGCACCCGTAGATCCAACAAATGCAATTTTTTGTCCCGGTGTTGCATATAAATCTACATTATGAAGAACAATTTTATCATCATTATAACCAAAATCTACATCATCAAATACCACATCTCCTGTCAGCTCCTGATATGTGACGGTACCCTCCTGCTGATGTGGAT
>CAJTJZ010000023.1:0-20564 GCA_910576895.1 uncultured Lachnospiraceae bacterium | reverse complement strand
AATCTGTTGTATTTTCAGCTTTATGAAAATGTTTCCATGCCCAAAGACCAGTACGTTTATCAGATTCTGTTAAAACACCATGTTCTTTCTTTGCATTGACAAGCGTAACATAACCCTCATCTTTTTCTGGTTCTTCATCTAATAATTTGAAAATACGATCAGCTCCAGCAAGTGCCATAATAATACTATTCATCTGTTGGGAAAGCTGATTAATTGGCATACTAAAGCTTCTATTAAATGTCAGAAACGATACCAGTCCACCAAGAGTAAAACCACCTACTTGATTTAATGCTAAAAGTCCACCAGCAATTGCACAGACAACATAGCTGACATTGCCAAGCTGTGCATTAATTGGACCCATCATATTTGCAAATAAATTTGCATGATATGCACTATGAAAAAGCTTTTCATTTAATTCATTAAATGTCTTTTTGCTTTCTTCTTCATGGCAAAATACCTTAACTACTTTTTGCCCTTCCATCATTTCTTCAATAAAGCCATTAATTTTTCCAAGATCTTTTTGTTGTGCACCAAAAAACTTACCACTTTGTCCAGCAATCTTTTTTGAGATTATAAGAACAATAAATACCATTACAAGGGTTAATCCTGTGAGTGGAACATTTAAGTAAAGCATACTAAAAAATACACTAACAACCGTAATAACACTATTTAATATTTGTGGCATACTTTGGCTTATCATCTGCCGTAGCGTATCAATATCATTTGTATAAATTGACATAATATCTCCATGTGCATGTGTATCAAAATATTTAATTGGAAGATTTTCCATATGCACAAATAACTCATCTCGCAGCTTTCGCAGTGTTCCCTGACTGACATTTACCATAATACGATTATAAATATATGTAGAAATAATTCCTATTGCATAAAAAATAGCCACTCTTTGAATTGCATGAGCAAGCCCACTAAAATCAGGTTCACCCGCTGCTGCCAACATTGGCAGGATATAATCGTCAATTAATGTTTGCGTAAATAAAGTTCCTTGTACATTTGCAAGCACTCCAATAAAAATACAGACAATCACAATAACAATATGGATTCCATAGCTTTTCCATACATATTGAAATACACGTGCTAATAATTTCCCCGGATTTGCCACTTTTGGACGTGGACCTTGTACTCGTCTTCCCGGACCTGGCATTATGCAGCACCTCCTTCATCAAAATCACCATTACCGCCTGTTTGTGACTCATAGACATCACGATAAATTGCATTTGTCTCTAATAATTCTTTATGTGTACCAAAACCATGAACTTCACCATTTTCCATAACAATAATACGATCCGCATCTTGCACACTAGAAATACGCTGTGCAATAATGAGTTTTGTTGTATCTGGAATTTCTTCTCGAAACGCTTTGCGGATTTTTGCATCGGTTGCTGTATCTACTGCACTTGTGCTATCATCAAGAATCAGAATTTTTGGTTTTTTCAGCAAAGCACGTGCAATACAAAGACGCTGTTTTTGTCCACCGGATACATTCGATCCTCCCTGTTCAATCATTGTTTCATATTGTTGTGGCATTTTTTCAATAAATTCATCTGCACAGGCAAGTTTACAAGCACGTTTACATTCTTCTTCACTTGCTTCCATATCACCCCAGCGAAGATTTTCATAAATAGAACCAGAAAATAATACATTCTTTTGAAGTACAACAGAAACTTGATTTCTTAATGCTTCCATATCATAGGCTCTGACATCCTTACCCCCAACAATTACTTCTCCCTCTGTTACATCATATAAACGGCTAATTAAATTTACGAAACTTGTTTTTGCACTTCCTGTTCCTCCAATAATGCCAATCGTTTCTCCTGCTTTTATCGATAAATTAATATTTTTTAATACAGGTTCTCCATTTTGCTGCTTATAACTAAAATTAACGTTTCTAAATTCAATACTTCCATCCTTTACTTCCAAAATCGGATCTTTTGGATTCTCCATACTTGTTTTTTCATTTAATACTTCAGAAATACGTTCTGCCGATGCCATACTCATTGTCACCATAACAAAAATCATAGAAAGCATCATAAGACTCATTAAAATATTCATACAATAAGCAAGCAAACTCGTTAAATTTCCTGTTGTTAAATCTCCAACAACGATCATCTTTGCCCCAAGCCAGCTAATCAAAAGAATACAAGAATAAATCGCTGTTTGCATTAAAGGCATATTAATAACAAGAATTTTTTCTGCACTTACAAACATATTGTAAAGATTAAAATTTGCCTTTGTAAATTTTGTTTTTTCATATTCTTCCCGAACATATGCTTTTACAACACGAATCGCAGATACATTTTCCTGTACACTAGCATTCAAATCATCATATTTTTTAAATACCTGTCGAAAAAACTTTGTTGTTCTTGTCATAATTAAAGTTAATAAAATGCCCAATACAACAACAGCAATTAAATAAATACTTGCAAGTCTTGGGCTAATCCGAAATGCCATAATCATTGCAATAATTAAACTAAATGGTGCTCTTACAAACATACGAAGAATCATTTGATATGCATTTTGTAAATTGGTAACATCGGTTGTCATACGTGTGACTAGTCCAGCCGTACTAAATTTGTCAATATTAGCAAAAGAAAATGTTTGAATATTTTCATACATAGATTTTCGTAAGTTTCGTGCAAAACCTGTTGCTGCCCTTGCACCAAACATAGCACCAAATCCTCCTGCTAACAATCCGCCAAAAGCTGCTACTATCATCCATGCCCCCATCACATAGATATGTTGCATATCTCCTACTTCCACACCTTTATCAATAATAGAAGCCATCATTAATGGAATCACCATTTCCATTACTACTTCTAAAATCATAAAGATTGGTGTTAAGATGGAATCCCGCTTAAATTCCTTAATCTGTGCTCCAAGTGTTTTTAACAATCATAAGACTCCTTTCTATTTATAATTTGTTTTAAATCTTAAGCGAAAAAAACTGTTTGATATCATACTGTTCGCTACAAAACATATTATTATACAATATAAATTAAATGTCAATATCGTATTTTCTAAAATTCCTGTGAAATCTTATTGTAATCGTAGCACATTTTAACAACTCCTCTGTATTAAAATAGCTCCATTTGTTCCATTTGAAACTGTGACAATACCATTGTACTGATTCCCTCTCCCTTAATATGTTCTCCTTTTAGATATTGCATATGTCTTAAATTGGAATTTACTAAATTTAAAACATAAATATTATCAAAACGATTATAAATGGAATCACCGCCAAGTCCAGAAAGGCAAATCAATTGTGTATTTGTTCTTTTTGCCATATCCATCATTGGCTTTAATAAATGGACAGCATTTGTTTGAGCAAATGGATTATCCATAATTAATACTTTTCCTTCTCCATTGCCTGCAAATAAATCATTTTCATCCCTTCTCATATAACTTAAAAGACAAGCAAGAATTACAAATGCCGATAAAAATCCTTCTCCACCAGAATTTGCAGAAACTTCTTTCCATGAAATTAATACTTCCCGTTCCGCCTCAACTTTATATAAATGAATATTAATCGTTCCAATTCCTACCATATCATCATAAAGTTTTTTTGTTGTAATTAATTTTCCTAAAAGCTCTTGTATATTTTCATCGCTTTCTACTGCCTCTAGCCCCCTTTTTATAAGAGTTTCCATAAAATCTTTTAATTTCTTTTGATATAATTCTTTATGGCTTTCCCAATCTGGCACTTGTAATCTTAACATTTTAAGTCCTTTGCCACGAACAGGAATTGTAGAATTTTTATCAATTTGGTGCATATGTTCATCAATATCATGAAGATATTCTAAAAATAATTCTTCTAAATTATCTCGTTCCCTATCAATAGACAATAAATCTACTTGAAGCTTTTTTAAACTGCTCTCATAAGAAGCAAGCAAAGTGGTAAGCTGTAAATTAAGATCTGCTACTTTTCCTACAAGAGAAAGCAGATTTTCAAACCCTTTTTTAAAAAAATCTTCTTGATAACATTCTTTTTTTGAAAAATTTAAAATCAGTTTTTCTGTCAAATGTTGTTCTTGTTCCCAATTTTTATTTTTTTGATTTAACTGTCTTCGTAAATTTCCAGAATATGCAATAAGTTCTGTTTTTGAAAGACTTTCTATCAAATCCTTTTCCGTTTCGCCCTCTTGTATTACTTTAAAATCAGAATATTCTGCCATTGCCGCTTGCACATTTTGAATACAATTACAATGTTCTAAAACTCGTTTTATCTCCTGTTCCTTTTTTTCTTTATTATAATTATTTAGTTTTCTCCTTGCTGCAAAATCTGTATCTATAATCTTTTTTCTTTCTATTAAAATTTCTGAACCCGTTTTTTCCTGTAAACGCCTTTTGATATCCTCTAATTTTGTTTCCACTCTTGTCATATCTTTTTCTAATTGAACTTGTGCTTCTTTTGCTGCATTTTCTTCTTTTGCTGCTTTTTCAATATTTCCTTCTAAATGAAGTTCTTGTTCTTCCGAATATGTTACATCTTTATATTGTTCCTCAGAAAACGCATACTTATTTTTTCTATCTAATTCCATTTTCTTTTTATCATATCTTGCCTTTTCTTTTCTTAAGTTTTCATTTAATTCTTTTAAAGAAGAAGAAATTCCTTCTGTCATTGCCTGATAACGAACACTTATCTCTGAAATATCAAAATCTAATGGTAGTTCTTGTTTTTCTTCGTTTTGATAAGATAAAAATAAGGTTATTTTTTCTTGATATGTTTCCAATTCTTTTTGTATTACATATATTTCATTTCGAAAAGAAACGATATGTTCTTCTACCGTTATTTGTTTTTCCCTTAATAATTTTTCGTTATATTCTGTTTCTTTTCGTCTTCGCTGATAACGATCAAGATTTCGTTTATCTTCTAAATATTGTTCATAAGTAAGTTTAAATTCTGCAAATTCTTCTCTCTTTTGTTCTGTTTTTCTTTTTTTATCCTTTGCAAGTTCTATTTGTTCTATGATATTTTCTTGTTTTTTTATTAATTCCTTTAATTTTTCTTTGCATACTTCCTCATTTTCTATCAGTTTTTGATATTCTTCTTCTGTTTTCTTTTTTTGTTCTCTGTTGTGTTCCATTAATTCTACTGTAAATTCCTGCTGTTCTATCTCTACATAATAGGAACGATATTGTTTGATTTCTTCTGCTTTTCTTTCTATTCTTTCTAACCATGCATTGATTTCTTTGTTCTTTTCCTCTAAAAGCTGCTCTAATTCTTTTTTAGAAAGCAAATGATGATTAAATAGAAGAAAGAAATTGATGTTTCCAAAAGAAATCAGACCATGTTCTTCTCTTTCAACAGATTCCTCTAAATTTTCCCGAAGTATCATAGGAATTGGAATATTAGTATAAATATCTTTTGCATTTTGAAACTTTTCCAAATCCATTTTATTTATAATAAAACAATAAGGCAAAAAAGGATTGTTTTTTACAAGTTTTTGATTTTCTTTTACCGTTCTGCCATTTTTCTTCAGCCAAGAAATACCAGATATAATTTCTATATTTTGTTCCTCAAAAAATGCTTGCATCTTTTCTGGCAATTCCATAATAATTCCCTGTTTTAAATTTTTATATTCCTTTTTTACTTCTTCCATTTTTCTTTTATATTCATCTCTCGTAGATTCCATTTCTGCAATCTTTTGTTCTAATTGCTGCAATAAAAATGTTTTTTGATTTAATTCTTGTTCAGACACTTGAAGATATTGCATAATAATACTTCTGCGTGATTTCTCTTTTTCCAATGTTTCTATCTTTTCTTCTAAAAGCTTATGTTCTGACCTATTTCTTATTTTATCAATCTTAAAATTTTCTTTTTCTTCTTTTACTTTTATTTCTTCTTTCTTTAATAAAGCTGCTTGTTCGGTAAGTTTTGTTACTCCTGTACTTACTTCTATCAACTCATCTTCAAATTTTTTTTCATATAAAATTAAAATGCCATCTTCATACTCTCCTATAATATTCCTTAAAAATTTTATAGAAAATTTTTGATGAAATCTTTGTTCTATTTTATCAAGTACTTTTAATGCAGAAGAAAGAGAACCAATCTTTTCTGAAATTTCTTTTTCTTTTTCAATTTCCTTTTGTATTTTTTCTATGATTTCTTTTTGCTTTTCTTCCTGTTCTAACATCTGCTTCTTTTTTTCTTCTAATACTTGTTTTGATGTTGTGATTTGATTCTCATAAAACCAATAAAGGATTCCTCCCAGTTTTTTTTGTTCCTGCTTACTATCCTTTTGTTCTGATACAAGTATGTTTATTTGTTCCTGAAGCTTCTTCACTTCTCTTTCAAAATCGGCTGCTTCCTTATATAATTTAGAACATTGAAAAAGACATAATTCTTTTTCTGCCTCTTGTCTTATATAGACACTTCTTTGAATCCTTTCCTCTGAATCAAGCCTATCATGTAATAATTCTTTTTTTTCATCTTCATATTGATAAATTTGATAAGAAAATTCTTCTTGCTCTAGTTTCCGAAACTGATATAATAATTCTTCTTCTTCCTTTCTTCTTAAAGAAAGTTTTTGTTCCAAGTCTTCAAATATAGTATCTATAGTGAAAATAAAAACAGCAATTTGATTTTTTTGCTCTATCAATGCCTGTTCTGCTTCTTTATAAATGGTTATTTGTTTTTTTATAATTTCTGCATCCTGAAAATAAACTTCCATTACTTCCTTACGATGAAGTTTTGTTTCATTTTCTCGATAACTTTGAATTAATTTATAAGCTAGGGTACGAAATTCTTGAACACGATCATTTTCCTGATTTAATTTTCCTTCAATTGCTGTCAATATCCATTTCTCTACCAATCCTTTTTCATCTTTTGCATTTGCAAATAATTCCGATAATCCTGATTCTTTTCCATTTACTTTTTTTATAATCGTTTCCCATTCCTTATGATTAATCTGATATTCCTTTAATTTTGAAAAATACATTTTTCTCTGATAAGGCTGTGCCATATCATAATAAGAAAATTCCCGATTTCTTTTCTTTAATTCTTCTAATTCCTTTTTACAAGCACCAAAACTTTTTAAGATTCTTTTTCCTTTTACTTCCTCTATAATAGGAAGATGTTCTAAATCATATTCACAACTTGCACGATAAAATCCTGTAAAATTACATAAATCAAGATCTTCTTTATTATCTTCTTCCATATTTTGAGATTTTCTCACCATCATTCCTGTAAGAAAATATCCCTGTCCCCTATCAAGACACCACTCTACCATAATAAAGGTGGGTTGATTTGTTGTAAAATAGCTTTTAAATTCTCTTTCATTAATATTTCTATAAGAACTATTTACAAATAATGCAATAATTATTTGCACTAAAACTGTTTTTCCACCACCATTTCGCAAAGATAATAATGTTGATTCTCCATTTAATTCCAATGTTTCATCATCAATCCGAATCGTATTTCTATTATAATTAAGATTTAATATCCGAATCCTATTTATTTTACTCATCTTTTATTACCCCCAAAGCTTTCATAACACGTTCATAATTATTTTTATTTAAAAGTTTCATCTCCATAAGCTGATCAAGCTTTTTTGTTGTTTTCATCATTTCATCTTCCTGAATATAGAGAAGTAATCCCTCATTTTCTAAAAAATTTAAAATTTTATTAATGACACCCTCCTTTGTTGATTGGCTTCTTGATGTTTTTGTTTCACTTTTTAAAGCTTCAAAGGCTTCTTTTATACTTTGATAATCAAGCCCCGTATGTTCTAATTCTTCTTCTTTTGTACTTCCCTCTGATAAACGTTTGGAAACAATATTTTGCAATTCTCCCATTTTCATAAAATCCTTTGATTTACATCGGCCTCCTTGTCCATCATAAAACTCTGCAAGCAATGTTAATATAATAAACATAGATAAATAATAATCCTTATCGGTTGCCCCCGATCTGCAAAGAATCCGCTTTAATTCCGCTTTTGAATATCCAAGAGATGTATTACTAATATCTGGCAGGAGATAAATGACATTTCCATAACGCTCCACCGCACAATCTGCAATCTCTCCTTGACTTTTTACTAATTCCATGACTTCTTCGTTTTCCACATAAGCTTTATATAAATCAGGTTCTTGTTCCGAAGATAATTCTCGATTACATAATAAATAATAAAAAATAGTTTGACTTAATTTTACTGTTTCCATTTCATATGTCATATACTGCCTCCTTATTTTTTATTCCCACCACAATTCCACATTAGAACAACGTATATTTCTATACTCTCCCAACTCATTTTTTACATGAGAAAAGGATATTTTTTCTTCTTGTTCTGTCCGAAAAATATAAATCTTTTTAATATCGTGAAATCTTTCTTTTTCTAATATCGAAAGCAGCATTTCATTTAATTGAAATTGATATGACTTTTCCAGTAAATATTCCTCTTGTTCTTTTTTTAATGCTTCGATATCAATTACTTGTACAGTTAAAAGCTCAATCATAATTTCTCGAAAAATTTCTGCTGTGGGAATTAATTTTTCTTTTTCTTCTTCTGAACTATAATCTTTTAAAAATGCTAAGGATATTTTTTTCTTTTCTTTCATGCTTTTTATAAGGAAGGTAAGGCTATCTTCATATTGTTTTAACCTCTTTTTTGCCATCATTTCCTGTTCCTTTCCATATTCTTCCTCATCAAAACCAAGCTCCCTTGTTTCCTCTTCTTCTTTTATCTTGCGAATTCTTTTTTGAAATTCTAATGCTTTTCCTAGATGAAATATTTTTTCTGGTCTTTTTAAAAATAAAGGTTTTAAAAAAACTTCTATATTTTCAAGCAAACTAGAATCTTCCAATACTCTATTATATAATTCTCCTCGAAAATGAAACCTTTGTACCATTGTCATATTGGAATAATGCTCCAATTCTTTATCATAAAGACTTTTTAAATCAAAATGTTCATTTAAAATTTTCTGATGTTCATCTAAGGAACGATTTAGATATGATTCAATCATCTTTAAATTTTCTAACTCCTCTTTTTCCTTTTTTTCCAAAGCATGAACATCAATTTCTTTTTCTTCAAATTCAGCAACTTTTTTTTCTACAAATTCTTTATGAAGATGAAATTTTTTCCTTGTTTGCTCCATAGTTGTAATATTTTCTTCCATAATCTGTCTGTATTCTTCCACTGTATAAGAAAGTGCATTTTGTCGTATTCTCTGCATTGCTTCTTGTATTTTCTGTGTTTGAATCCTTAATTGATCAAATACATTTTTTATATCATTTACAGCTCTACCATAATCTGCTTTTTCCAAATGGAGCTTAAATAACATTTCATGAACCGTAAGCTTTAAATTATTTTCTAATTCCATTGTAGAAAGCACCATATTATATCCTTCCTCTGTTAAATAATAGGAAGTACGTCTCATATTATCTAAATAAATAATGCGATTTCCAATATAATTTATATTAATCTCAATATAATCTTTTTTTTCATAATCATAGCTGCGAAAATACATCGTATTTCCAGAATTACCTAAAATCACATTAATAATAAAATCAGCAAGAATCATTACATCTTCATAAGAATAATTATATTTAAAATAACGATCATCTATTTCACTAAGAAATGCTGCAATATCATCAATCGTACAATTTTCTTCTTTTAATGACTCTTCCATAACAAATAATAATACCGTAAAAATTAAATTCATTTGTTCATCTATAGATTCAATGCCATATTGTTTCCATGTTGTTTTTTGAAAACTATTATTCATTAAAATTGCATATCTGCCAACAGATTGCATACGTTTTGGAAAGTTTTTTAAAAAATCCATCTTTTTCTCCATTCTTAATTAATAATCATTTCCATTTAATATTTCCTGTGGAATATAACGTTTTTTTTCTAATATCATTCTTATGTTTTCTTGTATTTCTTCTGAAAACTGTTTTAAAAAATAAGTTCCAATCTTTTGATTTTGTCCTTCCTTCGTCTTTGGTAAATCATATAAGTTTAACTGCATTTTTCTCATTTTTTCTAACATCTTTATATAAGCCGTTGTAAATAATTTTATTTCTACCAAGGCTTGATAACGTTCTACTAAATTTTCATAAATTAAAATTCCTTCATAATCTAAATCTCCAAAATAAAAAACCGTATTTTTCGAATCATGAAAATACGGTTCTACTGAATTTATATAATCTTCAAAACTTTTATAAATTCCTTTTCCTCCACCATAGATTAAAGTTCCTATTTCCAATCCCAAAATATCTTTATTTCCAAGAATTAAATGTTTTCTCATACTATAAAAAGTATCTTTATTTTCTATAATTAAAAAATTTTGAGGAGTTTGTTTTTTGTGAGAATAATAAGACATTGGTTCTGTTGTTTGATAAAAATTCAGTTTTTCAGCCGAAAATCCTAGTCGCTTTAATAGTTCCGATCCACCTTCTCTATCAAGAAATTTTTCTCTATGAAAGATCTCAAAACTTCTTTCATTTATGGTTTCCAAAGTATTTAGACATTCTTTTTTCTTAATTAAATAATTGCTTAGAGATTGAATTTTTTCACGATCAGACAGATATTTTTCTGGTTTTGTTTTATAACCCGACATATCAAGCAAGGGACTAATTTGATATGTCATTTCCTCTATGATATCAGAATAATCATTTTCTTCTTCCAAACGCCAATAAGCATTATAAAGAGCCGGTTTTTTTCCATTTAATTTAGAAGCTTTGATTGGTTTTAATTTCCCTTTTTCTATTTCTGAAAGAATATACTGATAAAGCTGCAAATAATCAAATTTTGAATACTGTAATATAAGCTCTGTAAGTTGTACTTTTTGTTTTTTCATTCATTTTCCCCATATTTCATACACTGACTTTTTCCTAATCTTTAAACTATTCTAACATAAAAGTATTTTTTAATCAAGTTTTTTCGACCGTCCGTATAAAAATAGCCGTCACTATCAAAATAGTGGCGACTCTCATTATATTTTATGTATCTCTTTATGCACTCACTTGAATGCTATCATGTTCTTCTACTGCTAAAATTTCTTCTAATTGTACATGAAATACAGTTGCTAGTACAACAAGATTATCCACCGTTGGCAATGCAGTCCCCCTCTGCCATTTATAAATTGCCTGTGGTGTTGTAAAACCAAAAATGCTTTGTAAATCCTTTACCGAAAGACCATTTAATTCCCTTAGCTTCATAATATTCTGCCCTGTTTCCACCATATTAATCACTGGGATGTTGCTCATCATCCTTCATCTCCTCCAATCCCTGCAAACCAATCCTCTTTTTTTACTTCAAAAAATATATTAATTTCTGATTTTATTTTTATATATAAACATTTTCATTCACCTTCTTTTTCCCACCAAAAAATTTATATTAAAAAAAGCCACCCATCCTATAAAAGATAAGCGGCTTTTCTATAAATAAATATTTACAATCCTTTTTTAGTTAAGGATTTTATACTATCTATCATTTTTATATTTTTGCCTATGCTTTTCTTTATAGGAGTATAGGAAATCTAAGCCCTGATCATATTTCGGGGCTTTTCCATATCTTTGTTCTGCTAAATAATCAAAAATTGTAATTGTATGCATCATTCCTCACTCCTTTCTTTTTATATTTCCAAGGTATTGTCATTGGTTACTGTTTTTTATCATAACACAAAAAAATAACTTTGTCATTATACTGTGAGTATAATTTTTCCATTTTGATGAGCATGAAATGCCTTATTTAATAATTTACGGATATCACTAAAAAGTCTTGTTGTACTTTCTTTACTATAATAAGCACAAATAACTTTATGTCCATCTTTATCAATAGCTGTTGCAATAAATGCATGACCTGCAGCATTAGTTGTACCTGTTTTTGTTCCAATCACTTGATATAAGTCTTTATCATATTCTGTAATTGTATAAAAGTGATTTGTATTTGTTAGTTTTCTCTCAAAAGTACCATCCACTCTTTTTACTTTATAATGTTTTTTTCCAACAATGTTACAAAATTGTTCATTTTGCATGGCATATTTTGTTAAAAGACAATAATCATAAGCTGTTGCATATGTTTTTTTAAAGCCATCGCCAATATCTAATCCAATAGGATTATCAAAATGAGAACCTGTCATCTCAAGGGCTTTTGCTTTTGCATTCATAATATCTACAAATTCCTCTACACTACCCCCAACAGCATCTGCAATGACCTGTGCAGCATCTGCACCAGAAACAAGCATCAAAATATGAAGCAAACAATTTAAAGTATATTTTTCTCCTGTTTTTAATCCATATTTCGCTACCCCACCATGAATATTTTTTATTACCTTTTTCTTTACTTTTATTTTTGTATTTAATTGCATATGCTCTAAAGCAACAATTGCTGTCATAATTTTTACGGTACTTGCTGGATAAATTTTTTTATTTAAGTTATCAGAAAGCAGCACTCCCCCACTATTAGCATCCATTAAAGCATAAGCATGATGTGTTCCAAGATCTTTTGGTTCTTTTAAAGTATTCGCTGCCTGCAAATTTCTTGTAGGCAGCATCAATAAGATGATCAAAAAGATACTAAGCCATTTTTTGCTACTTTTTCCTAATTTCAATCTTCCATTCCTTTCCTTTGCTATTTTGCTACAATATTAATGATTTTTCCGGGAACATAAATTTCTTTTATAATATTTCCAGAAAGTCTATTTCCAAGTGCTTCTTTTCCTTTTTGTAATGCTGTATTTTTATCAACATCCACTGGAAGACTAATGACTGCTCTTGTTTTTCCATTAATCTGTACTGCAATCTCAATTTCTTCCTCTTTCATAGCAGATTCTTCATAACTTGGCCATCCAACTGTAAAAACATTTTCTCCCTGATGTCCAAGACGTTCCCAAAGCTCTGCTGTTATATGTGGTGCAAATGGTGATAAAAGCAAAACAATCGTTTCTAATGTTTCTTTATCAATTCCACCCTGTTTTTTCGAAAGTTCCATGAATTTATTATTATATTCCATAAATCCGCTGACAACGGTATTTAAACTAAAATTTTCTAATCTTGTTGTAATATCATAAACCATGCGATGACGCAATTTTATCATTTCCTTTGTTGGTGCAGGATTTTTTTCTAATGCATCTAATACCATTTTCCAAAAACGATTTAAGAAACGATAAACACCATCAATTCCTCTATCATCCCATTCGGAATCAAGCTCTGGAGGCCCTACAAATAATTCATATAATCGCAAAGAATCACATCCATAATCTCTTACAAGATCATCTGGTGAAATAACATTTCCTTTCGACTTACTCATTTTAATGCCATTCTTTCCAGTAATCATTCCTTGATTAAATAATTTTACAAATGGCTCATCAAAACCAATCACACCAATATCATATAAAAACTTTGTATAAAATCTGGAATATAAAAGATGCAGTACCGCATGTTCCACACCACCAATATACATATCTACTGGCAGGTTTTTATCTGCCTTTTCTCTGGAAACAAGAGCTTCTTTATTTTTATTATCTACATATCGTAAGAAATACCAAGAAGATCCTGCCCATTGTGGCATCGTATTCGTTTCTCGTTTTGCTTTACCTCCACAGCATGGACAAGTTGTATTTACCCATTCGGAAATATCTGCTAATGGAGACTCCCCTGTACCTGTTGGCTGATATTTTTCTACATCTGGTAATAATAATGGAAGTTCTTCTTCTGGAACAGGCACAGGACCACATTTTTCACAATGAATAATTGGAATTGGTTCGCCCCAGTAACGCTGACGGGAAAATACCCAATCACGCAATTTATAATTTACTGTTTTTCTTCCAAGTCCTCTTTTTTCTATTATTGCAGGTGCTTCCTGTTTTAATACGGCTGATTCCATACCATTCCATTCACCAGAGTTAATCATTGTTCCGCTTGCAGCCGTATAAGCTTCCTGCATATCAGAAATTTCCTTGCCATCCCTCGCAATTACTTGAATAATTGGAATATCAAATTTTTTTGCAAATTCAAAGTCACGATCATCATGAGCAGGTACACACATAATCGCACCTGTACCATAGTCTGCCAGTACATAATCGGAAAGCCAAATAGGAATCTTTGCATGATTTAATGGATTAATAGCATAAGAACCTGTAAAAACACCTGTTTTTTCTTTATCCTGCAAACGATCTACATTCGATTTCATAGAAGCATCATAAATATATTTTTCTACTTCTGCTTGTGTTTCTTTGGTTGCTAATTTCTTTGCCATAGCATGTTCTGGTGCAAGTACCATAAAAGTAGCTCCAAATAAAGTATCTGGTCTAGTAGTAAAAACAGTAATTTTTTCTTCCCTATTTTCTATAGGAAAATCTACTTCTGCACCATAGGATTTCCCAATCCAATCTGTCTGCATCTTTTTTACTTTTTCTGGCCAATCTAATTTATCCAAATCTGCAAGCAATCTATCTGCATATCTTGTAATCCTTAACATCCATTGATTTAAGTTCTTTTTTGTTACTTCTGCACCACAGCGTTCACATTTTCCATTAACAACTTCTTCATTTGCAAGTCCTGTTTTACAGGATGGACACCAATTAATTGGCATTTCCTTTTGATAAGCAAGTCCTGCTTTAAACATTTTTACAAAAATCCATTGTGTCCATTTATAAAATTCTGGATCGGTTGTATTCACTTCCCTATCCCAGTCATAAACAGCAGCAATTTGATTAATCTGTTTTTTTATGTTTGCTACATTCTCTGCTGTCGATTTTGCAGGATGAACCCCCATCTTAATTGCATAATTTTCTGCTGGAAGTCCAAAAGCATCCCATCCCATAGGATGAATCAAATAATATCCCTGCTGCATTTTATAACGACTCCAAACATCACTAATTACATAACCTCTCCAATGCCCTACATGAAGTCCATTTCCAGAAGGATATGGAAACATATCAAGACAATAATATTTCTCCTTTTTTCCATCATCAATATTGACAGGATTTTTTTCCCAGTTTTCCCGCCATTTTTTTTCAATCTCTTTATGGTTATATGCCACTGCCATAAATTAAGCTCCTCCTTTTTCTTTTTAAAATATTTATATAAAATAATAGTTCTTTTCTATTACATGATTTAATCCATTAGACATTGTAACGCTATCAAAGCTTATTGTCAAATAATAGAATTAAAAAAAATTTCATAAATTCTAACCTAACAGATTTAATCCATCAATATATTTTATTCCATAAGAATTACAAATCTTTTCTGCCTGTCTTATTGCCTTTTGATCTAATATCTGTTCTGGAGCATGAGCATCAATTCCCAATATATAAGAATTTCCTACTTTTTTTGCAATTTCTAAAAAACGCTTTGATGGATAATTTCTATGATCGTTCATTCCTAATATATTAAATTCCAATAAGATCTCCATCTGTTTCATTTTCTTACAAAGCCTCGTCATATGTTTATCATAAATTTCTGGCTTTCCTGTAAAATAAATAAGATCAGGATGTGCAAGATAAAGATAACGTCCACTTTCTATCCCTTCTATGATACTATCAACATATTCTTTTAATATCTCCTCCTGATTCACTGGCATTCCCATATAAGGAGCTTTATATTCTGGTCCAAGAAAATGTTGTCCAAGAATTAAATAGTCCAAAGGGTAATTTTCAAAGAAATCATCCTGAGCTTCGATTAATTCTCTTATATATTCTGCTTCAAATCCAATATATAATTTAATATCCTTTTGATATTCCTTTTTTAAAGCTTCTAAAGCAGAAAAATATGCATCTACTTCTGATGGATGCATTCGCATTCTTGAAACATAATCATCTTCAAAAATCCATGGGCAATGATCAGAAAATCCAAGAACCTTTAATCCAGCTTTAATCGCAGCTTCTACATATTCCTTATCTTCTCCCGATGCATGATAACATCGCTCTGTATGAGTATGATAATTTGCTAACATATGATTCCCTTCTTTCTATTTGTTTCCTCTGATTATAATTTGCTCTTTTTATTTCTGTAATATCCTTCATAAAAATAAGCAGATATTGTATTTTTACTATACCTGCTTATTTAAAGAAACTATAATATTACATTTCTATCATTGTTATTGTATTTCATAACATTCTTTCCTTAATATATTGTTCTAAGATATGCACTGTTTTCTCTATGCCAAGTTTACTGTCATTAATACATAAATCATATGTTTTTGAACTTCCCCATTCACTATCTGAATGGCGATTATGATATTGTTTTCGTTTTCTATCATGTTGTTTTAATTTTATCTTTGCTTCCTGTCTAGTCAGATGATAATGTTCTTGAATCCGTTTTAGTTTTGTTTCCATATCTCCAAGGATAAAAATAGAAATCAAACCTTCACATTCTTTTAATACTGTTTCTGCACAGCGTCCAACGACAACAAAAGATTCTCCAGTATCTGCCTTTTTCTGCAAATATTCAAACTGCATTTCCGCAACAATTTCCTCTATGGAATTAGAGTATGCACCAACTCTCCTAGAAAACAGTAAATTGGTCGGCTTTTCCTCATATTTTTCCAAATATCCAATCTGAATATTTTTTTCCTTTGCGATTTCATCTAACATATTTCTATCATAAAAGTTTAATTTTAAATCTTTTGCAATCTGTTCTGCAATTTCATGTCCGCCACTTCCAAATTCACGACTAATTGCAATAATCGTTTGCTTTTCTTCCATAATTACCTCCATTTCTGTAACAAAAAATACTGTTACTATTTTTTGAGGCTATGTTATTACCTGCCTATTCAATTCTAACATATTTATATCTCTCTATGCAAGCACCTATCTTTATTTTTATACTTACAAGCGAAAATTTTTCTATTTCTTTCGACTACCAGCATAACTTTTATTAACAATATCGAATAAAAACAATAACCATAGATACGAAAACAACAAGAATGGTTGCTGGTGCTGCTGTTTTACAATATTTTCCCCATCCAATAATATAACCATTTTTTGCTGCTACCGAAGTTCCTACAACATTGGCAGAAGCTCCAATTGGTGTTGCACTACCGCCAATATCTGTTCCCATAGAAAGTGCCCATGCTAATGTTTTTAAATCAACGCCCTGTGTTTGTGCAAGACTTGTAATAACAGGAACCATTGTTGCTGCAAAAGGAATATTATCTACAAATGCACTTGCAATGGCAGATACCCACATAATAATTGCAACCATAAGCATAATATTACCACCGCTGACCGCTCCAATAAATGCTGCAATTTTTACAAGAACACCTGTTTGTTCCAGACCTCCAACTACCATAAAAAGCCCAACAAAAAATAATAATGTTTTATAATCTACCTTTTTTAATAGCTCCAATGCATCTTTTGCAAAAGCAATTAAAGTAATCACTGCAATCACTGTTCCAATAAATGCTACGGTAAGCCCTGTCTGTGCATGGCTTACTAACATAATAACTGCACAAGCAAAAATAACACAACTAATTGCAAATTCTTTTTTATTTGTAATGGCATCTTCTGGCTTTGGAAGTTTCGTAATATCAATCTTTTGTCCATTTTCCTGTAAAAGTTCTTTACGAAATACAAAATAAAAATAAATTACTACAAGAATTAAACTAATTCCTGCCATAAGTCCTGTATTTGTTAAAAAATCTGCAAAGGAATAACCAAGTGCTGTACCAATAATAATATTAGGAGGATCACCGCACATAGTAGCAGAACCGCCAAGATTTGCACAGAAAATTTCTGATAAAATCATAGGAATTGGATCAAATTTTAATAACTTTGCTAACTCAACGGTTACTGCTGCTAAAAATAAAATAACTGTAATACTATCAATAAACATTGCAAGAATTGCAGACATTATCATAAAGGTAATAAACAATGGAATCGGCTTATAATCGACTAACTTTGCCAATTTCATACAAAGCCAACGGAAAAACCCCGCCTTTGCCATTCCCTCTACCATAATCATCATACCAAGAATAAAAATAATTGTAGCCCAATTAATTCCAGAAGAAGCTTCCTCTGCAGAACCAGCAGCATACCAAAAACTGATTGTAAAAATATTTTTTACATTTAATGTTTCTATAATTGCATTTAAATTTCTCATTGCTATTCCAAATACAAGAACAAGCGTTAGCAATCCACATGATAATGTTACAATATGTCTTTCAATCTTATCCATTACAATTAAAAGAAACATTACTAAAAAAATAAGAACTGCTAAAATTTGTGCAACCATACTTACTCCCTTTCCTGCATAAAAAAAGACCAGATAAAATAATGGCGCAATTAGATTTACAAATCTATGTAATCGTAATCTGTTTCCCTTGCCAGAATCTACTGTGTCATTAATGCATTTATTTTTTTCGACAAAAATTCTAACATTTTTATAAACAAAAGTCAAGTAAAAATTAAAATTCTATAAACAAAAACTCCTATTAAAATGACAAAAAAACGATTGCAATTCTAATAGAAGTTTTTTTATTATTATTTTACATAAACAACGCTGCTATCATAAGTTCCATCTTTATGTTTTATTGTTGGTTCTGCCTCTTTTGTACAGGCAGCATCCTGATAATAAACTACATCTGCTGGAACATAAAGCGGCATGGAATCTGGTAAGGTATAAACCTCTTTTTTCTCTTTTTGTGTTCCTGCTGCTGAAATAATTGTAACGGTTCTCGTTTTATCTGTATTCATTACAACATGAACAGCTTTTGGAATCATTTCTGTACTATTTTCATTATAAGAAAATACCTCATGACTCTTATAATGAAAATCTAAATCCTCTTTATCAAAGAATGTAGTATAAATTAATTCTTCTAATCGTCCTGTCTTTTTATTTACTACAAGTTCTTGTTGTATGATTCCATCGGTACGTCCTGTTCTGTTTTTTTGTTCTTCTTCTGTAAGCCCTGCAATATCTGTTTCTGTAAAAATATGATAGTTCTTGTCCTCTTGTACTACTTTTGTTACCTTTTCATTGGAAAATACCTGATAAATTGGTAAAATACTGCCCGGCGTAACATTTTCTGATGCATAAATAGAAACAAGTCCTTTTTCTGTATCATAAAAATATTCCAGATTTTCTTTTCTTATCCTTACACTAGAACCAGAAATAATAGAGGTATAGCCTTCCTTATCTTTAGAAATATTTTTCACAATATCATAATCATTTCCTTTTATTTTTACTGAAACAGAAGAATATACACCTGTATCCAAATTGGTAACTATTTCATTTTTTTCACTAATTTCTTGAAGAGATGGATACACTATTATTTTTTCCTTAACGGAAGTATTTCCTATCGATGCTGTAATTACAGCCTGTCCTGCTTTCTTTGCCTTTACTTTCCCATTACTTGTAATATTTAATACACTTTTATTTGAACTTTTCCATACAATATTTTTTACTTTTCCATTTTGCACTTTTGCTTTAAAAGCATAGGAACTTCCCTGTTCCATCATATTTGTACTTTTTAAAAGTGTAATTTTTGTTTTTGTTACCGCTGCCTCTGACGATTTCATTGGTAATATGCTATAGAAACAGATCATTGCAGCTACAAAACAGACCATACGAAATTTTCTCATAAAAAATTTTCCCCTTTCGTTTTTATTTCTTCTTGTTATTTCCTTTTTTTCTTAGTATACTATATATATTATAATATCTATTTATCCTTTCGCTTTATACCATATATTTGTGTCCATACTGTGTCATTAAAAAAATTATTATACTGGCAGTCAAAAAACCTGACTACTCAGTATAAAATAAGAAAAGAGGAAAACTTATGTACCATACAGCATTATTTTTTGATATTGATGGAACATTGATTAGTGAGAAAACAGGAAAAATTCCAGAAAGTGCAATAAAAGCAATAGAAAAAGCAGGAGAACATGGCTGTTTAACTTTTATCAATACTGGTCGTACTTATTTTTTTGTTCCTATCGCCTTAAAACAAATTTCTTTTGATGGTTTTTTATGTGGGTGTGGCACTCATATTATTAGTCGTTTATTAGACGACACATCAAAAGAACTTCATACCCTTTATCATCGTCCAATTCCAAAAAAAGAATCTCTTGAAATTATTGAAAAATTACAAGAATGTAATATTGATGGTGTTTTAGAAGGAGAATGCTTTAATTACTTTAGTCATGAAAATTCTCGTTTTGAACAAATTAATCAAATTCGAGATTCTTTTTCTGGAAATGTCACTGGCTCTGCCCATTTCTTTGATGATCCTGATATCTGTGCGGATAAATTTGTTATTTGGACAGATGAAAAAAGCGATATTACAACATTTTTAGAATTTGCGAAAAAGAAACATTATGATATCATCGATCGGCGTTTTGGTTTTTATGAAGCTGTGCCAGAAGGTCATTCAAAAGCAACGGCAATTGAATATATCTTAAAACAATTTAATCTTACAAAAGAACATGCTTATGTTTTTGGTGACAGTGCAAATGATCTTCCTATGTTTACTTGTGTAAAAAATACAATTGCTATGGGAGAATACGATCCTGTGCTTACTCCTTATATTTCCTATATTACAAAAACAGTAGAAGATGATGGGATTTTCTATGCTCTGCAACACTTTGGATTTATTTAAGCTGCC
>CAJTJZ010000022.1:43793-49540 GCA_910576895.1 uncultured Lachnospiraceae bacterium | reverse complement strand
TTGTTATGTTCCTGCTAACTATGATTCGCTATCTTCCAATTACAGAAAGTGCTTTATTGCATATGTGTACAGAAGTATTACCCACTGCATTTAGTTCTTTTGTTGTATCTATTATGAAAGAAATTTACAATAAATCGACAAATGCATTGCTCTCCGTTACAGTGATCACTGCCCTTTGGTCTGCCTCACGAGGATTTTTAACAATTACCAAAGGATTAAATTATGTTTATGATATTCGGGAAACAAGAAATTACATCCTGCTTCGTCTCGTTTCCACAGGCTATACACTTATATTTGCTTTACTCATTATTATCACATTAGTTGTTTTAGTCTTTGGAAATCGATTATATCATGAAATAAATATGGTAAATCCATTGCTTGGAAATCTACTTGGCATGATTGTAGATTTTCGTACTTGTTTGGGATTTTTTATCTTACTATTATTTTTTCTAATGCTTTATTTATTTATTCCAAACCGAAAAAGTAGACTTCTTAATGAACTTCCCGGTGCTATTGTTTCTAGTATTGGTTGGATTTTATTTTCCTACTTGTTTTCCATCTATATCGATCATTTTGGAAACTATTCTTATACTTATGGCAGCCTTACTGCAATTGTACTTTTAATGCTTTGGCTATATGCTTGTATGTTTATTTTATTTATTGGCGGAGAAGTCAATATGTTTTTTACCGAAGGAGGTTTTCATGGAGAAAAATATCGGGATTTTATTAGTAAAGGATACTATAACCCACATTAAATAACAAAACAATAACACCGAGGAGGATTTGGTTTGAATCTTATTAGTAGTAAAAATATGAAAGATATTATTGTAAAAACATTAGAAATTGTTAATAAAGAAATTATTCGTCATGGTCAAGTAACCAGCTACATTTTATATAAAATGTTAGAACATGAACATATGTATACTGATCAGGAAACTATTGATTATGTTATGATTGGAATGCTTCATGATATTGGTTTATATCGAGATTATAGTGTAAAAAATATTACAAAATTTGAATTTAATAATCTTTGGGCACATTCGATTTATGGATTTTTATTTTTAAAATATTTATCACCTTTAAGCAATAAGGCAGAACTTGTATTATATCATCACTTAGATTATTCACTTGCAAAAAATATTTTATCAACACCAAAACTAAATCATGTCTTAGAATGCTTATCTCTTGCCGATAAAATGGATACTTATATGCATATGGACGGAGAGGAAATGGGTTCTGATTATTTTACACGTTACCGTGATATTAAATTTTCTGGCAAAGCACTTGATCTATTTACACAAGCAAACCATGATTTTCATATTATGGACAATTTATCAAATGGTACTTATTTAGAAGAAATAAATGAACTTTTTTCCAAACGAAGTTTTCCTGAACAATATAAACGAAGCTTTCTTGAAATGCTTATTTATACAATTGATTTTCGTAGTGAACATACAGTAGTACATACAATGTCTACCGTTAATTTTGCCGATCAAATTGGAAGACTAATGCACTTAAATGCTGGAGAACTCTACAATCTTCATTATGGTGCTATGTTACATGATCTTGGAAAAATTGCAATTCCTTTGGAAATTTTAGAATCTACAGGTCGTCTTTCGAAAGAAGAATTTCGTGTTATGAAAGCTCATGTACAAATTACAGAAATTATTTTAAAAGACATTATTGATGAAGATGTTCTTCAAATTGCAATACGCCATCATGAAAAATTAGACGGCAGCGGCTATCATCATGGATTATCAGAAAAAGATTTAACCCTGCCACAACAAATTGTTGCTGTTGCTGATATTTTAAGTGCATTATATGGAAAACGAAGCTATAAAGATTCCTTTGATCCAGAACTGATTAAAAAAATTTTAGGAGAAGATGCCGAAAATGGAAAAATTAATAAAAATGCAGTCAATACGGTATTAACGAATTACGATTCCATTATTACTACTTATGAAAAAGAAAAACAAAATATGCTTGGCTTATATTGGGAAATAAAAAAAGATTATGAAACAATTATTTTAAAATTTAAGAAATTTGATAAAAAGTAGAAAAAAAGAAAAACAGAGCCTATTTATACTCTGCTTTTCTTTTTCAATTTCTATCTATAAATTACAAAACACTATAAATAATATAATATAAAATTTGAATAAACAGTATCAATTTTTATCCTATCTTATCAAGACTTTGAATTATATGGATTGTCTTTTCATATTCCTCTATTATATTTGGCAAATATTTTACAGCACTTGCAATATCGTTTTTATTTCGAAGATATTCTGTCATCTGACTGGAAATATCTCCCAATTTTGTAAACGCCAAATTTCTACATACACCCTTTAATGTATGTGCTCCAAGAAAAGCTAGGTCATAATCTTCTTCTTCCATACCTTTCCTTAAATTTTGATAACTGTCATCTTTTAAAAACATCAGTACATATTTCCTGATACGCTCCTCTTTTATCATCTGATGTAAAACATCTTCATAGTCTCCTTCCAATAATATGTAACACTCTTTTAATGTCATTTGTTTGTCCTTTCCTGTCCCTAATTGCAATAGATACGCTTTTTATACTATGTTTTATTTATTCTACCATATTTTTCCTCTGCATTCAACCTTCAAAAAAAAATTTCTAAAGAATAGATACTTTTTCCTATCCTTATATTCTATATTTCTATTTTACTTTTCATTTTTTCTAAAATTTTCTTTTCTAATCTACTGATTTGTACTTGACTTACTCCTAGTTCCTCTGCAACTTCTGCTTGTGTACATTCTTCAAAATATCGCAATTTTATCAATAATCGTTCTCTTGGTTTTAATTCGGATAAAAGCTGTCGCAAAACCATTCTATCTAATATTTTTTCCTTTTCTAAGTCCTCAGAACTCATAATAGTATTATTTCCTTCAGAAATTCTCTCAATTAAGCTAAGTTCCTTTCCATCTTTTCCATAGGTTGTCCGATATAATGATTCAACTCCTGCATTTGCATCCATAGCCATTACAATATCTTCTGTTTTCATTTCTGTAGCTGCTGCAATCTCCTCTAAGGTTGCATCTCTTCCAAGCTTTAATGCAAGTTCATCTGCTGCCTTTTTTGCTTTCCATCCATTTTCTTTTAATGTTCTTGATACATGAAGTACACTATTATTATCACGAAGATACCGCTTAATTTCTCCTGTAATTAAAGGAACTGCATATGTACTAAATTTTACTTGAAAACTATCATCAAAATTATCAACTGCTTTAATCAACCCCATCATACCAATTTGAAATAAATCTTCCATTTCACAGCCACGCCCTAGAAATCGCCGAATAATACTATATACAAGCCCTGTATTTTCTGTAATTTTTTTCTCTCTTTCCTCCTTATTCCCATGTTTTTCTTTCTTCTTGTCATTTGCAGGAAAATTTTCTTGTCCTGCCATATTCCAAATCCTTCCAAATTAATAATATTTATGCTATTTTATATTTTTCCATTTTAATAATAAGATATCTCTTATTTTTATTCATCAAAAAGTTCTCTATCTTCCGAAAAAATCCGCTTTTTCATTGTAATCTTTGTCCCTTCTCCAAGTTCTGATTCTACTATAAGGCTATCCATAAAGGCTTCCATAAAGGCAAACCCCATACCAGAACGTTCCCATTCTGGACGTGTTGTATACATTGGCTCCATTGCCTTTTCAATATCTTTAATTCCCTTTCCATAATCTTCTATTATTACTGTAATATCTTTTTCTTTTTTTCGTAAAATCATAAATACTTTCTTTTCTTCTAAATTCTTTTTGTTTTCTTGTTTTTCTTGATAAATACCATATCCATGAATAATTGCATTAGTAACTGCTTCTGATACTGCTGTTTTTACATCTTCTAATTCTATTAAGGTTGGATTTAAGTCTACAATAAATCCTGCTGCTGCCAGCCTTGCAAATCTTTCATTCTGCGGACAGGCTGTCATTTCTATCCTTACTTCATTTTCCGCCATTTTATATCCTCCATTATAATAAACTTTCCCTTGTTTTTGCAAAATTCTCTGTTGCTTCTTCACAGCTTTCAAATTTCTCTACAATTCGATATAACCCTGCCATTCGCAAAAGCCTGTCCATTGCTTTTCCTACATTACAGACTCCTGTACGTCCTCCAAGATAAGAAACTTGTCTATGTCTTCCCATAATCATACCGATCCCAGAACTATCCATAAATTCTGTTTCACTAAAATCATAAACAATATCTCTAATTCCTTCTCTTGCAAGCAAAGGATCAATCTGTGCTCTTAATATCCCTGCCATATGCTGATCAAGTTCTCCTTCTACAGGAACTACTAAGCTATGTTTTTCAATATATAGCCTTCTCATGCATTCTCCCTCCATTTTATATATTATTTTTATATAGAAAAAAACTTCTGATATCATTATTATGAAATCAGAAGTTTTTTTGCAAAATTTTATCATTCTACAAAGCTTTTGCTTTTCTTAATTTTGTATTGCCCTAAGCTTTTGTGATGCCTCTGTTGCCCTTGTTGTACCAGGGAAATCATTAATTACTTTATTATAATAGTATTTTGCTTTTTTTGTGTTTTCTAACTGATCATATGCTCTTCCAAGAAAATACAAAGCATCTATATTTTTACTATCATATTTAATTGCCTGTAATAAAGTATCTTTTGCTTCTTCATATTTATAGTCTGTATATTCTTGCCAACCTTGCTGATAAACCTCATTAGAAGCTTTTGTAAATGTTGCTTTTTTTACATATTTATAAACAGTTTGTGCCACTTTAGAAGGCAATGTTTTTACATCTATTTTCAGCAATTTTTTCGCTGCCTTTAAATTTTTTCCTTCAGAATATAAAGAAACAGCATCAAATAATTCATCATAAGTAGCTGGATCAAAAATTTCTCTGTTTTCTAATTCTGCAATTGTATCTTGTGCATCTTGTAATTGCTTATTCAAATCATCAATTTCACCCTCTAAAACAGAAATAGTAGTTTCCTGCTTATCACTTTGTTTTACATATTTTTCAAGTTCACTAACTTCCTCACCTTCTCGATACTTTTGCACTTCTGGTACAATTAAATACCAAGTAACCACAACACCAAGAAGCAATCCAAGAAATAAGCTCAGCCATGGCCAAGGAGAAGGCTTGTCCTCTTTATAACTGGAAATTGGATTTAATTTATCTGCTTCTTTAAAAATCTCATGTGTCTGCGATGTTGCTGCAATTGTTTCCCTTCGCTTAATTGGCTGTTCTGGCGGCATATCAATTTCACTTAAATAACGAAGCGTTATTGTATTATTTCTATCAATCTTTTTAATTTTATATAATACTTTTGCTGCTTTATCCTTTTCTCCTAAATGAATATAGATTAAGGCAAGAAGCTGTGCTGCCTTAATATAATTAGGTGCTATACTGACTACTTTTTTTAATTGAATGACAGCTAAATCATCATTTCCCATTCTTGCTGCTTCTAAAGCAGAATTATATTTCTTTGCTGCTTGATTTAATGTATCTAACTTTGTAGCATTATTTTTTAATAAATCTAAATATTTTGTAGCTTCATTCACTTTTTCCTGATACTGCTCACTAATCAGCCATTGGCTCATAGCAAGAATACTTTCTCCCATTTCAAAATAAATAAGTCCTAATAAATTTCTTGCTTGTGTATTCTTTTTATTTAATTGAAGACTCTTTTTTAGAAATTCAATTGCACCAGACAAATCACGTACTTTTGCCTTTGCAAGTGC
>CAJTJZ010000022.1:38840-43783 GCA_910576895.1 uncultured Lachnospiraceae bacterium | reverse complement strand
ATAATATCCATTGGATGCACCCTGAATTTTTTTCTGAAGACGTAAATCCTCGCCACAATTATCACATTGATCCTTACGAAAAGAAATTACGCTTTTACATCTTGGACATATCATAGTATATACCTCACTTCTATCCTCTGATTTGCTTTAACACATCCTTTAAAATATCGGTAACATCCGGTAAATCGTTTCCGGTAGCCGCATTCTCCATTTGTTCTACTTCTAAGCTGGGTTGAAATTTTTCCAGTTCTTCCTCATAATTAAGCATTGTTTTTCCCTCCTGTCTCTATTCTTTCCATTTTTACTTTCTCGATTTTTAAAATCTATGAAAAAGCAAGCAAATCCCAAAATCCATAAGCACAATCGTCACTAACGAAATTTTCGTTATGTGACTCTTTATATGAAGCAGTCGGCTTTTTTAACTGCCAGTATAATAATAACGTCATATATAGATTGATGTCAATACTTTTTCCATGATTTCACATAAAAATCTTTGACAGAATTTACGATTTCTTGTCTTTTTTCGACTTTTCATATTTTGTATAAAGCTGATAATTGGTTTTTATCTTTGTTCCAAATTGGAATTTTTTCCCAGAAAGGTCATACCATCCAAGAAAACGATACCCTTTTATTTTTGGTGCATTTACATATTTTGCTTTCTTTCCCTGCATAATACTCTGATTAGAAAGGCTTTCTCCTGTTAGAGAAGAATAAAAGCTTACTTGATATAATTCTTTTGTCATTGGTGTAATAGTAATATCTCCTGACATTCCTTTAATTCGCCAGCCATCCTCTATATAGCTTTTCCCACGTTTTTTCTTTTTTGCTGTTCCCTGTAAAAAAACACTTTTTAACGTTCTAGAAATTTTATTATATGGCTGAATAAATAAAAGCATCTGTTTTTCACCAGTAAAATGTTTTGGTTTATAAATATTTACTAAAATATAATCTTTCTCTGCAGAAGAAGAATTATGGAAAATATAATGGCGGTTAATTTCTGCTTGATTCTTTGCATCTTTTTCATTTCCTGTTTCTCCTCCTAAATAAAGTCCTACTCCTGTTCGATTTTTTCCATAGGTTGCAATTCCCACAACAGAACTATTCCAAATGGTATTGCCTGTTCCTGCCGAAGCATTCGAATTTACTGCACCAACAATTCCTCCTGTTACAAGCTCTCCATAAATAAGACATTCTTTTATAGAAGAATTATAAATACCAGAACGCCGCTTATCACTATAAGAAGATACAAGACCTGAAAAACCTCCTACATGGGATGCTGCTGTTGTATAAAAATTATCAAGCCATTGTTCATATCCATATACATAAGTATTTTTCATTGTACAATTTTTAATTGCTCCACCATAGGCAAGTGCTCCTGCAAATGCTCCAACACAATAATTTCCTTCAATATAACTATTTTTTATTGTTAGATTTTTAATCGTTCCTTCTTCTGCTAAAAGACCAATAAGCCCTACATAAGCACCTGTATTGCCTTCTTCCTCTGTAGATGCTTTGGTACTACAAATTAAACCAGAAATCGAATGTCCATTTCCGTCTAATTGAAATTCTACCCCTCCACTACCCCCTATCGGGTAAAATGTCTTTGTTTTTTTCGATTTAATTTTTACAATAACCCCTTGATCATTTTTATCTTGTTCTGTATCAAATCGATCAAATTGAAATGCTGAATCTGGATTCATAATTAAATTCTTTTCAATGCTCACAAGAGATAATGCATTAATAGTGAGTTTTGATGTTTGTTTTGAAAGCTGATAAAGCTGTTTTGGTTTTGTAATTACTTTCTTTGCTGGATATGCCATATAATCCATAGCACAAATAAGACTATGATAAGCATTTTCTATCTCATAAATCTTTTTATCTTCTAAAATAAGTGTTTGCTTTGCAAAATCACATAGATCCTTTAAAAGAGAAACAAGCTCTTTATTATATATATCATTCCCTTTTGTAAAAGCAAATTTCTTTGTTCCCTTTATTATGGTTTCTTTCTGTTTTTTATTTTCCATATTTTCTAAGTCTAAAGAATTTAAAAATTCTTCTGCTACTTGTATTGTTTCTTCTAATTGTGCTATTTGTTCTTTTTCTATCGTATCTTCTTCTGACAATGGATAGGTAAATGCTTTTACATTCAAATTTCCAAGTTCAAACCCTTCCTTTGCCTTTTTTATACTAGTAACATCTTTCCATTCTGCTTGATCGTTAAATCCCTTTTGATAATAGGTTTGTCCTTTTTTAAATCCATAATGAATAGCACTAGTATCATAGCCTTCCATACTGCCTTCAAAAGAATAATAAACTGAAGAATGCTGATCTCTTGGTAAAAGTTTTAATACTACAGCAAAGCATTCTCCCTCTTTTAATTCCACAGAATTTTTTAAAGCAATTTTATGATACCCCGGATATTCCATTGTTCCTTCTGTATCCGCTTCTAAAATATGTGCATCTTCTGAAAAATCTGGTTTTTCTTCTTTTTTCAATTGTCCGGCATTGACCATTCCCGCCATAGAAACTTTTGGCTGCTTTTCTTTCCATTTATATATTTGTATTTGATAATTAGCACCAGAACTATTTAATTCTGAAAGGCTAATGCCAACATTCGTTAATAATCCAGATTCTGTTGCTGTAAATATATTGGCAGCACTAGAAAGACTTGCAGAAGAAACACCAATCCAACCACCTGCACCATCATATTGATAACATTTCTCTCCATCTTCTCGTTCTTCCATTTCATAACTTATAAAGCCAAATAAACTTGGTTCTTCATAAGAAATATAAAAATATCCCTGTTCTCCCCAATCTGTACCATAACTATTTTGTGCAAGCCATGCTCCATCATATCTTGGCATAACATTATTTTCTTTAAAATTTTCTTTTGCATAGTGATCATCCCAACCAATTAAAATCACTTCATGATTTCCATAAGACATATCATATTGTTCCTGATAATAACAGCTTTCTTTTTTCTGCTCGGAAAAATAAAATCCTGCTTCCACAGCACCACGACTTACAATCCATTGTTTTACCGTTTCTCTTGCTTCCTGTGTACTAGCACTATCAAGATAATCTGCATTTCTTAATTGATAATAAGAAATATATCTTCCATTCTCTGATTGTCCATAATTCCAATTTTCATAAGGAGCATTTTTTTCTAATTGTAGTCCATAACCTGAAGATAACGCTGCAATTATAGCTGTAGAATCGCCGCCATCTGCACCTTTATAAGCTCGTTCTAAATAATCCCCATAAATTCCATCACTTTCTGGTGGATTTTCAAAAAGATGCCAACCCATATGAGAAACAGAAAAACGCAGTTTTCCATCTGTCAACCAACAATCTCGATAAGATAATCCAGAAGATATTACACTAGATTCTATCGCTTCCAATCCTGCTATAGACCAACACAAGCCATAAGATCTCTGATTTTGCACCAAAGGAACACGTGATAGGCCTTGCGTTTCTTCTTCTCTTAAATCAAAAGTATCTGGCAAAGTTTGTTTTTTCTCTGAAAATAAAGAGAACGAAGGAATTTCTTTTCTTTTTGGCACAGATATGATTTCTCCGTTTTTATTAAGCCAAATCGCTTTATTTTTTCCATAAGCAGAAGAAACATTTTCCACTGTTTTTACCAAAATATCACTTTTTTTGGCATTTCCTTGTGCTTTTTGAATATTTTTTCTATTTGTTTCTTCTCTTGTAATAAGTTTTTTGGTAAAATTATTTTCTACTGCTATTGTTTCAAAAGCACTTACTTTTTTTTCTGAAATTTTTAAGTTATTGCATATTAAAAATAAAATTAAAAAACAAGATAGTATTCTATATAGTTTCATAAAAACCTCTTTCTTATTATTTTCGATTATTTTATACTTACAAGCAAAAAGCTTTTCTATTTTTGTTTGTAAATTTGTACCAATAGAAAGTAAATAAAGATAATCCATTTCTATAAAAGAAAGGTGGGAAAACCCCACCTCTCCTAAACACCATCTTACTTACGATTAAAGATTGCTCGTCATACAAATTTCATTATCCACCAATCTCCATGTAACATTATAGGTACTTTCTCCACGTATTGTTTTACTTGCACTATTAATATGAAGAATTGTCCCTTCATGCATCATTTTATCTACTACAATTCTGGAATGTGCACTAATTTCTACTTTTTCCATCCATTCTTCTCTTTTTTGCTTTAATTTCATAAACTCTGCACGCTTATCTTTTAAAATACGTGATAATGACAATTTTTTATTTAACAGTTCTTTTGATACCTGTGTTTGTAAAAATAAGTCAATTTTTTCAATAGCATCTGTCAACTTCTTACAATCTTTTTCCATAACTCTTAGTTCACTATGCATTTTTGATAATTCTGTTGTAATGGATGGATCGACTCCAACAGAAACATCTGTTTTTACATTCGACATATTCCCATACATCGTTGCTGATATCATATTTAATGCATGAACTGTTCCACCAATAATTGCACCAAATCTTCCATTGACACGAATACTATCTCCTGCATCTACTGTACAATTTAACATAGAATTTGCCACAACCGATCCAAGTGCAGAAATTTTTGCCTGCTCAAAAAATCTTCCTTCCACATTTCCACCAGAATAAATAGAACCTGTTCCAGCTCCCTGCATTCCCGCCTTTAATACAATATCGCCACCTGCAATCAACTCTGCTGCTTCTACATGACCATTAATGTTTAAGCTTCCCAAGGCACGAACCCGCATACCTGCAGCTACTGCTCCATGAATAATAATATCACCATTAAAATCAATATTCCCTGTTAAATAATCAACATCACCAAGGACTTCATAGACTTTAGAAACAGAAAGTTTCTTGTTTTTTAAACAAACTCTTCCACGAATGGTACTTACATATGTCGTTCCATCTTCTGATATAGTAAATCCATCTCCTGCCATTTT
>CAJTJZ010000022.1:34593-38810 GCA_910576895.1 uncultured Lachnospiraceae bacterium | reverse complement strand
CCGGGTCTTGCCTTTGATTCCTCTCCATATACAGTTATTCCATCAACACCACTTGTAGCTGGATGATAAATGGCAATCACTGTTCCGGCTTCTACTACCTCAAGTTCTCCAATACTTCTGTAATCAACCGTTCCATCTTCTAGTATCTTTGGCTTTGCTCCCCGTTCACTGACATCTACCATATATTCGAGCCAGCCATCATCTCCATCTTGTTTCTCTCGTCCTCTTGCAATTAATACATTTTTATGAAATATTTTTTCTTTTAGCATCTTTTCAATGCTACCTGCTCGAATCCCTGTTGTGATTTCATTTTCATTTAAAAAGCTAATTAAGTCTTGCTTTTCCGGTGCACTTCCTTCTGCCCATGGCGAAAGGCTCAGATATGCTGTCATTCTATCTGTTGATATTGTCAGCTTTGCATTTTCATTTAAATAATCCTCAACGATATCTTTCATATGTATCCCCCGCTTTCTTCTCACGAGCTTAATCTTCCCTTCTCCTCATTATAACAGATAAAAATCAGAAATGCAATATTTGCATGAGAAAAGCCACAATTTTTAGTAATAGTTCCTCTATTTTCTAAATAATTCTATATAATAGTTTCAAAAAACATATCTTTATATTTATTATAAGAAGAACTATTACTATTTTATATCATTAAAAATCATTGCATCTGCTGCAATCTCTCTTTTACTTGTGCCATCATATTTGTGTATTTTTCCAGTTTTGCTTTTTCTTCTTCAATTTTTGCTTGTGGTGCTTTCTTTAAAAACTTTTCATTACTTAACATTGCATGAACACGTCCTAACTCATTCTCTAATCGTTTTTCTTCTTTTTCTAATCGTTCTTTTTCTTTTGCAATATCTACAAGCTCTGCAAATGGAATATAAATAGAAGCATCTTTTATAGCAATGGAAACAGCATCTTCTGGTATCCCCTGACGATTTTCTTGTATGACAACAGAATTTGCATAACTAAGCGTTGCAAAAAATACTTTACTTGTTTCAAAAATATGACGTACCTTTTCATTTTCTGATACAACAATAATTCCCGTCTTACGACTTGGAACAACATTCCTATCAGCACGAATATTGCGAATATTTTTTACAGCTTCTTTTATTAGACTAACGGCAGCTTCTTCTGCTTCAAAACAATATTTTTCTTGATAACTTGGCCAAGAAGAAACCATAATGGATTCCTCTTTTTCCTGAATTGTACAAAAAATTTCTTCTGTAATAAATGGCATATAAGGATGAAGAAGCTTTAAGGATTGTATTAATACTGTTTTTAATGTCCAAAGGGCTGCTGCTTTTGTTTCATCATTTTCATTATATAAACGTGGCTTTACCATTTCAATATACCAATCACAAAATTCTTCCCAAATAAAATCATAAATTTTTTGTACTGCAATTCCAAGTTCAAAGCTATCCATATTTTCTGTAACATCACGTGCCAAGGTATTACATTTAGAAAGAATCCATTTATCGGCACTTGTAAGCTCTGATAAATCAAAATCTTCTTTTATTTGTGCTTTCTCTATATTCATCATAATAAAACGAGAAGCATTCCAAACTTTATTTGCAAAATTACGGCTTGCCTCTACACGTTCCCAATAAAAACGCATATCATTGCCCGGAGCATTCCCTGTAATTAATGTTAAACGAAGTGCATCTGCACCATATTTTTCAATCACTTCCAATGGATCAATCCCATTTCCAAGAGATTTACTCATTTTTCTTCCTTTAGAATCACGTACAAGCCCATGAATTTGTACTGTATGAAATGGTACATGACCCGTATGTGCTAATCCACTAAACATCATCCGCATTACCCAAAATGGAATAATATCATATCCTGTTACAAGAACATCCGTCGGATAAAAATAATCTAGTTCTTCTGTTTTTTGCGGCCAGCCAAGTGTTGAAAATGGCCAAAGAGCAGAACTAAACCAAGTATCTAAGGTATCTGGATCTTGCCGCATTTCTTTTCCGCATTTTGGGCAAACCGCTTTTTCTTCTTTTGTAACTACAATCTCATTACAAGTATCACAATAAAAGGCTGGAATCCGATGTCCCCACCAAAGCTGTCTGGAAATACACCAGTCACGAATATTTTCTAACCAATGAAAATAAGTTTTTTCAAAATATGATGGAACAAATTTTGTATCTTTCTTTTTAACTGCATCAATAGCAGGTTCTGCTAATGGCTTCATTTTTACAAACCATTGTTTCGAAACACGTGGCTCAATGGTTGTACCACAACGATAGCAAATTCCTACATTATGACTATAATCCTCTGTTTTTACTAAAGCACCTTCTTTTTCCAAATCGATAAGAATTTCTTCTCTTGCTTGATAGCGATCAAGCCCTGCATATTTTTTATAATCCTCTATAATTTTTGCATCCTCTGTTAAAACATTGATTACTGGCAAATCATGACGTAGTCCTACTTCAAAGTCATTTGGATCATGTGCTGGCGTAATTTTTACTACTCCTGTTCCGAATTCCATATCTACATATTCATCGGCAATTAAAGGAATCTCTCTGTGTACAATTGGAAGAATTAATGTTTTTCCAACAAGATCTTGATATCTTTCATCTTTTGGATTTACTGCAACGGCTGTATCACCAAGCAATGTTTCCGGACGTGTTGTAGCTAAATAAATATAACCACTTCCATCTTTAAATGGATAACGCAAATGCCAAAAATGCCCTGCCTGCTCCTCATGTTCTACTTCTGCATCAGAAATAGAAGTCAAACAATGCGGACAAAAGTTAATGATTCTCTCTCCTCGGTAAATTAAATTTTTATGATATAAATTAACAAATACTTCTTTTACAGCTCGATTACAGCCTTCATCCATAGTAAAACGCTCTCTATCCCAATCACAAGAACTTCCCATTTTTTTCAATTGAGAAACAATACGTCCACCATAGTTCTTTTTCCAATCCCAAGCACGTTCCAAAAAACCATCTCGTCCAATTTCTTCTTTAGAAATACCTTCCTTTCGCATCTCCTCTACAATTTTTGCTTCTGTTGCAATCGAAGCATGATCTGTTCCCGGCAGCCAAAGAGCCTCATATCCCTGCATCCGTTTAAAACGAATTAAAATATCTTGTAAGGTATTATCTAATGCATGTCCCATATGCAACTGTCCTGTAATATTTGGTGGCGGCATTACAATAGTAAATGGCTTTTTGCTTCTATTTACACTTGCATGAAAATACTTTTTTTCCTCCCATTTATGATACAAACGCTCCTCAATATCTTTTGGACTGTAAGTTTTTTTCAATTCTTTTTTCATAACTTCCTCCTTATTTCAATATTTCGATTTTATTCTATTATTTTATTAAAAGAGAGATCACTATAATCTCTCTTTTAGAATTTCTGAAAAAATAAGTTATACTGGCGGTCGAAAAACATGACCGCTCAGTATAGCATTATGTGCGGTAATCACCATTAATTTTAATATAATCATAGGTCAGGTCACATCCCCATGCCTTTGCCTGTGCCTCTCCTTGGTTTAAAGAAATTTGAATAAAAATTTCATCTGTATGAAGCACTTTACTAGCAAGTTCTTCGGAAAATTCCACACTCATTCCATTTTTACAAACTTCTATCGTTCCTTGTTCCGAAGAAATAGAAACATCTACTTTTGTAATATCAAAATCCGCTTCTGCATAACCAATGGCACAAAAAATTCTTCCACAATTTGCATCTTCTCCAAACATAGCACACTTTACTAATGGAGATCTTATGACGCTTTTTGCAACAAGAATAGCAGTATTGATATCAGGTGCAGAATCTACACTACATTCCAATAACTTTGTTGCACCTTCTCCATCCTTTGCAAGCATTTTAGTCATATGCATCATCACAAGATAGAGAGCTTGACGAAAACTTGTATAATCATCATTTTCCTCTGTAATTTCCTTATTTCCAGCAAGCCCATTTGCCATTACAAGTACCATATCATTTGTAGAAGTATCACCATCAATACTTAAACAATTATATGTTATTTTTACAATATCACGCAATGCTTTTTGCAGCATTGGAATCGAAATTGCAGCATCACTTGTAATAAAATTCAATGTTGTTGCCATATTTGGGTGAATCATACCGCTTCCCTTTGCCATACCACCAAGACGACAGATCTTTCCATCTAGCTTAAATTCAACAGCAACTTCCTTTTTTATCGTATCTGTTGTCATAATCGC
>CAJTJZ010000022.1:4302-34583 GCA_910576895.1 uncultured Lachnospiraceae bacterium | reverse complement strand
TATATACGTTTCTATTGGCTCTATTGGCAATTTTTGTCCAATCACACCTGTAGATGCTACAACAACTTGTTCTGGACGAATTTTAAGTACATTTGCTGCAAGTTCTGTCATTTTTTCTGCTTTTTCTATTCCATCTACATTACAAGTATTAGCATTTTTAGAATTAGCAATTACAGCTTTTGCTTTTCCTTCTGTCTTCTCCAGATGCTCTTTTGTCACACGTACTGGTGCGGCTTTTACTTTATTTGTTGTATAAACGGCTGCCGTATTACATTCTTCTTTACTATAGATAAGACAAAGATCATTTTTATTCTTATCTGCATTTAATCCGCAATTTAACCCATTCGCTAAAAATCCTTGTGCAGCACAAATACCACCATCAATATAGCGATATCCTTCACATTCTGTTTTTTTCATAATCAATACCAAATAAAATGAAAGAAACTCTCTCTTATACTATCTCTTATAATTTCTTTCACTTTTACCCTTTCTATCATAAAACAACTTCTTCTAGTTTCTTAATTCCTATGGAAATTCTTTCTATGGATTCTTCCTTTCCTAGAATATACATAATCTCAAATGCACCACCCGGTGTCATCTGTTTTCCAGAAACAGCGGTACGAAGTGGCCACAGACCCTGTCCATTTTTTATTCCTTTTTCTGCAATATACTTCATTACAACTTGATTTAATCCTTCTTCACTCCAATCCTCCCAAGCTTTTAAGATTTCTAAAAGTTCTTTTAAAACTTCAAGGGAGTTTTCTGTATTTGTTTTCATTTTTTTATGTGTATACATTGCTGTCTCATATTCTGGCAACTTATCAAAAAAATCAATATGACCTGCAATATCAGGCAATATCTCAATTCTTGTCTTAACAAGCTGTGCAATTCGTTTTTTATCTAAATCCTTTGTAACAATTTTATCAATATATGGTTTTGCTATTTTATAAAATCTATCATCCTCCATACGTTTAAAGTATTCTCCATTCATCCATTTTAACTTTTGATAATCAAATACTGCTGGAGATTTTGATATATGATGATAATCAAATACTGTTACTAATTCTTCTAATGTAAAAAATTCCTCACTACCTGCAGGACTCCATCCAAGCAATGCTACAAAATTTACAATTGCTTCGCTTAAAAAGCCCTGTTCAATTAAATCTTCATAAGAAGCATGGCCGCTTCTTTTTGCTAATTTTTGATGTTCTTCATTTGTAATCAAAGGGCAATGAATATAAACGGGCTCTTTCCATCCAAATGCTTCATAAAGTCTTGTATACTTTGGTGCAGAGGAAAGATATTCATTTCCACGTACTACATGCGTAATTCCCATTAAATGATCATCAATTACATTTGCAAAGTTATACGTTGGATAACCATCTGACTTAATTAAAATCATATCGTCTAATTCTTCATTTGGTACGGTAATTGTTCCATAGATTTCATCCTGAAAGCTTGTCTGCCCTTCCTTTGGTACATTTTGACGAATTACATAAGGTGTATGATTTGCAAGCTTTTCTTCAATTTCTTCTTTACTTAAAGAAAGACAGTGCTTATCATATTGAACAATTTCTTTTCCATTACCATCAATATTTTGTTTTAAAGAAGCAAGTCGCTCAGGCGTACAAAAACAATAATAGGCTTCTCCTTTTTCAATTAATTTTTTTGCATATTCTAAATAAATTCCCTTTGCCTGCCGTTCACTTTGTATATAAGGTCCTACTCCACCATCGCGATCAGGACCTTCATCATGAAGTAATCCTGTTTCTTTTAAAGTGCGATATATAATTTCAAGTGCACCTTCCACAAAACGCTCCTGATCGGTATCTTCAATACGAAGAATAAACTCTCCTCCTTCATGCTTAGCAATTAAATATGCATATAATGCCGTTCTTAAATTTCCTACATGCATTCTTCCTGTTGGACTTGGTGCATATCTTGTTCTTACTTTTGACATTTTCTTTCCTCTTTTCTATTCCAATATTTTATACCACGCTATTTTACAAAATTCATTTATATAAAATTGTATTTGTTTATTTTATTATACTTAAGAGAAAATTACAATAAAAATTTTTTCTAATTTTTCTTACCACTACACAATCGCTAATTGATTAATTTGTGTTGCAATATAACCTGCACCATAGCCATTATCAATATTTACTACTGCCACTCCATTTGCACAAGAATTAATCATGGTAAGAAGTGCTGATAAGCCATGCATATTCGCTCCATAGCCAACCGAAGTTGGTACTGCAATCACAGGTTTACTTACTAATCCACCAATTACGGTTGCAAGTGCTCCCTCCATACCAGCGACTGCAATAATACAATTTGCTTTCTGTAATACTTCCATTTTCGCTAACAGCCTATGAATACCACTTACACCCACATCATAAATACGTTCTACATAAGAACCAAAGTATTCTGCTGTTTGTGCTGCTTCTTCCGCAACGGGAATATCTGCTGTTCCTGCCGTACATACAGCAATATTTCCACTTTGTTTTTTCTTTTTTCCTTCCACTTTTAAAATATGGGAAATTTCATCATAAACAACTTCTGGCAAACCTTGACGCACTCGTTCATATTGCTCTTTACTAGCCCTTGTCCCAAAAACTTCTCCATTTAACTCATATAATTTTTGATAAATGGAAATTAAATATTCCTCTGGTTTGCCGCTGCAAAAAACGACCTCTGGAAATCCAGATCGTATTTCTCTATGGGAATCTAACTTTGCATATCCTAACTCTTCAAATGGCTGTCTTTTAAAATATTTTTCGGCATCTTCCATAGAAATTTCATTGTTTTTTACCTGTTCCAATATTTTTCTAACTTCCATGCCTTCACCTATCTTTCTTTTCAACATTCTTATTGTTTTTGCATACATAAAGGAAGCTCTAAACCATAGGTTTCCAGTAAAGACTTATCTTGTAAAATTTCTTTTGTTTTTCCCTGTTTTATAATATTACCCTCTGCCAATAAAACCGTTCTTTCACAAGTATCTAAAATCAAATCTAAATCATGACTAGCAATAATCTTTGTTTCCATCATTTCATTTAAAATTTGAATTAAATTTCTTCGATTTCTTGGATCAAGTGCAATAGATGGCTCATCTAATAAAATAACTTCTGGTTCTATAGCTAAAATTGTAGCTATGGATGCCAATTTCTTCTCTCCGCCAGACATACGATAAATTTGTCTATCTTTTAATTTTTCTATCTTTACTTTACGCAAGGCATTTCTTACTTTTTCTTCTGTCTCTATATTAGAATAACCATAATTTCTTGGTCCAAATGCCACATCTTCATAAACAGTAGACATAAAAAGCTGACTATCGGAATCTTGAAATACATATCCGATTTTTCTTCTAATATCGATTAAATTCTTTTTTACTACAGCCTGTCCTTGTATATAAATTTCACCTTCATATCCTGTAAGCAATCCTACTAATAATTTTAAAAATGTAGATTTCCCTACTCCATTTGCTCCAATAAGTCCCAAAGACTCTCCATGTTGTATCGATAAATTTATATTATGTAAAATCTTTCTATCCTTCTGATAAGAAAAATTCATATCTCTACATTCAATATCTATCCCTGCTGCCATTTTATAAAGTATCATTCCCTTTCCATTTTTATACTAACTTTTTAATTTTTCAACCATCAGTATAATATTTCAAATTTATTGTCCAGTTCCCTTCCAGAATAAATTGCCCACAAGCGAAAAAATTGGAATCATTCGTAAGAAAAAAAGAACAATTCCCCAAAAGAATATATAAAAAATACTTGCTCTTTTATTACTTTTTAAAAAAGAAGTTTGCATCTTACCATGAAATCCTCGCAATTTCATACTTTCATATACCTCTTGTGCTCTATCCATACTTCTTAAAAGCAATAACCCAACAAAAGAACCCCATGTCAAGAATTGCAATCCTTTTTGCTTTGATGCTCGCAGTTTATATGCCTGTTGCATTCTCTCTACTTCTTTAATTAATAACATAAGATAGCGATGCATTAACATTATCATTGTCACTATTTCTTCTGGCATATGTAATACTTGAAATGCATAACAAATTTGTCCAATTCCTACCGTTATCGTTAAAATATAAGATGCCATAACACAAAAAATTCCTTTTAGCATCAAAGTAACCATAGATACCATACCATATGTGATTGTTACATATTCTAATTCCAGTAATACTTCTCTATTTATAAAGGGGTTTGCAATTCCAATAATACCTGTCAAAAGAAGCACTGGCCAGATACGTTTTAACATTGTTTTTATAGATATATCATACCATATGATATGAAATAATAAATAAAGTACCATATTTGCAAGCCCAATCAAATCATAATTGGAAAAAGAAACTACAAGTAATAAATACAAAAATGTAATAAAAATACGAGAAAGTGGATGTAATCCAAGCTTTTCTCTATCATTATTTACATAATCTGACTTATGAATCTCTCTTGCCGCTTCCCCAAGTTTATTCATGCTTTTTTTCGTTCCTTCCCTGTTTTTTTCGGAAGAATTTAAGCATAAAGCAAAAGGCAGTACAGACAATAATAACAATAATACCCCCAAAAACTCCTGAAAAGATAGTACCTGTGATAGATTCACTCTGTTTCCATGCATAATCTGGGAAAAAAGAAGTTATGGACTGAATATACTTTGTTAGTGTATAAATCCCTCCCTCTTTCTCTAGTTCTTGTGTTCCTGCTACTCGTTCCATAGACCACTCTAATCCATCCGGATTTGCAGAGGCTACTAAAGAAAGTAATCCTCCAATTACCATTGCAAGTGCTGCAAATACAATGATTACTTGTTTATAAGATAAACGATCTTTCTTTTTGTCATTTTCTTTATAATTCCATAAAAGTTCTGGTCTTGTTTCATAGATAAACACTAAAACAACGGCTGTTATAATACCTTCCACACTGCCAATCGCAAGATGAATTGGCTGCATTGTTGCTAAAAAAATAGGAAAAGGAAGCTCTGTAATATTAGATGCTAATGTTTGTAATGTAACAGAAAATGCACCTAATTGAAGTGATAAAATACTTCCTGCTATAGAAGCAACTATAATTCTTTTCTTTGATATCTTTTTTTTCATAATCTGTTTCCATAGTATCATACCGCCAAAAAAGCAGCCATAAAATGCCATATTCCAAATATTTGCCCCCAAAGCAAGAATCCCTCCATCTGCAAATAATAGGCATTGTACCAATAAAACACCTATCATCGTAAGAAAACCTGCTTCTGGGCCTAAAATAGAGGATAATAGCATACCACCACATAAATGACCTGAAGATCCTGTTCCCGGTATTGTAAAATTAATCATTTGAACAGCGAAAACAAACGCTCCCATCACACCCATAGTAGGAAGCTTTTTTTCATATTCCTCTTGTCTTATTTTTTTTACAGAATAACCAGCAGCTACAGAAGAACATACATACATTGTTCCTGCTACGGCTGGACTCAATAGTGCATCTGCCATATGCATTTTTTGTTCCTCCTTTTTTTTCCTATTATACAAAATACAAAAAATAAAATCAATATCATAAAAAACACTTGACAAATTAGGTCTATTGTTGTAGACTTAAAAGCAATATAAGTCTATGACAATAGACCAATCTTAAGAAAGGAACTGTTATATCTATAGAATTAATACATAGTTGTAACAGGAAAGGTATTTTAATTTATGGAATATTTAAAACTATGCGATAGTGATTATCGTTTTATGCTAATTGTATGGGAACATGCACCTGTCAATTCTGGCACATTAGTAACGTTATGCAATACCATCTTAGGATGGAAAAAATCAACTACGTATACCACCATTAAAAAACTATCACAAAAAGGGTATATTAAAAATGAAAATGCTATTGTTTCCGTTTTAATAAACAAGGAACAAGTACAAAAAGATGAATCTGCTTATTTTGTAGAAAGAACTTTTGGTGGTTCGCTTCCACAATTTCTAACTGCCTTTTTAGGAGGAAAAAAAATTTCAGCAAAGGAAGCAGAAAAAATTAAAGCCTTAATTGATCAACATAGTGAAAAATCATAAAAACGAAATACAAAAGGAGGGAAAAAATGTTATATCAAATATTTACAAATCTTTTAAATAGGAGTATTACTGCTTCTTTTGTTATTATTACCGTTTTACTTATTCGAAGGATATTGTATCCTTTGCCAAAAAAATATTTATATTTCCTATGGCTTATTGTTGGAATACGTTTACTTTGTCCTTTTGCAATTTCTTCCCCCATTAGTTTATTTAATTTCATTGAAATTGATATTACAAATATAATTTCCATGAAAAACGATTCTTTCAAAATAAAAAATAAAACAATAGAAGATGAAAATTTTTTTAGGGATTCTTCTAACAATAAACCACTTCCTAATAACCTTATTGATAAAGATAACAATAACAATCCTAATATAATAAATAATAATATTAATACAACGCTATCAATACCACCAAAAAAAGAACATGCAAATACGCAAAGAAATACTTCTTTTAAAAAACAAAAAAATCCTATCATTAAATATGGAGCAATTCTTTGGATACTTGGTATGACACTTATCTTTTTCTGGAATTTTTATACAACCATCTGTATAAAAAAACAATTAAAAACCGCAGTACGTTATCAAAAAAATATTTATGAATGTGAAAATATTCCATCTCCTTTTGTCATTGGAATTTTTCATCCTAAAATTTATATTCCATTTCGATTAGATAAAGAAGAACAAAATTATATTTTAAAGCATGAACAGTATCACATTAAACGAAAAGATTATCTTATAAAACCTGCTGCCTTCCTCCTTGTTTGCATTTATTGGTTTCATCCGCTTGTATGGCTTTCCTATTTTTGTATGATACAAGATATGGAAATGAGCTGTGATGAATATGTATTACAAGATATGACAGAAGATATTCGCAAGGAATACAGTAGATCATTATTAGGATTTGCTACAAATCAACGAAACATAACTGTAGGAAATCTACTGGCATTTGGAGAAACTAATACAAGAAAGCGAGTGAAGAATGTGTTAAATTTTAAAAAACATGGAAAATGGATTGGCATTTTTGCAATTATCCTTATTGCAATTGTAGGAACAGCTTGCCTAACAGATGCAAAGCAAAAGGAAACAAAAAAACAACAAACAAAAGAACAAAAACAAAAAGAAACAAAGAAACAAAAAAAAGAAATCGTTATTACATCCTGCGAAATTCATGGATATCAAGTAGATCTTGTTTATCTTGCAGAAGAACCTTTAGATAAAAATGATTTAGAGCTTGGAATATATCAAGGAAAATTTGAGTTAAAAACTTCTCGTGATAATATAGAATATGCCACCTATCCTCTTACCTTTGATTTTACAGATACTCTTGCCTATCCACAAGAAGGATTTAAATTAATTGTAAAAGACTATAATAATGATGGCGAAAAAGATGATTTTGCTTTAGGGCAGGGACAGGCAACACCTCCTTCCCTTGGGAACTTTATGTCTTATCAATTTTATACTGTAAATGAAGATGGAACAATTGCACGTTATCAATTCTCTGGAGATAAAAAATATTTAGTTACCATTCCTGATGATTACTCTAAAAATTTTAAATGTAAAAATGGTCTTATTACCTATCAGGCATTAGGAGAAAATGGTGTAGAAAAACAAACAGTTTCTGTTGTTCAGTTAATACCTGTTGACACAAACACCAACGTTTATACAGCAGCACAAACATCGCCCCTATCCGATTTAATGACTTCTATAGAAAACATAATGCCAGAGGCTGTTGTAAAAGAAGCAAAAGAAAAAGGAATTTGGCGTATTATAGACAATACCTATTGTTTAGGTAATGCAGAATCTAGCGATGATATTACTATGCGGCTTGATTTTTCCTATCAGGGAGCAGAACTTGCACAATATGTTAGTAAAGAATATGGCTTTGTAGATGCATTACCTGAAGATCGTATTACAAAAAATCAGGCAAAAGAATTAATTATTGCATTTGAATCAGAATTTCTTCATAGAAACGTAGATAAAAGTGATATTAAATTTAAACAAATTTATGCTGGATATCATTATGGTGTTGATACAAAAGATTATGCTTCCTTTATTGATGATAACAAAAATACTTTTCTAATACAGTTATCAAGAAATATGATTATAAGATATGAGGCAAGTAAAAAACAGTTAAAAGCAAATTAATTAAAAAGAATATTGATATCAACTTAAGGGAGCTGCCACAATATCCAGCAGCCCCTTTTATTGCTCTTGCGTATAGATAAAACTTAACATTTTACTATCATTTCTATCAATCAATTTTATGAAAGTGTACTTAGTCTCTACAGGACTATTAATTACAATTTTATGAAAAAGTTCATCCTGTGCATACGACAAAATCATACCTCCAAACATAGGCGATGGCAATATTAAATGATAACCTTGAGCTTTACGATTCGTTACAGCAACATTTAAGTTTTTCCATTCGATGTGACCACCTTTCGATTCCAAAACAAATGATGGAATAGAATAAACATCTGCGAGAAAATCACTATTAACATTATCTACACAACTGAATTCACGCAAAAATTCAATTAACTCATCTTGACTCCTACCAAAACCACTTAATATAAATTTATAATTCTTTTTCACAGCATCTGGAAAATGTATTTTAAAAAGTTCTATACCTCTGCTCCACACTGGAGTTCCCGCTCCAGTGTCAAATAATATATTGATACCTTTATAGTCTATAACTGGCTTAATTTCTCCAGGTATTGTATTAAATTCAAGGTTCATTTCTAACCTCCATTTCTGCATTTAAACAATCAATTACACCAATACCCATATCAAATGCTGTTCTACGTAATTTATCATTAGATTTTTCACTCAACATTTTTATTTCAACATTAATTGATTCATCATCATTATATACACCAATTAAAATGCCATCTATAATTCCAGAACCTATTGTTAAATTACATTCTGACATTCTTATCCACATCCCTGGATAAGCTTCTTTTACTTCATCCCAAGTATACCTCTCCCCAATTTTTAATTCTTTCATAATAATCTGCCTACCTTTCTAATCTGAGAAGTTGTAAGTCTCTACAAATTTGTTCAAATTATTCTCTGGTGATATCACTTGGATACTGTTTTCTTATAAAAATTTCTCTTTCTTTTTTTATAATAACACATTTTTTATCCTTTGTAAAGATATCAAATTTCTTTTAAAATTTTCTTTTAGCAGTTTTCATAAAATTAATTTAAGCTTGTTTATCAAACATTTTGTACTTATAATATGCAATCTTATAAATTTATCCTATAGTTTCTTAAAAGGAGCTACTACAAGATCTAACAGCCCCTTTTATATACCCACTTTTTATTCTGCTTCTCTTAATCGTTCTACAACACTATGTTTTTGAAGCAATCGAAACGATATCATTGGTGTTATAACTGCAACAATCGTTAAAATTGGAAACATAATGAAAAATGGTTGAATTTGAAAACGATATTCAAAGCAAACAATCACATTATTTAAAGCACTTAAAACAAGATATGCAAACAAACTACCAAGACAAAAACTAATTATACCAGCAATTACTACATAACTGACTCCTTCACAAATCATCATAATCTGGAGCTGCCTTGCTGTCATGCCAATACTTTGCAACATAGCAAATTCCCGTTTCCTAGAAATAATCCCAGTAAATACAGCATTAATAAAATTTAAAATGCCAATAAAGGCAATAACAGCAGCAAGCACAATTCCAATAATTCCAACGGTATTTATCATTCCCATAAATTGTTCTTCTAGAGAATGCTTGGAAGTATATGACATATACATATTTTTATTTTCTGTATAATCTTTGATAGCTGCTTCAAATGCATCTAAAGATTCTTCTTCCACTTGAAAGGATCGTACAAAACAACAAGATTCTAGTCCATTATTTTCATTGGTAAGTTCTTTTTTGGGAAGTACAACGCTCATCGCATTGAAAGAATATCGGTGCAAATCCATACTATATGGTAACTCAATAATTGCCATAACCTCATATTCTTTTTCTTCCCGATCTTCATAAGTAACATCAATTGTTTCTCCTAATTCATCTTTTACTTCATGTTCTTTTGAATTATCTGTTACACTACTAATTATTACTTTTTCTCCCGGATGATATAAAGAATCCTTAAAAGAAACTTGATCTTCTGCTCCAAGAAATTCTGCAAGTAATATATAATCACCCTGTTGAAACTTATCAATATCAAGTTTTCCTTCTAATACCTTTACATTTTTAAGCAATTCATCGGTATAACCATACACATTTCCAGACATTAATCCATCGGAAAGAACATCTTTGATACGAATATCCTCATATTCATCATGACGCAATTTCCCTTCTTTATCTAATTCCTGATATCGCTTCTTTCCCTCTTCATCTAGTCGAACAGATTTACTAAAGCTTACCCACATTTCATTTTCTTGTTCAATACCCTTTTGTGCTCTGGCAAGTTCCACATATTCTTTATCAAGTTCATAACCACCTCCACTGGCAGCCATATTAGAAAGTGTTGCACTTTCAAGCATAATATCTCCAACAATTCTTTGTTCTAAAAATCTTTCTATCCGAAAACTTCCTACCCCTGTCATAATGAGTGTTAATAAAATAACACTTAAAGAAATAGCAAGAATAACAACACTTGTTTTTTTCTTATTTCTCCCAAGATTTGCAAATGCCATAGAAAGTAAGCTAAAATCCCTATGTTTTCTTCTTTTTTTCATCGCTTTTTTTGCGTTTTTTTCTATTCTCTTTTGTCTTTTTCCTTCTTGATTTTTTGTAATTTCCATTCCTTCTGTAAATTTTACAGCCTCAATTGGAGAAACCATGCCAGCAATTTTTCCCGGTTTTCTACAGCTTAAAAAAACAGTTACGATGGAAAATAATGCTCCAAATATAAAAATCATAGGTTCAAATTTAAGAGAAAATTTCATATCACCATAAGAAAGCATACGAATTGCAATCGGAACACCTGCTCTGCCAATAAGATATCCAAGCAATAAACCAATGGGAATCCCAACCATAGAAAGCAAAATAACTTGTCGCATAATAAAGCTCTGAAGCTGCTTTTTTGTTGTTCCAATTGTTTTTAAAAGCCCATAAAAGCGAATATCACTAATAACAGAAATCTGAAAAATATTATAAATAATTAAATAACCAGTAAGTAAAATTACAAGCAATGCTCCAATGACGAGAAGTACAGAGAAAGGATCTGTCGATTCCATACGATTTGACATATACGCCCAGTTTACGCCATAATTAATTTCTCCTTCTCCATCTCCCGGTTCATATCCTGCATTTCTTATCACTGTTTTTACTTTCTTCTCAATATTGGAAGCATTATCAAAAAAGAGATTTCCTGCAATCGTTCCAACTCCAGTATCATTTGGATGTTCCTCTGCCCATGCTTTAAAATCTGCATCTGTTAAGTCGCCTTTTAATGTTATCCAAAAGTCCTCAGAAATAAAAAGCTCACTTGCATGAGAAATCGAATCTCCCTCATAATATCCACTAATAATAAATTCTTTTTCTATTTCCTTTCCTAAAAACGGAATTACAAGTGTTATCTTTTCACCAATTTTATGCGGTATTTTAAGAGCATCCATAGCAAAAGTATCGACAAGAATTTCATTCTCTTTTTCTGGCATTTTTCCTTCTTCTAATGTAATAAACCAATCTGGCAAGTCATCTTCTGACGATAGATACCGTATTTCTGTTTGACGTTTTATTATATTTTCTGCTACTCCAATAAAAATAGAATAACTACTTTTCTTTACCATAGAATCGGATATTATTTTTTCATATTGTTCCTTTGTAACATCTTTTAAGCCTGCATGAAAACGTCCTCCTACTTCATGCATGGTTGCTTCTTGTGCCGCCTGTATCATACCATCAAACATAGAAAATACGGCTGTAAATAACATACAAGTCAAAACAATCGCAGAAATTGCAAATAGATTTCTTACACGATTATTTTTTAAGCTTTTGGAAGAAATTCTGCGAATCGCTGTCTGATTATTATTTCGCATAAAAATCACCTTCTTCCCGATTGTCATCTACAATTTTCCCATCCTCTACATGAATGACACGATCACAAAGCTGAGCAAGTGCTTCATTATGAGTAATCATAATAATTGTCTGATGAAACCGTTCTCCAGAGAGTTTTAAAAGTCCCAAAACTTCTTGTGTGGAACGACTATCTAAATTTCCAGTTGGTTCATCTGCTAGTAAAATACTTGGCTTTGCTACAAGTGCTCTTGCAATTGCCACACGCTGCTGCTGCCCGCCAGAAAGCTGCCCCGGCAAACGATCAATTTTATCTGCAATGCCAAGCGTTTGAAGGACATCTTTTACAAATGCCTGTTCTGGCTTTCTTCCATCTAATTCTACGGGAAGAACAATATTTTCATAAACACTTAAAATTGGAACAAGATTATAATTTTGAAATACAAATCCAATTCTTCGCCTGCGAAAAATTGTAAGCTCTGTTTCATTTAACTGAAAAATCTCTTTGCCTGCTACTTTTACTGTCCCTGATGTTGGATAATCCAAACCACCCAACATATGAAGCAAGGTGCTTTTTCCCGAACCAGAACAACCAACAATCGCAACAAGCTCTCCTTCTTCTACAGATAATGTTACATTATCTAATGCCTTTACCTGATTATCACCTGTCCCATAATATTTTTTTAAATCCTTTGTTTCCAAGATATTCATAACGATTCCTCCTTCTAACCATTTTCTTATTATTTCTTGTCATTATTTTTATGGTTATATTTTAACAGAAGAATCTTACACTATCCTGACAAGGAAAGAAAAAAATTATGACAGTTTTGTCAGATCTGTCCCTATTTTATTTGACGTTCTATCTAAAATTCCTATTTAATAGAAAAAAATGAAAACTACTTCCTTTCCCAAGCTTTGAATCTACGGTAAGATAACCTTGCTCACTTTGAAGAATAAGCTGTGCCAAATAAAGCCCAAGTCCTGTTCCTTCCTCCTCTTGTGCCTGTTTTCCTCGATAAAAGCGTTGAAATATTTTATTATATTCTGTTTGTGGAATTCCCATACCCTGATCATGAATTGTAATTCTAGTATAAATATCCATTTCCATCATACTGATTTTAATTTTACTTTTTTCTTTTGAATATTTAACTGCATTTTCCAGTACATTAATCATTGCTTCTACTGTCCATTTAGGATTATGAAAAAGAACAATATCTTTAAATTCTTCCATAAAAATCTCTATCTTTTTTTCTCTTGCCTGTGCATAAACTGCATTTACAGCTTTTACAATCGTTGCTTTAATTCCTGTATTTTCTGCCTGAAATTGTATCATTCCATTTTCTAATCTTGATGCTTTTAAAAGATTTTGCATAAGCCATTGCATTCTAGCTGCCTGTGCTTTTGCATGATGTAAAAATTCTTTTCTTTGTTCTTCCTTTAACTCATCAGATTCTAAAAGTTCTGTATCTAATATAATATTGGCAAGTGGTGTTTTTAATTGATGAGATAAGTCAGAAATTAATTTCATCACTTGATTCTTTTCTTTTTTTGCCTGTTCTTCCTGCCAAGATGCTCTATTTAAAATCTGTTCTAATTCACTTACAAGTTTTGACTGCCTTGTTTCTTGTAAAGAAGAAATTAGTTTTTGCTTTCTTCTTTTTTTTAATGAAATATTACTTATAGTACTATCTTCTTCAAATAATAAGCTATCTTTATTTTGAAATTTTTTCAAAATAATTTCTAACAACCGCCATTCCCGAAAAAGCCAAATTGTCCATAATGCTAAGATAAAAAAGATGACAATAAAAATACTTATAATAATATAAGAAAAGGCTATTCTTCCCATAAATACCCCATGCCATGAATTGTTTTAATAAAATTTCCGCCAAGTTTTTTTCTTAAACGACTAATATTTACTGATAATGTATTTTCTTCTACAAAATTTCCATCTTCATCCCAAATATGTTGTAAAATTTGTTCTTTTAATAATACAGTATTTTTGTGTTCAAAAAAATATTGTAAAATCCGAAATTCTGTAACACTAATCTCTAGTTCTTTTTCTTCTTTATAAGCTCGAAACTTTTTTAAATCAAGACAAATCGAACCTGACCAAAGTTCTTTTTTTTGCTCCTCTTCCTTTTCTTTTTGATATTTATGCTTTAATGCATTTTCCAGCCTAATTTTTAATACGGAAATAGAAAATGGTTTTGTAATATAATCATCAGCACCACTTTTTAATCCCATAATTTCATCAAGTTCCATATCTCTTGCTGTAAGCATTAAAATTGGCAAATCTGATTTTTTACGAATCAGCCGACAAAAATCAATTCCATCTCCATCTGGTAAATTTAAATCAAGCAAAACAGCATTTGGTCGTTCTCTTTCAAAAAGCATGAAAGCTTCTTTTTGACTTCTTGCTGTTAATACCTGATAGCCCTCCCCTGTTAATGCAAAAGAAATTCCTCGACTTAAGCCAATGTCATCTTCTACAATTAAAATTTTCATTCATTATCCTCTTTTTTCTCCATAACGCTCATATAAGATGGACGTATAATTTTATCGGTACAAACAAGTTCTTCCATACGATGTGCACTCCAACCTACAATTCTTGCTACAGCAAACATGGCTGTATAAAGTTCCTGTGGAATCCCAAGCATTTCATAAACAAAACCACTGTAAAAATCTACATTTGGGCTAACGCCTTTATAAATATGACGTTTTTCTGCAATTAATTTTGGAGCTAATTTTTCAATACTTTCATATAATAATAAATCTTTTTCCCTGCCTTTTTCTGCTGCCAGTTTATCTACATAAGATTTAAATACACGTTCTCTTGGATCAGAAAGAGAATAAATCGCATGACCCATACCATAAATTAACCCTTTTTTATCAAACGCTTCTTTATCAATAATTTTTCTCAAATAAGCAGCAATTTCATCTTGATCTAGAAAATCTTTTACATGATTGCGGATATCCTCCATCATTTCCATTACTTTTATATTTGCTCCACCATGTTTTGGACCTTTTAGCGAAGACATCGCTGCTGCCATCGTTGAATACGTATCTGAACCAGAACTTGTTACAACACGTGTTGTAAAGGTTGAGTTATTTCCGCCGCCATGTTCCATATGAAGAATTAAAGCAGTATCTAGCACTTTTGCTTCCACTCTTGTATATTTTTTATCTGGCCGCATAAGCATTAAAAGAATTTCGGCTGTTGAAAGACGAGAATCGGAAGGATGAATAAACATACTTTCATTTTTCTCATAATGATTATAAGCATTATATCCATAAACAGCAAGTAATGGGAACTCAGCAATAAGCTGCATACACTGCCTTAAAGAATTTGCAATACTGGTATCTTTTGCATTTTTATCATAAGAGGCAAGAGTTAAAATACTTCTTGTCATAGAATTCATAATGTCTTCCGATGGAGCTTTCATAATCACATCTCTTGTAAAATTCGTAGGAAGTGTTCTGCATTTCCCTACTAATTTTTTAAACTCTTTTGCTTCTTCCTTTGTTGGCATTTCTCCCATTAATAAAAGATATGCAATTTTTTCAAATCCAAGTTCTTCTGTGCCTAAATCTCCAATCAATGTTTCCACACGATAACCACGATACCATAATTCCCCATCACAAGAAATCTTTTTGCCATTTTCTATTTTCGAAGATACAATTTTTGATATATTGGTAAGACCTGTTAAAACACCATTGCCATTTTCATCTCTTAGTCCACGATTAACACCATATTCATCAAAAAGCCTTGGTGCAATCATATCATTTTTTCGGCAGATTTCCTCTTTTTTATTAATATATTCATTCAGTAGTTTCATCATGTTCATCATCTCCTTTCAGTTGTTCAATTTCTGTACTCATGACTGTTTCTAACTGTTTCATCATTTGAAGAAGCTGAATTAAATTTTCTACTCCATATTTTTGAATGACTCTTCCATGATATTCATTTAACATTTTCTTTTGTTCCTGCATCAGTTTTCTTCCTTCTTCTGTAATTGTTACATACGTTCCTTCACTTCCATTTCCATCATGTGACCATAATACAAAACCTTGATCTCTTAATTTTCCTATCATCTTTGAAGTTTTCCGAATAGAAAGCTGCATCTTTTCTGATAATTCCTTTAAATAGGTTCTTCCAGAATAAATATCAGAATCATCACTATTTAAAGCAATATGATATAAAGCAATATACTCTTGTATACTTATTTTTTTAAAAAACTCCCGTATTTGTCCACGATTCATAAGATAACGCTGATAAGTTAATTCATTGGAAAGTTTCATAATTACATTTTGATCTATTTCTTTTTTTTCTTCCATCTTCTTTTCCTCATTTCTTTCTTTTTTATCCCCACCCTATATATCTTACATATTTTGCATTTTCTTTTTTTACTTTTGCGGATATGCTTCCTTTTTCCAATCCGTATCTACTTCTGTACTTGATGCTGTTGCCTTTGTAAGCTGATATACAATTTCACTAAAATAACGCTTTGGTACTTCGTTTAAAGGAACAATCGCTTCCTCTTTTATTTCATCATAAATATAGCTTCCTCTTTCCACTGCCCAGTTCATCTTTCCATCTTTATCATTTTCATATCTTATTTTATAAAAAATAGCATGATAAATTGTGATATCCTCATTTTGCCCTCCAACATAAGTACCAGAAAAATGAAGTTCTACGCCAAGTCCCAAAGCTGCATCTTCTCTATAATATTCAAAAAATCCGCCTGCATCTAAAACAGAACCACGATACCACCCCATAGAAGAAAGTTTTCCAATGAAAGATAAGTCATTTATCACTTTTCCGCCAAACCGTTCCAAATATTTCATCGTTACTTCTTCTTCTGTTATGCTATAAACATTGCGATCTAATTGTTCTATGGACTGTACAATTTCATAATCCTCTAATTGTTCTTTCCAAGTATTTTTTTGTTCCTCCGTAAGTTCAATTGGATGTACAAGTCCAATCAAACAATCTGGTAATAATTCATATTCTTCTTCCTCTGCTGTATTAAAACTGCCATCCTCCATATAGCGGAACGTATCCGTAAGCATTTCTTCTTTATAAACGCCCCAAATTAAACTAATGGCAAATTGATGCATAATTGGATTTTTTATAAATAGATTTTTCCAATCCTCACATTTCCACTTTCTTTCTGAAGAAAGAGCCAGTTCCAAACGCATTTTTTGTGTTGTTACCGTTGTTTTCATTTGCTTTTTCATTAACTTAAATTCTTCATAAGCTGCTTTTGCTTTTATCTCATCATCTCTTTTTCCCGGAGCTGGAAGATTTTTTAATTTTTTATTCTTTTCATCATAAACTTCAATTTCCAGTGCCTGATTAATATATACTTTAAACTTTCTTTCTCCATAATCAAAAATACGTTCCATAGATTCATTAAAGCCAAGATCAGGTACAATTTTATCTGCCAGTTCTTCTTTTGTAATTCCAAGCTGTTTTGCAGCAAAATCAAGTGCTTCTCCGGCTGCATTTTTTACTTGGCGGAACTTAAATTTTCTGGAAATAGAATCTACAACTAAAAGAGCTGAAGGACTATTATTTAATGCAAGTGCTTTGACTGCTTCTGCTGCAATTGCACCTCGTGACATTTTTGGCCATTCATTAATATAATGTTGAAACTCTGCTACAAGTTCTGCACCACCATGAATAGAACTTGCATATAATACCCATTTTTTCTTTGATTCTGCTCCACGTTCTACCCATTTTGCAAATAATTCTTTCATAAAATGAGAAAGCTCTTGTGGCTGTAATACTTCTGCTAATGCCAGTGCATCTTTACTGACACCGGGAATATCCATAGAAGAATAACATAATAAAAGTGCCATCATATAAGTATCATCGACTTCTTTTCCATCTTGATTATGTACAATAGAAAATGGTGTTTCAAAAGCCCAAGCAAGTGTTTTTTTGCGATTTCCTTTTGTTATATTTTTTACAAAACCATCCAAAGAAGTGATATCTTGTTCTTCCTGTCCTTCTGCTTTTTTACCCAAAGCCTCTAAAATCAGTGTGGATACTTTTGATGATTTTTCTTTTTCCAGTGCAAGTTCTAATGCTTTGATATCCTCTTCTTTTCTCCAATGACTTAAAATAGAAACCGCTATTTCACGTTCTGTCGCTTTTTTTGAACCAAGCTTTTCTATTACATTTTCTCGAAAACTTTCTTCTTTTGAAATAGCTTCTATCAAACAATTTTTTACTGCTTTGGAAGTATCAGAAAATGCATTCAAAAGTTCTTCTTTATAATCTTTTGGCGATGTTCCAAGAGCTGATATTACTAACATTCTACCTGAAACATTTGCTTTTTCCAATGCAAGCATCATTTCCTCTTTTCTTGTTTCAAGATATTTAGATAAAACAGGAAGCACAAGTTCTACCTTATAATTTGATACATCATAACATGTACCCATTGTATTAATTTGGCAAAGAATCGAAAGCCCTACACTGTCAACAATTGCAAAAAATTCCTCGATTTGCTTTTCTCCTAAATTATTATAATCGTTATCATTTCTGCAAATTCTTCTAAAAATACCATTTAAAGCATAAGAAGAACTTGTAGCACTTCCAACAAAACAGTCATAAGCAAGAATCCGCTTCATGATATCATCCATTCCAAAAATTGCAAGATAATCATCGAATGCTTTGCAAATATTCCCATAAAAAGAAATTCCATTCTCATAAAATTTATCCTTATGAAGTTCTAAAACATCAATTCCTTTTTTTCCATAAAGAAACTCACGTAAATCTTGATAACATAAACCCTTTTTCTCACCAAGCAATTCCTTAATATATTGTTCCTTTAAATTTTTTCCATTCTTTCTTAAATCTTCTAATATTTGCTCTGCCTGCTCTTTCTTTACTTCCCTTAATGCTGCAAACATATTCGCATAAATTTGAACATTTGCATTTTTTAAACATTTCATATAAAAATAATTATATTTTTCTGCACAATATTTTAAAATATTATGATTACTGTTATATGGATTATTTTCTCCTGCATACCAATAAATTGCTTTGGAAATATCAATAGAAAACTGTTCTGAAATCTGTAAAAAAACTTGGAGAAACTTTTTATTATCTCTTTTTTCTCTTGCATATCTTGGAGTTAAACATACAAAACGATCAAGAATGCTAAAACATGTATTCAAATTTATATGAAAACAAATATTCACAAAATTATAGCATGCATGGGAAATGTTTCTATTTAAAAATGCACAGCCAATCGGAGTCCTAAAAGAACTTTCATTTATGGAACATTTTTTTATCAGTAAAGAAACTTCCGGAGAAAGTGTAGCATCCTCTTGTTTTTTCTTTGCAAATTCATTTAATACCTTGAAATCTTCGTCCTCATTCCCTTTGCCTTTTACTAAATTCTTTAAAAAGTGAAGAATGCATTCTTCATAAGATTTTAAAAACTCAGCAAATTTTTCATTGGAAGAAAGATCTTCTTCTCCACAATCTTGTTCTTTTATTAAAAAATAAGCACAATAAAGTGGAAGCATAGCACGACACTTGCAATGATGTTCATGATAATGTTCTATCTTTTCAAATAATTCATCGATAGGTTCTTTTGATGATCGCATTTTTTTTATAATTGTTTCTATAAATTGATCATAAGAATTATATCCCATCCAATGTTCTGCATATATTGTAACAAATTCTTCTGGTCTTAACAAAGAAAGATAACTATCTTGAAAAATTTTATAATCACTAAACTCATATGATGGAATGATAGACGCAACTGTACAAGTTCCCATAGTAAAAAGAAGATGAAAATAACGGGCATATTGTTGTTCTCTTCCACTTTTTTTAAAATGATAATAAAATTCATTTAATTTCTTTTGTTGTGTTCCTTTTATCTTTGAAAAGTCAATTTCTTTTATATCCTTTAATAATGCTTCCTCTCCACTTTCTAAATAAGCCTCGGCTGATTCTAATTGTTCGTTATTAAGTCCAATTTCCTGCAATACTTCCAATAGTGTTTCCAATTTTAAATTAAATGCACTTCTCATCCTTATTCTTCCTCTTTTCTTATCATATTATTTCTTGCATCATCATATTCTACTTTTTTTATACATACATTTATATATTGATTTAATTTACAAAAGATAGGAATCGCTTCTCCATCATATTCCTTTATGGTATGTCTTTGCCCTTCTAAAATTTGTGCAAGACTTGTAAAACTATTTCCTGCAAATGCTAGTCCATACTGGCTGGAAAGACTAGCAAGTTCTTTCATTTTTTCTATTGTTGTATCATGGACAGAAAACATACCGCTTTGAAAAATATCAGTAAGAACTTCTTTCATTTCTAAAAGAAGCTGATAAATTTTTGGATTCATAACTCCTCCTAAACATCTATAGTTTCCTCTACATTTTCTTGTAATCTTGACAAAAAATTTGCAATTGGATAAAATTTCATAAAACCATGTTCCAAAGAAACAAGTCCCATAAAACAAGAAAATTCTAATTCTTTTTTCTCTAAATATTTTACAAGACGTTCCAAATAACGAATTGTATATTTTTCTTCTTTAGAATATTTTACTTCCATAAAAAGGACATGATTCTTTTTATCAAAAAGCTTCATAGAAAAATATTGACGAATTTCATCAAAAGTAGGACGCTCCCATGTATCTGCTTGTACAAAAACAAGCCTATCTTTTTCTGAAAGTTCTTTTCCAAAGTTTTTTTCAAATTTCTCTTGAAACATCACTTCAAAATCTTCATAATAATGGGGCTTTGCTAATTCATAATTTAATATACTTTTCCCAAAAGGTTCTGCTTTTGTTTCCATACTGGAAGAAAGCCTGTGATCATTTGTTGCTTTTGCATTTTTTAGTTTTATTCTTGCTTCTGAAAATTGATTGATTAACATATGCAAGTTCCATGGCACTGTTTTTTTATTAACATAATGAGCCCTATCATAAAAAATTGGTCTGGCATTTGTAAATGTATACCATTCTTTTGTTGTTTCTTCAAGAAAATAATAAATTTCTCCTTCATAACCTGTTTTACTATGAAAATGACGTTCTCCTACCCCACTTAATGTAAGCTCTCCAATATATTCATATTCAGAATGAAATTCTCCTGTTAATGTTCTTATTTTATCAGAATCTTCCGTTTTTGCCAAGACATTTGCTTTCTGATAAAGAAATACAAGACTTTCCATTAATTCTTCTATTGAAAAAGCAGAAGATCGCTTAAAATATAATTCATATTCTTCTCTTAATTTCCGAAAATCTCGTTCAAAGTCAGCAAGTCCTGCATTATGACAAATAATTGCAAATCGTTCCATTTCATCCATAACAGAAAATGACATTCTAGAAAGCCCAGAAGATAAGTGATGCCTGATTACTTCCTCAATATGCTTTGCCGTATCTTTCCTTATAGAACTATCAAATTCTTTTTCTTCCGGTAAAAATGCTTGTAATTCTTTGATTGTAATTGCTTTTTTCTTAAACTTATAATATAAAATTGCTGCTGCTTTATGTTCACATAATTCTTTTTTATGGCAGGAACAAGAGGAATGTTCGATTGGCTCTAAAAGCTTTACTTTTATATTATCTTCTTTTAATACGACTGTAACAACAGAAGTTTCTTCTATTTCAGGAAAATTTTCATGTTTTAAAAAGCCAATTATTTTTTCTAAACTCTTTTTCTTTAAAGCTTTTACTGCTTTTTCTATTGGAAATTGCAATAACATAGTTTCTATTGTTGCAACTTCTTTTTTTTCATCTTTTTTTTCTATTACTTCTTTTACTTCCTTTTGCTCCTTTGTATCCTTATCTTTCTTTTTATCTTCTGCTATCTTTAAGATTGCCATAATAATATGTTTACAAATACTTCTTGATGGACAACTACATTTACTTTCTCCCAAAGGAGCAGCTAAAGAAACAACAGCTTCTTCTACTTTGATATTTTCATAATTTGTATAAAGAATTTCTGTTTTTTCTAAATCCTTTCTTGCTCTTTTTACTGTTCCTTTATTAGTAAGTCCAATTAAATAATCATCATCTACTGTTAGTAATAATTGTTCTAATTCTTTCATGATATTATCTTTCCTATCCAGTCAGCTAAATGTTCCGGTGTCATAGCAGCAACTTCTGCTCCAAGATCGGCAAATCTTGCTGCAGCATTTTTATCATAATTTGGATTTGCCTCCTTATCAAGTGCCGTTAATGCAATTAATTTTGCTCCACTTTCAATAATTCCTGCTGCCATTTGATACATTGTTTGATAACCGCCTCCTTCATATAAATCAGAAACAAGCACAACCATTGTTTTATGTGGATTTTCAATTAAGGTACTAGCATATCCTAATGCTTTTGTAATATTTGTTCCACCGCCAAGTTGTACACTCATTAATGTTTCTACTGGATCATCTATATAACCGCTTAAATCAACAACATTCGTATCAAAAATAATAAGGCGTGTATCAACAACAGGAAGCTTTGCAAAAACACCTGCCATAATTGCACTATGAATAACAGAATCTAGCATCGATCCACTTTCATCAACGGCAATAATAATTCTCCATTGATTATACTTTCTTACTCTGGAATTAAAATACATATGCTCTGGCAGTATTTGTTTTCGTTCCTTATCATAATGTTTTAAATTTTGATGGATTGTCTTTTTTATATCAAAATTACGAATAGACTTTATTTGACTGCTTTTGGAACGATCAATTCTTCCTAGCAGACTTTTTTTAATATCATTTTCCATCTTTTCCATTATTTCTTCTGCCACTTTTTTTACAATCCTTTTTGCTGTTTCTAGTACATCCCCTTTCATCATATGCTTTAAGCTTAAAATCGTTTTTAAAAGTTCCCTATTTGGCTCTAATTTTTCCAAAACTTCTTTGTCTGTTAAAAGTTCCGAAAGTCCATATTTATCTAATGCATGATGTTCCATAATTTCTATCGTTTTCTTTGGAAATAACGTTCGTATCTTTTGAAGCCATGTGGTAATGGTAATTTGGGAATCACCCGATCCCCCTGAACGTTCCTTTGGACTATCCTTACGAATATCATTTTCTTCTCCATACTCTCTTGCATAAAGAAAATCAAGCACTTCTTCCATATCCATATAATGCAAAGAACTGCCACCCTCAAAGGAAATACGCTCTTTTGAAAATTTTCCTAAAATTAAACGCCATTTATTTAACTGCTCTACATTATCTTCTTCCATATTTTTTCTATCCCTCCTTTCTTGTTTATCTTATAAGCGAAAAAATTTTTCTTTTTTTTACACTTCTAAATATTTTAAAGCAAAATCATCTAAAGATTTTCCATAGGAATACTCCATTGGCAATACTTCTTTTAAATCCATAAGCTCTTTTTTTGTTTTTCCATAAAGAGCTGCTGCTTTTTTTGCTATTTTATCTGTTTCTGATGGCGTAAAATAAGCAAAGGCAAGTCTTAAATCAGGAAGAAGTTCCATAAACCTTTCATTTTCTGTATTTCTTATCATAGAATCAATAATAGAAATCAAGGTATTTCCTCCAAAAATAATATCTCTTGCACAGGAAAAAAGCCCTCGGAAAAACCTTGCCCCTTCCATTGATCTTGTACCACTTAAAAAACCTGTTCCCATCCTTTCTATTGAAGCCTCCAAAAGTCTTCCACTTCCATATAGTAATCCCATAACACATCCTATAACACAAGAATTTGAATTTCCATCCTCTTTTAAAAGTAAAGCTTCCAGAGAATCAAAAAACAATTCCTTATCTTCCAAAAATTGTTTTTCCTGCATAATATTATAAATATTTTTTAATGCATCAATACAGCGTTCACTATCTTCTTCCTTTACATTTCCCATAGAAGGAAGTAAAACAAAAAGTTTTCTTGTACAAATCGTAATAAGTTCTTTCATATTAAGTTCTACTTGGTATAACTCTGATAATTCCAAAAGCATCATAAAATAAGAAAGTGCAGCAGAAAGAGAGAAAAAATCACTATCTCCCATTAAAATCTGTCTTGTATTTTTTAAAAGCTCCCATCTTTGCTCGGAAAGATTCATTTCAAAAGCTTCTGTAAATAACATCGCTGCCTCTTGACTGCTTGTTAATTTTTTCATTTTTTCATTTACAAGGTTTTGACAAGCTTCTCTCACTGTACCACCATAAACAGAAACATCCGTAAGTCCAGCAAAAATTCTTGTACTCCAACGATATTTCCAAATCTCACGAATTAAATTTTTATCTCTCTTTGTTTTTAAATTTGGTCCTCTTACTTTTTTTACAAAATCTGTTTCTTCTAAAAATGCCATTTGATGAAAAAATTCACTTATTTTTTTATGTTTCTCGGAAGAAAATAACTGCAATGTAATTTCTTGTTCCACTGTAGATGCAATTTTTAACTTAAATTCTGCACATATTTTTTGAAAATCCTTAATAATCGGCGGCATATCTGCTAATTCACTTAAGACTCCAATTTCATTTCCTGTCATAATTTCTTGTAATAAAATTAATGGCATCTCTGTAGAAATACAGACTTCTCCTTTAATAAAAGAAGAAAGAATACAATCATATAAATCAAAAGCACCTGCTTCTTTTTTATTTCTAAGTGCTGCAAGTCCTTTTGCCATTTGAAATGCACAAATTTCATCAAAAGCGGAAATACCACCTTCTTTTCTTCGTACTGCTTTTCCTGTTGCAATAATTGAAGAAAGAACGGTTTCTTCATAAGGCTTTTCGATTTTATCACAGATAGCTTCCCAAATTTTTTGATAAAATCCGGGATAAGGCATACCACTCGCATATCCATTTAAGGCATCGGCTGCTTCCATAGAATATGCCATAAGATACGCTCCCTGCATAGAATCTTCGATTGTATGTATTTTATATGTTTGTTTCTCTTTTAAAAGCTTCCAAAGCCCAAAAGTATGAAAACCACCTGTAATAACTAAAATTTTTTGATAGTTTATTTTCTGTTTTAAAATATGCTCTGCCATATAAATTTCTCTGCTTAGACAGCCTTCTTTTTCTAACTCCTCTTTTTTTGTATTACTTCTGGAGAGATAACAATGTGTCAACATCTGCTTGATAAAATTTTGTGTTGTTTCATAGATGCCATGAATTTCAAAATATTTTTCCCAAAATTCATCAAAATTTCGCACGCCTGCTTTTTCACAAAGATTTTTTATATAAAGATTTGACGATAGGAGATAATCATCATTATAATTATTTTTTTCATCTTGTTTTAATAATCTGCTGCCCTGCTTAGAAGCAATTAAAATTTCACTATAAGGAAGATCAATAAACATTGTGGGAATTTTATGTATTCTGCCATAACGCATTCCAATTAATTCCGGCGAATAATCAAGAAATGGATAATAACATTTATAATCGCCCTTTTCCTTATCAATATATCCTTTTTTATCACGATAAAAATAATAAATAGCAAAAGGAGCTTCTGTTTCTTTCTCTGTCATCACAGAAATCAGATGATTGGCATTTTCTGGACCTTCAATTAAGATACAATCTGGCTGATACTTATCTAGCGTTTTTAGCAAATGATAAGAACAAGCAGGACTATGATGCCTGACAGGAAAAAACATAATCGGATTTTCAGGATTACAGGCTTCTTTCATAAGATCGGAAATTATTTGATCTTCTTCCCTGCTTCGTAATATTCCTTCCATAATCCACCCTCTTTTCCTGCTTTATCTTTTACAACTGTACAAAAATATGCTTTTACTTTTTTTAAATCATCGGTTGTTTCCTTTGCCACAGCCCCTGTTAGATTATCTACAAGACAGGCTGGCTCAATACTACAAGCCCCATAATAATATGCTGATATCATAGATTGATAATAAACAGAAACTGCTTCTGCTGTACTCATAACAGCCGTTGGCTTATCAATCATATGTCCCATAGAAGAAACACCTTCTCTTAATTCATGATAGGTAGAGGCAAGAAGTTCTGCTGCATCTTCATCTACTTCCATTTCAATCTTATTTTCCTTTGCAAGTTTTTGTACTTCATTGATAATAATCTGCTTTTCTAATCTTACATCTCTTACTGGCATTACCGTTTCAAAATTAAAACGTCTTTTTAAGGCACTACTCATTTCATTTACCCCTTTATCTCTTGTATTAGCAGTTCCTATTACATTAAATCCATGCTTTGCAAATAAAATACCATCATCACCAAGTTCAGGAACATTTAATACTTTATCACTAAGAACACTAATTAAGCTATCTTGAATTTCTGCTGGAGTACGTGTAATTTCCTCAAATCTAGTAAGGATTCCCTGTTCCATTCCTACATAAAGCGGAGATGGTACTAGTGCTTCTCTGGAAGGGCCATTTGCAATTAAAAGAGCATAATTCCAAGAATATTTAATCATATCTTCTGTTGTTCCTGCAGTCCCTTGAATTGTATTTGTGCTAACGCCGCTAATTGCTGCTGATAAAAGTTCGGAAAGCATTGTTTTTGCTGTCCCCGGCTCTCCAACAAGCATTAAGCCACGATTTCCTGCAAGTGTTACAATACATCGCTCTACAAGAGCATCATTTCCTAAATATTTTTTCTCAATCAAATATTCCTTTCCCTTATAAGAAATGGGTGTTTTACTACCAAGAATAAATGTGCGGACTGCCTGCGGCGACATTTGCCAGTTTTCGGGCTTTTTCGCTTTATCTGTTTTTTTTAATACTTCCAATTCCTCTTTGTAATAAATTTCCATTGGTGGTTTAATTTGTGTTTTTTTTGTCATAATTCCCTCCTGTTTATTTTTTTCTATTTGCAAAATCTTCTTACTTTATTTTACTACAAAATGCTTAATTAGTAAAGTATTCTTTAAATTTATTACTTTAAAAAATCTTTTTTCCCTTATTGTAACTTTTTGTTTTTTCGATTATAATATAAAACAAAAAAAGAAAAGAGATGAAGATAATTATGGCTTTTGATGGAATTGTAGTTGCAAATCTTGTAAAAGAACTCGATCAGACCTTAACAGGCGGACGTATCAATAAAATTGCACAACCAGAAACAGATGAATTACTTTTAACAATAAAAACAAACCGCAAGCAGCAGAGGTTATTTTTATCAGCAAGTGCTTCTCTGCCGCTTGCTTATTTAACGGAAGAAAATAAACCAAGCCCTATGATAGCACCTAATTTTTGCATGCTGCTTCGCAAACACTTAAATAGTGCAAAAATCATAGGAATTACACAACCAGATATGGAACGTATCATTCGATTTGAAATAGAACATCTAAATGAAATGGGCGATCTTTGTAGAAAATATTTAATTATGGAACTTATGGGAAAACACAGCAATATTATTTTCTGTGATGAAAATGAAAAAATCATTGATAGCATTAAACATATTTCCGGACTTGTTAGCTCTGTGCGGGAAGTACTTCCGGGAAGGGATTATTTTATACCAAATACACAGGAAAAGATTTCTCCGCTTTCCCTGACATTTCCACTCTGTCTTGAGCATTTATTTAAAAAGCCTGTTCCTACTGCAAAAGCAATTTATACTTCCCTTACGGGCTTTAGTCCTGTCATGGCAAATGAATCCTGCTATCGTGCAAAAATTGATAGCCAAGTTCCTGCTAATTGCTTAACAGAGAAAGAACAAGTTACACTTTATACTATCTTAGAAGAAATGGCAAGCGATATTCAAAATGGACAATTTCATCCAGCCATTATAAAAAAAGATGGGATTGTAACAGAATTTGCCTCGCTTCCTCTGACTTGTTATTTAGATTTTCCTGAATATAAGGAAGTTCCTTATCAATCTATTTCAAAACTTTTAGAGCATTATTATGCGGAAAAAAATAATCTAACTCGTATTCGTCAAAAATCTGTGGATTTACGAAAGATTATTTCCAATGCACTGGAACGCTGTCGAAAAAAATTAGACTTACAGGAAAAACAATTAAAAGATACAAAAAAACGAGAAAAATATAAAGTTTATGGAGAACTTTTAACTACGTATGGCTATCAATTACAACCGGGAGAAACATCTTTAACAGCATTAAATTATTATACCAATGAAGAAATTACGATTCCTCTTGATAAAACATTAACTGCGTTAGAAAATGCAAAAAAATATTTTGAAAAATACAATAAGTTAAAACGCACTTATGAAGCCGTATCGGTACAATTAGAAGAAAACAGAAAAGAACTGCTTCATTTAGAATCTGTTAGCAATGCACTTGATATGGCAGAAAATGAAAATGATTTAGCAGCTATTAAAGAGGAATTAATTCATTGTGGATATATTCGTAGAAAATATGCTGGAAAAAAAGCAGAGAAAAAACAGAAACTTATAAACCACTTCACTATCGTTCCTCTGATGGCTATGATATTTTTATTGGAAAAAATAATTTTCAAAATGATGAATTAACCTTTCAACTTGCAACAGGAAATGATTGGTGGTTTCATGCCAAGGGCTGTGCTGGTTCTCATGTAATTGTAAAAGCAAAAAATGAAGAATTGCCAGATCGTACCTTTGAAGAAGCAGCAAAGCTTGCAGGTTATTATTCCAAAGCGAGACTTGCAGGTAAAGCAGAAATTGATTATATTCAAAAAAAGCATATTAAAAAACCAAATGGTTCTAAACCGGGATTTGTTGTTTATTATACAAATTATTCTATGACAATTACAGTAGATATTAGCGATATTGAACTTATTTCTGATTAATATGATTAATATGGCTAATGTAAATATATAGAAAGGCAGGCATTGTATGATTATCGCTGATTACCATGTACATTCTTCTTTTTCAAGCGATTCCGATACGCCAGTAGAAGCTATGATCGAACAAGCGATTTCTCTTGGTATGAAAAGAATCTGCTTTACCGATCATATGGATCTTGATTTTCCTAAACAGTATTTATTAGATTTTCAATTTAATGTTGATGATTATTTTAAAACACTAACAAAAGCTTGCGAAAAATATAAACAAGAAATAAAAATTTTCAAAGGAATTGAAATTGGCCTTATGCCGCATCTTGGAAATTTATATCAAAAGTTGCTTTCTGCTTATCCCTTTGATTTTGTGATTGCATCCACACATTTAATTAATGGGATTGATCCTTATTATCCAGAATTTTGGGAAAATCGTACAGAAAAAGAAGCATTACAGTGTTATTTCGATTCTATTTTAGAAAATATTACCATTTTTCAAAACTTTGATGTTTATGGACATCTTGATTATATTTCCCGTTATGCACCAAACAAAGGAGCATCACTGCATATGGAAGATTTTCAGGAAATCATTGATCAAATTTTAAAAACACTGATTTCTTATGGAAAAGGAATTGAGGTAAATACGGCTGGCTATAAATATGGAATGGGACATCCAAATCCACATGAAAACATTATAAAACGATTTTTTTCACTCGGTGGAAGCATTTTAACAATTGGTTCTGATGGACATAAAACAGAACATTTAGCCTATGACTTTCCAAAAATAGAAATGGTTTTAAAACAATTAGGTGTAAAAGAATATTCTGTATTTGAACATAGAAATCCTATTTCCATTTCATTATAATATTATACTCACGAGCGAAAAAAGAAAAAGTTTTTTGCTCGCGAGTATAAGAACATTTTTATACAAATTCTTGCTGATAATTTCTTATTCTTTCATATCCCGGCATCTTTTTTCTCATTTCTTCCACAATTTCTTTTAATTGTTCTACAACATAACGCACTTCTTCTTCTGTATTTTCTTCTCCTAACGTCAGCCGCAAAGAGCCATAAGCAAGCTCATCTGGAAGTCCGATTGCCTTTAGTACATGGGAAGGTTCAGGAGAACTTGCTGCACATGCCGATCCTGTGGAAACACAAATATTTTTCATATCGAGCATAATTAATACAGATTCTCCCTCTACAAATTGAAAACTAAAATTTACATTTCCGGGCAAACGATATTTCCTACTTCCATTTAATCTTGTATATGGAATTTCTTTTAAAACAAGATCTATCATTAATTCTCTTAATGCTTTTTCTTTTTTTGTTCGCTCTTTTCTTGTTTTCATAGCAAGTTCTGCCGCTTTTGCAAATCCTATAATTGCAGGCACATTTTCTGTTCCTGCCCGCATATTTTTTTCTTGTGCTCCGCCATGAATATAAGGGGGAATTTTAACACCTGTACGAATATATAAAAATCCAATCCCTTTTGGTCCATTTATTTTATGGCTACTAACACTTAAAAGA
>CAJTJZ010000022.1:0-4266 GCA_910576895.1 uncultured Lachnospiraceae bacterium | reverse complement strand
GTAAATCCCATGCTCTTTTGCAATTTTTCCAATTTCCTTAATTGGCTGCAGCGTTCCAATTTCATTATTTGCAGCCATGACAGAAATCAAAATAGTATCGGAACGAATGGCTGCTTTTAAATCTTCTAACCGAATCAGTCCCATTTCATCTACACCAAGATAAGTAATTTTAAAGCCATGCTGCTCTAAATAATTACAAGTATGAAGTATGGCATGATGTTCAATCTTTGTTGTAATAATATGATTTCCCTTTTTAAAACAACTTTCTGCAATGCCTTTTAATGCCCAATTATCTGCTTCTGTTCCTCCCGATGTAAAATAAATTTCCTCTGGTTTTGCATGAATTGATTCTGCAAGCACAGCTCTTGCCTGTTCCAATGCTTGTTTATTTTCCATAGCATATCCATAAACGCTTGATGGATTGCCAAATTTTTCATAAAAAAACGGGGTCATGGCCTCTACTGCTTCCGGCCGGACAGCAGTTGTCGATGCATGATCCATATAAATCCTATCATTCACCGTTCCTCCTGTTCCGAATACTTCTAAATTAATATCCGGCAAAATAGTCTCTCCTTTATTCTATTCCAAAACTTCCAAAAGGTGAAAAAAACAGTTATCAATCGCTTTCTTCCCTCATATGTTTAATTAAAGCCGTTGTCTATAAAAAGAAAAAAATCCCTATATTATAAATAGTAAGTAAGGAAAGGGCGTATATATATGAGTAAAAAAACAGTTATCAAAGGTGCTATGATTCTTGCAATTACAGGAATCCTTACTAGATTTATTGGATTTGGCTATCGTATTTTTCTTTCCAATTTAATTGGGGCAACACAACTTGGAATTTATCATATGATATTTCCTGTTTTTGGTATTTGTGCAACGATTTATGGTTCTGGTATTCAAACAGCAATTTCCCATTTAACAGCATCTGTACATAATAAACATGCTTCTACTACTGTTTTATTTACTGGAATTTTACTATCTCTTTCCCTTTCGCTTTCCCTTGCAGGCATTATTTTTTTTCATTCCGATTTTATTGCTGAAAAACTTTTATTAGAACCATCTACAGCCAGACCTTTAAGGATTCTTGTCACCCTATTTCCATTCTGTGGCATTACTTCTTGTATTAATGGCTACTATTATGGAAATCAAAAAACAGCAATACCCGCTATCTCCCAGTTTTTAGAACAATGTGTACGTGTTTTTATTGTCTATTTCCTGTCCGTTTTCTTTGCCGGAGAAAATCTTCTTAGTGGATGCGAGCTTGCTGTTGTTGGTATGTGTGCAGGAGAAATCATTTCCTGTTTTTTTACTGTTTTTTCTTTTTTTACTACAAAAAAATCCTTTGAAAAAACAGGGATATCAAAATCTACAAATGCAATTTTCAAAGAAATCTATCCAATTCTAAAAAAACTACTTCATTTTGCGATTCCTTTAACTGGAAATCGCTTTATTGTCAATTTATTATCAAGTGCAGAAGCAATTTTAATTCCTGCCTGTCTGCAAAGATATGGCCTTTCCTCAGAAGAATCTTTTTCTATTTATGGAATCCTAACAGGAATGAGCCTTCCCTTTTTAATGTTTCCATCTACCATTACCAATTCCCTTTCTGTCCTTTTGCTTCCTGCTGTTGCACAAGCACAATCTTCTGGAAATAAACAACAAATTGGCCGCACTTGTTCTGTTACCATTTATTTTTGCCTGTTAATTGGATTGTTTAGTACAACTATATTTCTAGTGCTTGGAAATTCGCTTGGTATCTTTTTCTTTCATAATGCACTTGCTGGAAAATATTTAATGACACTTGCATGGCTTTGTCCTTTTTTATACTTAACCTCTACACTGGGAAGTATTTTAACGGGAATGAATCGGGCAGGCACTACATTATTTAATAATGTGATTGGACTTGGAATCCGACTTCTTTTTGTACTTTATTGTATTCCTGTAAAAGGAATGGAAGGATATTTAATTGGAATGCTGATTAGTCAACTTACTACATTTTTACTTGATATTATTGCTATTTCTAAAGAAACAAAAATTGCATGGAATCTCTTGGAATGGGTAGTAAAACCGGGCATTACACTAGCCTGTGCTGGTTTTTTAATTTTCCATGGATTTACTTATTTCTCTATTCATCATATCCTTCCTGACTTTTTTTGCATTGCAGGAGCAGGATTTTTACTGCTTCTTATTAGTATTCCTTCTTTTTATAAATGCATTACTTCTGCTTAAAAAATTTAGGAAAATTGAAAGGTTTCTTTTAATCCCTTCCACTCTTGATCCCTTTGTGCAAGAATTGGTTGTTCTCCTTCTTTCAATGGCCATGCAATTCCAATATCTTTATCATTCCATGCTAAACCACCTTCATCTCCCGGATGATAAAAGTCGGTTACTTTATAACAAAACTCTGCTTCTTCTGAAAGTACTAAAAACCCATGTGCAAAACCCTCAGAAATATAAAATTGTTTTTTATTTTCTGCACTTAATTCAATGCCATACCACTTTCCATATGTCTTAGAATGTTTTCTTAAATCTACAGCAACATCAAACACACTGCCACGAATCACTCTTACTAATTTTCCTTGTGGGTGTTGCTTTTGAAAATGAAGTCCACGCAAAACATTTTTTACAGACATAGATTGATTATCCTGCACAAATACCATCGTAAGTCCTGCTTGTTCCATATCTTTTTGATTGTAAGTTTCTATAAAATAACCACGTTCATCGCCATGTACCGTTGGCTCTATAATATAGAGTCCTTCTATTGGACATTTTGTTACCTTAATCTTTCCCATAAAAATGAAATTCCTTTCTTATTGATGTAAACGTTTTCCATACATTGTATTAAAATAATTTTTATATTCTCCTGATAAAATATTTTCCCACCACTGTCTATGCTCTAAATACCATTTAATCGTCAATCGAATCCCATCCTCAAATTTTGTCTGTGGTAGCCATCCAAGCTCTTTATGAATTTTTTCTGGATCAATGGCATAACGCATATCGTGACCGGGACGGTCGGTTACATAAGTAATTAAACTTTCTGGTTTTTTAAGCTCTTTTAAAATTGTTTTTACAACTTCTAAATTTGTTCGTTCATTATGTCCGCCAATATTATAAATTTCTCCTTCTCGTCCTTTGCGAATAACAAGATCAATGGCAGCACAATGATCTTCTACATACAGCCAGTCACGAACATTTTCCCCTTTTCCATATACAGGAAGCGGCTCATCTGCTAAAGCCCTGCTAATCATCAGCGGAATCAATTTTTCCGGAAAATGATAAGGACCGTAATTATTACTGCATCTTGTAATCGAAACAGGAAGATGAAAGGTTCGATAATAAGCTAAGACAAGTAAATCAGCACTTGCTTTTGATGCAGAATATGGAGAGGACGTATGAAGCTTTGTTTCCTCTGTAAAAAATAAATCAGGACGATCAAGTGGAAGATCTCCATAGACTTCATCGGTAGAAACTTGATGATATCGCTTAATACCATATGTTCTGCAAGCGTCCATTAAAACACCTGTTCCCAGTATATTTGTCTGTAAAAAAATACCCGGATCTTCAATGGAACGATCTACATGGCTTTCTGCTGCAAAATTGATTACAAGATCTGGCTTTTCTTTTTGAAATAATGCATTTACAAATTCTCTATCTGCAATATCCCCTCGAATAAACTGAAAGTTTGAATTTTTCATAGCAGGCTCTAGGGTAGAAAGATTTCCTGCATATGTCAATTTATCAAGACAAAGAATCGTATCCTCTGGATGATGTTTTAATTCATAATAAATAAAATTACTTCCAATAAAGCCAGCTCCTCCTGTTACCATGAGTTTCATAATTAGCTACCTTCCTTTCTTAATTTTAAAAAACGATTTTCTTTTTTCTATCATTTTCCTAAATAATAAATAATATGATCTTTTTACTTATCAATATATTTTCCATCTAATACATCTAAAAGATAAGAACCATATTGATTTTTTTTCATACTTTCATAAGTTTCCATAACATCTTCTTTTGTAATCCATCCATTTAGATAAGCAATTTCTTCCAGACATGCAATTTTTCTATGCTGATGCTGTTCCATTGTTTTTACAAAATTTGTTGCATCTACAAGGGATTCATGTGTTCCTGTATCAAGCCAAGTAAACCCTTGTCCAAGCAGTTCTACATTTAATTCCCCTTTTTCTAAATAAATACGATTTAAGTCTGTAATCTCCAGTTCATTTCTCTCAGAAGGTTTTAAACTTTTTGCAAATTCTA
>CAJTJZ010000021.1 GCA_910576895.1 uncultured Lachnospiraceae bacterium | reverse complement strand
ATAGCAGCACGATTCCTACCCCTCAGAACTATTTAACCACTATCCTTAGAGCTGCAAACTTGGCATTACATTCGCAGGTAACTATACATTCTTACCTAACGTAGTCACGGAAGACTTAGGCTAGTCAACTATGAGCTTGTTTCCAAACCCACTACCTTTAGGTGGTGGGTAGTTGACTTCTAAAATCCCTTTTTCTCTTGTAACTTCATAAGCTTTTACTATGTCTACTGCTACCTGAATTTCTTTTTCTATTTCCATATTTATTTTTTCCATTATAATTCACATTCCTTTCGCTTTGTTTAGGTACAAACCAGCTATAAAATGACAAGTTGTACCAAAAAATCAACGTATTGAAATTTCCATTAGATGATAGGTAGTTCACATTAGCACAACAAGTTAAATTATTTCCAAGACATTTGCAATTGTTTCTTTTTTTTAGCACAGTCTGCTAAATATAGATTAATAAGTGTTTGATAAGGAATACCAGAATCTTTACTTTGTTGTTTAAAAAAATCAATAGTATCACTATCAATATTAATTGTAATTTGTTTTTTTAATCTTCTGGAATAAGGATTTTTTCTAGGATTTAGGTTTTCAATATCATATTCCTCCATCATAATATATCTCCTCCTACATATTTATTATAAATTTTTCTTTCATTTTTGGTTGCTTTTCTTGCAGAAATAATTCGGATTATGTTATCTCTATCACGATAACAATGACTTACAATACATAAATTTTCATGTTTGGTAATGCCAAGTACCAGAAATTGTTCTTCTTCCATAGAGTGTTCTGGATCATCAAATATAATTGCATCATCATAAAATACTGTCTTGGCTTCCTCAAAATCAATTCCATGTTTCTTTTTGTCAATTTGGTTTTTATTGTTATCCCATTCAAATTTTATAATATTACTCATTATATTATAATTACCTTATAATTATATATCAAGATTTATAAAATATTTTTTTGTATGATATAGTAAAAACAGAAATGGGAAGCCAAAAATGACTCCCCTCTAAATAATAATATCTATATAAGATTTGTATATCCCATTAAATATTCATCTACCTGTTTTGCTGCTTCCCGTCCTTCATGAATTGCCCATACAACCAAAGACTGCCCTCTATGCATATCTCCTGCTGTAAAAACATTTTTCTTGCTTGTTTGATAGCTTCCCTGTTCTGTTTCCACATTTGATCTTTCATTTAATTTTACATCAAACTCTTTTGCAATCTCATCTTGTGTTCCAAGAAAACCTGCGGCAAGAAGCACAAGATCGGCAGAAAGTTCTTGTTCTGAGCCCTTTATAGGCTGCATTATCATTCTTCCTGTCTTTTTATCTTGTTTTTGCTCCAATTTTATTGTAATAACCCCTATTAATTTTCCATCTTTATCTTTTTTAAATTCTTTTACGGTTGTTTCAAAAATACGAGGATCATTTCCAAAAACAGCAATGGCTTCTTCCTGTCCATAATCTGTTTTTAAAACTTTTGGCCACTCCGGCCATGGATTACTTGCCATTCTTTCTTTTGATGGCTTTGGCATCATTTCCAATTGAAGCACTGATTTTGCTCCTAGACGAATAGAAGTACCAACACAATCATTTCCTGTATCACCGCCACCGATAACAATTACTTTTTTTCCTTTTACCTCTGGATACAGCTTTTCTTTCAACTCAGAATCTAATAAACTTTTTGTTACGCTACGCAAAAAATCAACAGCAAAATAAATCCCCTTTGCATCTCTTCCCGGTGCTGTAATATCCCTTGGTTTGGAAGCACCACAAGCAAGAATGACACTATCATACTCTTTTAAAAGCTGTGCTGCCTTTATATCCTTTCCAATTTCTGTATTAACAACAAAGGTAATTCCTTCTTCTTTCATAAGATTTATTTTTCTATCAATAATATGCTTCTCCAGTTTCATATTTGGAATACCATACATTAAAAGACCACCAATTCGATCATAACGTTCATATACAGTAATCAAATGTCCTCTACGGTTTAAAAGATCAGCAGCAGCAAGTCCCGCAGGTCCAGAACCAACAATGGCAACCCTTTTTCCAGTACGCACTTTGGGCGGATTTGCTTTTATCAGTCCCTGTTGATATCCATATTCTATAATGCCCATTTCATTTTCTTTAATAGAAACTGGATTGTTCACTAAATTACAAGTACAAGCAGCTTCACAAGGAGAAGGACATACTCTGCTTGTAAATTCTGGAAAATTATTTGTCTTTAATAGACGATCTAAGGCTTCTTCCATATTTCCATGATATAATAAATCATTCCACTCTGGAATTAAATTATTTAATGGACAACCAGATGCCATACCGTTTAGTATCACTCCTGACTGGCAAAATGGTACACCACAATCCATACAGCGTGCACCCTGTGATTTTCTTTCTTCCATAGAAAGTAGAATATGAAATTCCTTAAAATTTTGAATACGTTCTAATGGTTCAAGTGCTGGATTTCCTTTTCTCTCATATTCCATAAAACCGGTTGGTTTTCCCATAATTTCTGCCTCCTTTATCCCTTATCCTTCCTTCATGTTTGCATAAAATGCTTCAATCCCTGCCTGTTCACTACTTAGTCCCTTTTCCTCCATCTGCACAATTTTTTGAAGCATTCTGCGATAATCATGAGGAATAATTTTCTTAAACTTTGGCAGATAATCTTTAAAATTCTCTAAAATTCTTTTTCCTTTTTTCGAGCCAGTCGCTTGTACATGTTCTTCTATCATTGCTTTTAATTCCAAAACATCATATTTATCGGTAACTGCTTCAGAAGAAACAAGTTCTTTATTTAATTTTTGATATAAATCACTATTTTCATCTAAAACATAGGCAACGCCGCCACTCATACCAGCAGCAAAATTTTTTCCTGTATCACCAAGAATAACAACACGCCCACCTGTCATATATTCACAACCATGATCACCGACACCCTCTACAACTGCAATTGCACCAGAATTTCTAACGCAAAAACGCTCTCCTGCAATTCCATTAATAAATACTTTACCACTTGTAGCACCATATAATGCTACATTGCCAATAATAATATTATCTTCTGCTAAAAATCCCGCATTTTCTGGAGGATATACCATAATTTTACCGCCAGAAAGTCCTTTTCCAAGATAATCATTACTATCTCCAATTAATTTTAAAGTAAGTCCTTTTGGAATAAAAGCACCAAAACTTTGCCCACCTGCTCCATGACAACATACCGTAAAAGTATCTTCTGCAAGGGTATCTTCATAAAGACGTGTAATTTCAGAGCCAAAGATTGTTCCAAAAGTACGATCAATATTGGTTACTTCTACATCAATTGTCTTTTTTTCTCCTTTTTCCAGTGATGACTTCATCTGTTTTAATAACACTTTTTCATCTTTTGTCTTTTCCAAACAAAAATCATATCGTTGCTTTGGATCAAATTTATTATTTTTAGGATCATTATATTCTGTATTTAAAATTGCAGACATATCAACTCGTTTTGCATATTCCTTATCTTCTTTTTTTACATCACGAAGCTTCAATAAATCGGTACGGCCAACAAGCTCCTCTACTGTCTTAATGCCAAGCCTTGCCATATATTCCCGAAGTTCCTGTGCAATAAACTGCATAAAGTTCTCTACATATTCTGGCTTTCCCTTAAACTTTTTTCTAAGCTCTGGGTTTTGTGTTGCTACACCAACAGGACAAGTATCCAAATTGCAGACACGCATCATAACACAACCCATAGTTACAAGCGGTGCTGTTGCAAATCCATATTCCTCTGCACCAAGCATAGCTGCAATCGCAACATCACGTCCACTCATTAACTTTCCATCTGTTTCAATAACAACCTTTGAACGCAATCCATTCATCATCAATGTTTGATGTGTTTCTGCAAGTCCTAATTCCCAAGGAAGCCCTGCATTATGAATCGAACTTCTTGGTGCTGCTCCTGTACCACCATCATAACCAGAAATTAAAATAAGTCCAGCTCCTGCTTTTGCTACCCCTGCTGCCACTGTTCCAACACCTGCTTCTGATACAAGCTTGACGGAAATTCTTGCCTGCTTATTTGCATTTTTTAAATCATAAATTAATTGTGCCAAATCTTCAATAGAATAAATATCATGATGTGGTGGTGGAGAAATTAAACTTACTCCCGGCGTTGAATGTCTTGTTTTTGCTATCCAAGGGTATACCTTTCTTCCCGGCAAATGTCCGCCTTCTCCCGGTTTTGCCCCCTGTGCCATTTTAATCTGAATTTCCTTTGCACTTACAAGATAACGTGATGTTACACCAAAACGTCCAGAAGCCACCTGCTTAATGGCAGAACATTTGTTAATTTCATCTTTGGAAGAAATCAGTCGCTCCAGACTTTCGCCGCCTTCTCCGCTATTAGACTTTCCACCTAAATGATTCATAGCAACTGCAAGAGTTTCATGTGCTTCCTGAGAAATTGAACCATAAGACATTGCACCCGTTTTAAACCGTTTTACAATAGATTCCACAGGTTCTACCGATTCGATTGGAATGCCTTCTTTTGGATAGCGAAAATCAAGCAGTCCCCTTAAACTAATTGCGGATTCTTCTTCATCAACACAATGTGTATATTGTTTAAATAATTCATAACTTCCGGTCCATGTAGACTGTTGTAATAAATGAATTGTCTTTGGATTATAAAGATGCTCCTCTTTATGGCTTCTTGCTTTATGATTTCCAACACTATCTAGTGTTAAATCTGTTTGAAGTCCCAAAGGATCAAATGCCATGGTATGAAGCTCATCCACCTGCTTTTCAATATCTTTTATCGTAATACCACCAATTCTGCTAACAGTATCCGTAAAATATTTATCAATCACTTCTTTACTTACACCAATTGCTTCAAAAATTTTAGAACCTTGATAAGACTGAATCGTAGAAATGCCCATTTTTGATGCAATCTTTACAATTCCATGTAAAACAGCATAATTATAATCATTCACCGCAGCATAATAATCTTTATCAAGCAGCTTTTTTTCAATTAATTCATGAATGGTTTCCAAAGCTAAATATGGATTTACTGCACAAGCACCATAGCCAAGTAATGTTGCAAAATGATGAACTTCTCTTGGTTCACCACTCTCTAAAATCATAGCAAGACTTGTTCTTTTCTTTGTTTGTACTAAATGCTGCTGCATAGCAGAAACTGCCAATAAAGAAGGAATGGCTACATGATTTTCATCAATTCCACGATCCGATAAAATCATTACATTGACACCATCTTTATAAGCTCTATCTGCCTCAAGAAATAAACGATCAATTGCTTTTTCTAGAGAAGTTGTTTTATAATAAATAATGGGAATGACTTGTACTTTAAAGCCCTCTACCTTCATATATTTAATTTTCAGCATATCGGTATTGGTAAGAATCGGATTATTAATTTTTAATACCTTACAATTTTCTGCTTTTTCTTCTAAAATATTTCCATCCTCTCCAATATACGTTGTTGTACTTGTCACAATTTCTTCCCGAATAGCATCAATTGGCGGATTTGTCACTTGTGCAAACATTTGGCGGAAATAGTGAAATAATGGTGGACGCTGTTTTGATAATACAGGCAGGGGACAATCCGACCCCATAGCTGCAATTGGCTCTGCACCATGTAATGCCATAGGAAGAATCGTATTTTTACATTCTTCATATGTATAGCCAAATGCCTTTTGTAAACGAGAGCGTTCTTCTTTTTCAATACTTGCAACACTTTGATTTGGAATTTTTAAATCCTTTAATCTGACAAGATTAGCATCTAACCACTCCCCATAAGGCTGCTTCATTGCATATTTATTTTTTAAATCCTCATCATCAATAACACAGCCCTTGATTGTATCTACAAGCAGCATTTTCCCCGGACGAAGCCTATCTTTTTTCACTATATTTTCTGGCGGAACAAAAGTGACACCAACCTCAGAAGAAAGAATTAACTGTTCATCTCTTGTAATATAATATCTGGAAGGACGTAGCCCATTTCTATCAAGAACAGCACCCATAATATCTCCATCACTAAACATAATCGAAGCTGGTCCATCCCATGGCTCCATCATCGTTGCATAATATTGATAAAAATCTTTCTTTTTTTGCTGAATACTTTTATCATTTGCCCATGGCTCTGGAATTGTAATCATAACGGCCAAAGGAAGATCCATACCACTCATTACAAGAAATTCTAAGGTATTATCTAACATAGCAGAATCTGAACCTTGTGTATTTACAACAGGAAGCACTTTATGAAGCTGTCCCTTTAAATACTCTGACTCCATCGTTTCTTCTCTGGCAAGCATTTTATCTGCATTTCCTCGAATCGTATTAATTTCACCATTATGCACAATAAAACGATTCGGATGTGCCCTTTGCCAACTTGGCTGCGTATTCGTAGAAAAACGGGAATGTACAATAGCAATTGCCGATTCATAATCCCTATCCTGCAAATCAGGAAAGAATAGTCGAAGCTGTTGTACTAAAAACATCCCTTTATATACAATAGTTCTACTAGAAAGGGAGACTACATAAGTTGTTTCATTACTTTGTTCAAAAATACGGCGTGCCACATATAATTTACGATCAAAATCTAGTCCAACAGAACAATTTGCTGGTTTTTTAATAAAACATTGTAAGATACATGGCATACATTCTACTGCCTTTTGTCCAAGAAACTGTGGTGCTGTTGGAACACTTCTCCAGCCAAGAAATTCCAGTCCCTCTTTTGCTACAATAATTTCAAACATCTTCTTTGCTTGATTTTTCTTTAATTCATCTTGTGGAAAGAAAAACATACCAACTCCATATTCTCGTTCCTCTCCAAGTTCTATATTTAAAATCTTTGCTGCTTTTGCAAAAAACTTATGCGAAATCTGCAAAAGAATCCCTACGCCATCTCCTGTCTTTCCCTCGGCGTCCTTTCCTGCACGATGCTCCAGGTTCTCTACAATCTTTAATGCATTCTCTACCGTATCATGTGTTTTTTTACCCTTAATATTTACAATTGCACCAATACCACAATTATCATGTTCAAATTCTGGACGATATAATCCATGAATAGAAGAAATCTTATCTTGCTTCATCTTATTTGCCGCCTCTTTTCTTAAAAATAATACAATCATTTCAGAACAAAGCGAGCAAGCTCGCTTTTGTTCGACTCTTTGCAGTTTCCGAAGGAAGCTGCTAATAGGAAATTTCGAGAAATTTCCTAATTAAATAAAAAAAATGCTCTTAGGCAGATCTCTGCCCAAGAACATCTTTGTTCATTTCGCCATTATAATATAAACGAAAGAGAAAATCAAGTCTTTTTTCTACACTCTCTCATTGTCTTTTTATTAAGAATTTTCACTAACTAATGTTTTAACTCTGCTTTGAATAATTTCTGCTGCCTGTTCTGCCGTCTTATCTCCTGCATACATTGCCGCTGTTTCCTCATTCACAATATCCAAAATAGCTGTTGTGATTGTATTTTCTTCTGCATTGAAAATTCCAATTCTATTCACAAGATTGCGGATTTGATCGGCTTGTTCCTCACTAATTGGCCCTATCGGAATTCCATAACTATTAAAACTATAACTAGTTTCAATTGGTACTACCTTAACACCATTGTCTTCATATTCTTCTGTTGCCATAGAGTATTCTAAAAGTTTCTCAAGCACATCTTTTCTAGTTGGAATCCCACTGCCATACCCCTTTGGATCATAAACAAGAGAAAGCATTCCATCATAAGTAAGCGACTTACGAAGAAATTCCCATGCACCCTCTTTATTCTTACATTGTTCTGTAATTGCCATCAGTGGAGTAAAAGAAAAAGCGTTCATAGCAACACGATTATTTCTATCTTCTGATGGATAACTTACCATATGAAATCCTCCTGCATTTTTATAGAACTCTGCTTGCACTTCCATATCATAGGCATTATAAATAAAGTTATCCATTAACATAATATTTCCTTTTTTTACTGCTTTTCCAAGATCAATATCAGAAATCTCCGCTTCTTCTGCACTTGGGAAATTCTTTGAAAATTCCAGCATATTAATAAAATTCTCTGTATTTATATGCACTTCTCCTGTTTTCCAATCAATCAAATCGTCCATCTGTCCCAAAATTAATTTCCGCAGTATATCTTCCCGATAAACATAATAAAAAAACAACTGATCTTTTGATTTTTTATGATAAAGTTCCTCCATTTCTTTAAAATTCCATCCTTCTTCTTTCCAATACTTTTCTCCTACTGACCATACATCTAAGGAAAGTGTACTATTTATATAATAAAGTTTTTTATCTTGTTCCAATGTATTTAACACAGATTCCAGAAAATCTTCTTTTTTAACTTCAGTATCTTTTTCCATGAGTGGATATAAATCCGTTAATATCCCCTTTTTTATATACATATTAGCAGGAAGCTGATAAAGACTTATAATATCTGGAACTTGTCCTGATATCATATCAAGATTTAGCTTAGAAGCACTATCTTCATAATTAGAATACTCCTGCACTTCAATTCGATAAGTTTCATTTGTCTTATTAAAATCCAAAACTGCTTTTTTTACACTATCAACCAGATAAGTACATGCAAGTGTCAAAATTGTCTTTTCTTTTACTTCTGATGATTTTACCTTTTTAATTACTACAATTTCTGCTTTTTCCTTTTCATTCTGCTGATTAAAAGATGCAACAATAGCTAAAACGCTTCCATCTTCTAATGGCAAATAGGATTGTATTCTTTGACCATCAATATCCTGATTAATCCAGTTAAATAATAATTCTGTCTTTCCACTGGAAACATCAATATGATAAACACCCGTATCTTCTTGTAAATAAATATCCTTTCCGCCATAACTATTTGTATTATAGACATGACTGATATCCATATGGATTGCTGAACCAAATTTCTGCTGTTCTAAATCTAATTTCTTTAAAGCACTTTCCCGTTCCTCTCCTAAATCGCCATAAACATAAATACTGCCATCTTCTGTTTGTATAATATTATCTACTATTGCTTTTAAATCAAAACACTGTTTCTGTTTTCCTGTTTTGTCAAAATAATAAACAAAACTATTATAATCAGAAGCATAAACAGAACCATCTTTTGCAAGCATCGTTCCTCTGCCGCCTAAATAAAGACCATTCATATCCTTCTCCATTTGTATCTTATGATCCTTTTTGATTGTTCCATCTTTTTCTAATTTCTTTATGTAATACTGTTCTTTTGTTTCTTCTGTCTTTTCATTATAAGAAGAAATCAAGGTAAGAATAGAAAGCTGATTATTCTCATCTACTGTCATTAACTGAATATATTCATCTTTTTTTACCTTTAATTCTGTTTCCTTAAAACCACTTCCATCTAATGCTCCCTCTAAAAGACAATAATGGGTAGAATATTCTCCTGTTTTTTTATCTTCTTCATAATAGCTTCCTATCGTATAAACTTTATCTTCCAATTGACACATATTCTCAAACCTAGTTGATTTTACCGATAGTTCTTGGAAAGATGCCTGATAGCAATATTCCTTATCAGTTCCTGCATTTTTTTCTGTCCCTCCTTCTTTCTGTTTTAATGTTTCTTTCCCTGTTTCCTTTCCATTACATGCAGTTACTACAATAGCTAATGCAAAAATGGCAATAAAAAAAATTCTCTTTTTCCAAAAATCTCTTTTTTTCATCTTCTCACTCCCCCAAATTCTGCTGTTATATTTGCAACAACTTTTATAATTATTGATATGTCCCTTATTATAACAAAAAGTCTTAGGAAAGTCTTATCATTTTTCTTAAATTTTTCTTAACAATTCTCAAGAATCATCAATATATAAATTTTTTTAATACAAAATTCTAATATTTGTTCCAATATCAACTCAAAGATTCATAAATTATAAAAAAATTTACCACTACTATCTTTTATTATTTTATCTTGCAAGTAGTTTTTCTCCACAACGGTTATATTCTTCTCCAGATAATTCTGCTACAGATAAATATCTATTATAAAGCCTTGTTTCAAAAATTCGATTTGCAATTATAACCATATGATCTTGTTTTTTTATAAAACCAAACATAGCAGCAATATCAATTGCTGGTTCATCAGAATTATAACTTATATTTTTTCGTGTAAAAAGAAGAGATTCTATCATTACATTTAGTTCTGGATAACTCATTAATTTTCCAATCAAAGAATCAAATAAAGCATTTTTTTCTGTTAAAATAAGTTGAACTGCTTCATAAAAACCATTCTCTGTCCATGCAGCAGATTTACTTCCACTTGTTATACTTACTTCTTCGTCTAAGAGTTTACAAAGCCTAGATACAAGAAATGGATAACCAGAAGTATAATCATAAAGTAAACAAGCCACCTTATCAATATTCATTCCCGTATGATAATCCATCTCATATTGATTAATCATGCCTGCAATCTCATGCTTTGAAAAACTCATATCAATCTTAAAATCAGCCGCTATATTCCAAGGACTATTCATTTTATGTCCCTTTTCTAAATAAAATTTTCGTTTCAAATTTTTTACATCATATACTCCAGCTAAAATTACTGACTGAAATGTCGGCTGTGTATCTCGCTTGATATAATATGCACGAAGCTGTGCCAAAAAATCAACAAATACTTGATTATCTATAGCACTATCTATTTCATCAATCATTAAAACAATAGGTTTCTTGGAATATGCACAAATATTACTTAATCTTCTAAAAAGTGCATTTAATGTAAAAAAACTATTTCTACAATTTATTTGAAGCTGTAATTCATTGATTGCCTTCCTTAATTCCTCTGAAATACTCATTTCTATGTTTTTAAACAAATCCAAAAATAAATCTGCAAAGGAAAGTGAAAATATATTTTCATCTTGAAATTCTGCACTGCCAAAAGTCTGAAAATCCATAAAAATAATATTATAATCTTTTTTTAAATATTTCTCCAAAGCTCTCAATGTTGTCGTTTTCCCATACTGCCTAGCTTGATTAATTGTAAAATAATTCTCTCCATCAACTAATACTTTTATTTCTTTAAGACGTTCTTCAATATTTACCATATAATGTTTTTCTGGTATACATACAGCAGTCACATTAAATACTTTGGGCATTTCTTACGTTCCTTTCCACATCTTAGATATCAAAATAGTACATAGATTTTTTATCTATTATATTTCTAGTCTAGCATGAAATACCAATTTTATCAAGCAAACTTATTTTACTTTAAGTTTATACTATCATCTTATATATTAGAAATCTACCTTCCTGTTTATTGGAATTAAAGTTTCTATACATATTATTAAAAAAATCAATATTATTAAAAGCCCACAAAAAAATAAGTTATGATTTTACATTATTTCTAATGAAACCATAACTTATTTTATTACCATTACTATAATTAAAAAGAAAATACAAACTTATGGCTTTTCTTTACTAGCACCCGTTGCATAATCAATTGTAATTCCCGGCTGACAGTTATAAGCAAAAATATGAAAGCAAATTCCTTCTCCTTCATCTTCCACTGACCAAGCCTCCATTTGCACACCAGAAGCCACGAGATTATCACCTTCAAAAATTGGTGTTACACGATATAAGACATGATTTTCTGTTTTCTTGACATATTCTGCCACTTCATTTTCAAATGGTAACATTCCATCAACATTTAAGTAACGTGTTCCTGTAATTAAATTTTTTGAATTAGCATTTTCACCGGATAATTGAAATCCAATTAAATGACAGCGATTATATAAATATCGTCCTTCTACATTTTTATATTTTACACTATTCCACCCTGATGGCTTTACATGGCTAATACTTCCTCTTTTTTCTGTTGGCATTAAATCAACTCCAATATTTGCATAAGCCACACCGCAGCGTCCAAGAGAATCTAATGGACTATATGTTTCAAAAGAACCTTTATCACCATCACTTTTATCAAAATCTGGTTGATTATTATAAAGTTCTACATAGGGTTCACCAGAAAATTCTGGAATAGAATCTAGTGTAATTCCCTGTTTGGAAGTGTCTTTTTCTTCTTCCTCAAGAATTTCTGATACAATATCAAAAATATCAGAGAAAGAACAAGCTGTTAAAGAAAAACATAGAACAAAAATAGATAAAAATACTAGTATGTTTTTTAAAAATTTAGCCATAGTCTTCACCCTTTCAACATTATACTATGCCTTGGCATAAAATATTTAATAGAAATTTACTGGTATATTTTATCATATTTTGTTCTATGCCGCAAGTTTTATCATATATAGAATCAATACTATACTATTTTACTATGCTTTTTCTACCTGCAAAACATGAATTTGCAATGGATAGGTTTCCATCACATTACCATCATATTCAACTTGTATTCTATCTCCAACAGAAAAATGATCCGTTGTATTTACAGCTAAATTAACTGTTACCTGATCACCAGAAGAACGAATATCTGCACCCTCCTCTGGCTCTACAAGTGCAATCGCTCCATCCTGATATAATTCAAGAATTGTTCCATAAAATACATTTTTATTATTTGATACTTCTTCTCCTATTGCATCTACTGTTTCTACTGGCTTATCTATCGTTGCTTTATCATCTACTATCATATTACCTAGATTATCAGAATCATAATAGGCAATTACCTTTGTTTTATTTTTCCATTTAAAAATATCACCAGAAAGTCCAGATAAAGAATCAATAGGTTCTCCAAAAACCTGTTTCGCTTCTTGTGGTGTGATTCCAAAAATCTTCATTTGTTTACTCTTTTTCAAAATCATATTTTCTAAAACCGTTTGTTCTTTTACTACAATTTCGCTTTTTGGTGCATTTACTATAATTTCTTTTTCATTATAATCTCCTTCTGGAATTGTAAATTCCTTTTCTTCTTCTGTTTTTATTGTAATCTTCTTTACCTTTTTCGCTTGTAATGCTGCTGTTAATTTTTTCTGACTAGAAACTGTTCCATTTTTATCAAAAATAAAAACTTTTTGTGAAATTGTCTTTTTATTTTTGTTATTTTTTGCTGTAATTATAATATATCCTGCCTTTTTTGCTTGGAGTTTCCATTGTGTACCTGTTGCTTTTTTTGATAAAACTTTTACTTTATCTACTCCTGTTATTTTCCAAGTAACGGGAGTTGTTTTTTTCCAATTTCCTTTCAAAGTAAAAGTATCTCCAAGTGTAACTCCTGTTATTGTATTTTGAAATTGAAATCCTTTTTTAGAAGAAACCGCAGAATTTTGATAAAGTGATTCTTGTTCTGCTCCAATACCTATGGTAGTTGCACCAATATCAATATCTTTACCATCATACTTATCCATTTCTTTCATAGATTCTATATCTTCCTCTATCATAACACTACTATCGCAATCTGCTACACTGTCTACTATATAACAAGACTCTGTTTTGATTTTATCTCCATATTTTTCTGTTAATATTATTGTTGTTTTCTCATAATATTCTGGTAAAATAGAAACCTGTATATACTGTTCCATTGGATAAAATATCTTATTTACTTGATTTCCTTCCTTTGTTTGATTTACCCCCATAACATTACAAGTACCGCCAACACCACAAATGCCAGCAGACACTTGTTCTGTCATCATTTGAGTAATTTCTTTTTGTATCTTTCTCATTTCTCTATGACTATATTTACAGGAAGTAAATGCTACATATGTTTTATCCTGAAGTTTTGAAAGAATTTCCTGCTGTGCTTCCTCTGTATTCTCAGTTAATCCAATAATGAGAACATAATTTTTGTCCATAGGTACTTCCATAATATCTTCCTGATCTTTTGTAATTGCTGCTTGAGTAGTTTCTATTCCTTTTCCCAGATAAGGATCGGAAACTAAATTTTCACTATCTACTATCATATCCTCACTATCTGCTATGACATCGTTATAATAATAACAATAAACATCACCTACATTTTCTGGAAAATTTTCATAATCATTACTGCACCAATACTGATACAAGGCATGAATATCAGCAAACGTTTCCTGTGCCTGTACTGCCTGCAAATGTTTAGAAAAATCGCACGATAACAGCGATTCTGTAAATAAATTTACAGCTAATACTATGGCAAAAGCTTTCATAAATTTAAAATGAATCATAATAATCCCTCCTAATATAATAATGTTATAGAGTTTCTTTACTAAAAACTCCTTGTAATTCCTGAAAAAGCCACAAAAATTAAAAAATTTCATTTTTTTCTTTTCCTTTTCTATCTGCATCTTTTTCTTATTTACATTATGCCATACGTCACATCATTTTCTCTCGCTGCATATACTGTCTTATATGTGCAGAAATGGAGGCAATGATATGAACAAGGCTGGAACACTAATTCACTTGAACTATGCACAGAAGCTTGGCATCACCGGAAAAGGAATTGGTGTCGCAGTCATGGATACAGGAATTGCACCACATCCTGATTTTCAAGGTACAAACAAACGTTTGCTTGCTTTTTATGATGTATTAAATCATAAAACAGCATTTTATGATGACAGTGGCCATGGTACACATGTCAGTGGAATTATTGGAGGTAATGGCAATGCATCTTCTGGAAAATATTGCGGTGTTGCACCAGAATGTTATTTAATTGGTATAAAAGTTCTTGACCGTTATGGAAATGGTACGATTCCTGATGTTTTAGATGGTATTACATGGATTTTAGAACATCGTTCCAAATATAATATTCGTATTGCTAATATTTCTGTTGGAAGCAGAAAACAAGGAAATCATCTTGATAGTCAAAAGCTCATTGAAGGAGTAGAAACTTTATGGAAATCTGGCGTTGTTGTAGTTGCGGCTGCTGGAAATGGCGGCCCTGCACCAAACTCTATTGGGCTTCCCGGATCTAGTAAAAAAATTATTACCGTAGGTGCATGTGACGATCATATTCCAATTCGTCTTCCAAATGGAGAAATGGTTGATTATTCCGGTCGTGGTCCTACGGATGAATGTATTTTAAAACCAGATATTGTTGCACCGGGAAGCCATATTATAAGTTGTATTCCTGTATCTGAAAAAAATGATCTTTTTTTTCGAAAACGAAGTCAAAACTTCTATGAACAAAAATATTATGGAGAAAAAAGTGGAACTTCTATGGCGACCCCTATGGTTACTGGTGCAATTGCACTTTTATTATCAAAATATCCAGAAATGACAAATCGTGAAATAAAAATAAGATTAAAAAATGCCTCAACCGATCTTGGTCTGCCACATAGACAGCAAGGATGGGGGAGGCTAAATATTGAAAAACTGCTAAGTTATTAAAAAAAAGTTCCTTATAATATTTATAATTGTTTTAATAAATTTGCCATCTCAATTGCACTCATTGCACAATCATAGCCTTTATTTCCTGCCTTTGTACCAGCACGTTCAATTGCCTGTTCAATAGTATCCGTTGTCAATACGCCAAAAATAACTGGTACATTTGTTTCCATAGAAGCCATTGCAATTCCTTTGCTTGTTTCTGCACAAACATAATCATAATGAGAAGTTGACCCTCTAATGACAGCACCAAGACAAATAACTGCATCATATTTTTCAGAAGCTGCCATCCTTTTTGCAACCATTGGAATTTCAAATGCCCCCGGAACCCATGCCAGAACTATATCATCTTCCTTTACGCCATGACGTACTAAACCGTCCATACAGCCACTGACTAACTTTGATGTAATAAATTCATTAAAACGTGCTGCAACAATACCAATTTTTAAACCCTCTGCAATCAATTTTCCTTCTAATACATTCATTTTATTACTTCCTTTCTAAAATAGATAATTTAAAAAATGTCCCATTCTTTTTTGCTTTGTTTTTAGATAATAAGCATCTGTATCTAGTAATTCCATTTGAATTGGCACTCGTTCTACAATTTCCAACCCATTTCCTGCAAGTCCATCCATCTTTAATGGATTATTTGTCATAAGACGCAATTTTTTAACTCCTAAATCTCTTAAAATTCGATTACCAATAGTATAATCTCTCATATCAGCAGAAAATCCTAGCTCTAAATTTGCATCTACAGTATCTAGTCCCTGATCTTGTAAGGCATAAGCACGAATTTTATTAATTAATCCAATCCCCCTTCCTTCTTGACGAAGATAAAGTAAAATACCTCTGCCTTCTTTTGCAATCTGCTTCATAGCCATATCAAACTGCTGCCCACAGTCACATCTTTCAGAACCAAAAGCATCTCCTGTAAGACATTCAGAATGAACACGACAAAGTACAGGTTTTTCGTCTAAAATATCCCCTATAGTAAGTGCTACATGATGTTCTTGATTTAATTTATTAATATAGCCATAAATACGAAATTCTCCATACTTTGTTGGCAGCTTTGCATCTGCAACAAGTTCTACTAACTTTTCTGTGCGTTCTCGATATTGTTTTAAATCATAGATAGTACCAATCTTTAGATTATGTTGTTTAGCAAAAGCAATTAAATCTTCTTTTCTTGCCATCATGCCATCATCTTTCATAATTTCACAGCAAAGCCCAACTTCTTTTAACCCTGCAAGCCGCATAAAATCTACCGTTGCTTCTGTATGTCCGTCACGCTCCAATACACCGCCATCCTTTGCCCGTAAAGGAAACATATGCCCCGGTCGCCGAAAATCCTCTGGCTTTGCTCCATCCTCTACAACTTTTCTTGCTGTAATAGAACGCTCATAAGCAGAAATTCCTGTTGTTGTCTCTATATGATCAATAGAAACAGTAAATGCAGTACAATGATTATCTGTATTTACTTCACACATCTGACATAAGCCAAGCTTCTCTGTATAAGCTGCTGACATTGGCATACAAATCAGTCCCTTTGCATAACTTGCCATAAAATTTACATTTTCCAATGTGGCATGTTGTGCTGCACAGATAACATCTCCCTCATTCTCTCTTGATTCATCGTCAAGAATTACAATATTGTGTCCTGCTCGAAGTTCTGCTAAAAGCTCCTCAGTTGTATTAAACTCTGCCATAATTTTTCCCTCTTTCCTATTGCTAATTTCTAACTTTTATATTTCTCTTTATTTTTAGTTTATTTTCTGTTATAACATTTCATTTCTTGTATAATTCTATATTATATTCTATCTAAAAAATATCATATCTCTCTTCTAAATTTAAAAACCATGTTCTTGTAAAAAATCTAAATCAATCTTACTTATCTTCTTTTCTTTTTCTATATTTTCATCTCTAAGTAATTTTTCCACATATTTTCCAATAATATCGCATTCCAAATTAACAGTATCGCCAACTTTTTTCTTTAATAAAATTGTTTCTTCTCCTGTATGTGGAATTAAAGAAACACAAAAATCCTTTTCTGTCACAGTTACAACAGTTAAACTAATTCCATCAATTGCAATAGAACCTTTTTCTACAATATAATGCAATAACTTTCTTTCTGCGAAAATAGTTACTATTGTAGCATTACCTTCTTTTAAAAGCTTTTTAATCGTTCCTATTCCATCAATATGTCCACTAACAATATGTCCGCCAAGTCTTCCATGAAGCTGCAATGCTCGTTCTAAATTTAAACGATCTCCGGGCTGTAATGTTCCAAGATTTGATCGCCGCAGAGTTTCTGCCATAACATCTGCTTGATAACTTCCCTGTCCTATCCCTGTCACGGTTAAACAAACACCATTTACAGCAATACTATCACCAATCTTTGTATGTTCCAATACTTTTTCTGCCCGAATTTCCAGTACAGAAGATTCCTTCCCCTTTTTTACTGCCTGTAATACACCAATTTCCTCAATAATTCCGGTAAACATTACTTCACCAGCCCTTCTAAATAAATATCCTCTCCACAAGGATATGCTTTCATATCTTGTAATGTAATGACATCAGAAAGTTCTGCAAACCCTTCCCCTCGAATACACGATAGGGCATTTGCACCTCCTATAATTTTTGGTGCAATATAAATTCTAACTTTATCTATAATTTTCGCCTGCAGTGCAGCAAATGCAAAGTCAGAACCTCCTTCTAATAAAATCCCATCTATCCCCATACTACCAAGTTGTTTCACTAAAAATTTCAAATCAATATGCCCATTTTTTTCTGGCACTTCTAATAATTCTATGCCAGCAGCACATAGTAATTCCATTTTTTCTGTTTTTTCCCTTTGTGGTAAATGTACAACAATAGTTCTATATTCTTTTGCTGTCTTTACAAGTTTACTCTCTATCCCAATTCTTAAATGACTATCTGCAATAATTCTTATCGGCTGTCTAACAGCCCCTTCCCACCGACAATTTAACATAGGATCATCTGCAAGTACTGTTCCAATTCCTGTCATAACTGCCATATAATTATTACGTAAGTAATGAACCTGCTTCCTTGCTTTTTCACTAGAAATCCATTGCGATTTTCCTGTTTTTGTTGCTATTTTTCCATCTAATGACATTGCCATTTTCAGTAAGATAAAAGGCTCTTTTTTTGTAATATATTTTAAAAACACCTCATTTAACTTTCTTGCTTCTTCCTCCATAATAGGAACGGTTACAGAAATTCCTGCCTGTTGTAATTTCTTTATTCCACGTCCAGCTACTTGTGGGTTTGGATCTTTCATAGCAATAATAACACGTCCAATTCCCTCCTCTATAATTCTATCGGCACATGGCGGTGTTTTCCCATAATGAGAACATGGTTCTAGCGTTATATACATATCAGCACCTTTAACATCCACTCCCCGTTCCTTTGCATCAAGAAAAGCGTTGACTTCTGCATGTCCCTTGCCGCATTTTTCATGATAACCTTTTGCAACTATCTCTCCATTACGTACAATAACTGCACCTACTAAGGGATTTGGATTTACTCCACCTCTGCCACATTGAGCAATAGAAAGGGCATATTGCATAAAAAACTGATCTTTTCTTGTAATATTTTCTTTTTTTTCCTCTAAAATATCCATTGTTTCTTTCCATGGAATATAAGTACCTGCAAAAACTTCTTGTTCCATTTTATGTAATGAAAAATTTTGCAAAGCTTTGCCCTCCCTACATATAAAATTAATTATCATAAATAAAAAACAGAAAAAAATACCCTGAAAGAAAATAGATCATTCAGGGTATCTTTACTATCAAAAAAACAGAAACTCCAATCTTGCATTATATCTTACTATTATCTTAACCATAAATTACAAAGTTGAATCTTGCTTTTTTCCACTTTCTTCCATCCAGACTATACTGTCGGCTTCGGAATTACACCGAATCTGCACTAAAAAACAATGGGATAGCTTATCCTTGTTTCTAGGCTCGTGGGCTGTACCACCGATTGGGAATTTCACCCTACCCTGAAAGCTTCTATCCTATCTTACTATATCAGAATGTCTTTGTCAAGTATGGAAAATTTCAACAAAACATCAAATCACATATCATAAAAGCACTTTATTTTCATTTTTTTTCCATTGGTACTTATTGTAATCTGACCACAATCTTTTGTTATAAAAATTCTGCTATCAATTCTTTGTAGTCTTTCCAATATCTCCTGATGTGGATGGCCATAGCGATTTTTTTTACTACAAGAAATAATAGAAACTTTTGGCTGACAAAATTTTATAAATTCTTCTGATGTACTGTTTTTACTTCCATGATGTGCTACTTTTAATATATCAATATCTTTTAAATAGTCTTTACAATCTTTTACAAAAGATAATTCACCTTCTTTTTCAATATCTCCTGTTAAAAGCATACAAAATTCTCCATAAGAAACCTTTAATACAAGAGAAGCCGCATTTCCTGACTCCTTTGTATTATCAGAAGGATAAAGACACTGAAACTTTACTCCTTTTATTTGAAATTCATCTTCTTTATGAAGATATAAAATAGTTGTTTTTGTTTCTTTTGCTAATGCTTTTATTTCAAGCCATACTTCATTTTCTTTTAATACTGCTGGAACTGCCAAATTTTTAATAATGCTTTGTTTCTTATATTTTTGTTTTTTTTCCATTTCCAATAATTCTTTTATAGCACTAAAATGATCTTTGTCCATATGTGTTAAAAAAGCACATTCAATTTGAGAAATTCTTTTTGCTTTTAAAAATGGCAATAAACGATATGTACCTGCATTAGAAATATCAGAACTTCCACAATCTATAGTAATGGCTGTCCCGTTTGGAAGTTCCATAACAACTGCATCTCCTTGCCCAATATCCAGAAAATAAGTTTTTAAATTCCATAAAGAAATAGTAGGGATACGATACAGAAAAAGAATCATTACAAAACATAAAAAGCAAATTCCTAATCTACAAAACCATATATTTTCTTTTTTACCTTTTTTATTACTTTTTTTCTTGCCTTGATTTTTATCATTTTCCATTTTTTTATTCCATACCAATATAACAATGACCATAACCATATAATAAAGAAAAATTTTTAATGATATTGGACATCCTGTTAATTGTATTGCCATAGGAAGTCTTTCTGTAAAATAACAAACAGTTTCATAAAAATCCAAAATTGCCTTTACTAAAATTGCAAGAAAAGATGCCGGCTGCTGACAAAATAATCCTAAAATTCCCATAAAAAACGCTGTTGGAAATAATATAGACATTAATGGTATAATAAGAAGATTTAAAAAAATTCCATAGAGAGGATAAGAAAAATAAGACATTATCACAATAGGAAAAGTAGCAAGAAAAATAGCTATACTAACAAGCAGGCCTTGTTTTACTTTTTTTCTTAAATATAATTGAAATCTATACCAAAAAACCACTTTAGAAGATTGCTGTTTTTGTTTTATATTTTCTTTAGAATGTATTATTATTTTTATACAAGAAACTATTTGCTCTCCTATAGGAGAAGTTATCTGTTCTAACATTGGAAATAAAACTGCAATTCCAAAAATCGCTCCAAAAGAAAGCCAAAATCCACTATCATTAATCAAAAGTGGTTCTTTTATAAGAATAAATAATGATGCAAGAGATGCACCTGTTAAAAGATCATACGTTCTTCCAACAATGTTTGCAAATAAGGCAAGAAAAAACATAATTATGGCACGATTTGTAGATACGCTAAATCCTGTCATTTTTCCATAAAATATAGTAAAACAAATAGAAAAAACAACAGGAAAAATCATGGTAAAAAATAAGACTATTTTAAAATTTTTTATATTCCAGTTTATTTTTAAACATATTTGTCTTATAATATCATAAAAAATCATCCCAAGCATAGAAATATGTAAGCCAGAAATAGCTAAAATATGTGCAATTCCATTTGTGCCATATAACTTCTTAATATCATTATCTAATCCACTTTTTTCTCCCAAAATCATAGCTTTTATAATAGAAGCTTCTTTTTCCTCTAAAAGATTACTATAAACTTTCTCCAATTTTCTTTTAAAAACTTCTAAATAATATGAAAATTTATCTATTTTACTATCTATAATACATAATTCTTTTGAATATGCCATCACATCCATTCCATGACTTTTTTGATATTGATATTCATTATATTGTCCAAAATTAGATGCTTTGCGAAAATTTTGAAGAATTACTTCCACCATAATACTATTTCCTGAATATACCCCAACACCTGAAGAATCATAAAGCAAAACTGAGCCATTTTTCTTTTTTGGCAACTCTTTTTCCAAAAGTAAATCAAGAGAGTCACTTGTGATTTGATCTATTTGAAATGTTGTATTTTTTAAATAGATTTTATTTCCCTTTTCTGTTGGCATGACTTTATAAACTGTTCCTATAAGCTTTCCCTTTATTTCCTGTTCTGCGAATATTTCCAATTTAGAGGGAAGACTATGTTCATAAAATCGAAAAAAAGAAAGCAAAAAAAGAAATGAAAGTAAAAAAAATAACAAGCGATACTTTCTAAAAAAGAAAGAAAAACACAGAGCAATGAAAAATAAGATACTATAAAAAAGTAGAAAATGATCATAATAAAAATCAAAAAAACTAGAAAATAAACAGTAAGAAGAAAGCCACTTTCCTGTGAAACATCCAAGTACACAGGAAAAGCTGCAAAAAACCATAGGTCGTCTAATCAGTATGTTTCCCCCTTTCTAATAAAAAACAATTCCTTATAATTCCTATTTATTCCCATCTTTATTCTACAATGTCTAAATTTCGTTCAAAAATCCCATCAAATGAAATGCCATCCCCAAATTTTTCTACCGAAAGACCATTAATTGTAAACTGCACTTTATTTACAGAAGAAAGCTCTACTAAAGAATTTACAATTGAATAGATAGCTACTTCATCAGACAAACCTTCTCTTTTTGTTAAAAATTCTTCACTAAAATCTACATAAGCAATTCCTTCTTTTGTTGTTGTTTTAATTAAGCTTGTACCCTTTGGAATCGTATCATAATATCCCTTGCCAAGATCTTCTATTGATTCCGTTCCTGCCAATAACTGTTGAATCACAAGCTGTTCCATTGTAACTGTTCCATCATAAATTTTCGTTACATGCGTTTCCTTAAGCTTTGTCCCTCCTTTATTTGCAAAATATAACACCATAGATACATTTTGATAATAATTTGTTTCTTTTCCTGTATTATCAATAAAATTTTCTGCTGACATAAATCCAATCAATTGTTCATTTTGATTTGTAAGCGGCTGTCCTTCCACATAAAACTGAATAAATTCTACTCCTTGAATCTGAGATAATGTTTTTACAACAGCCGCCCGATATAAAATTTCTTTTACTGCTTCCATTTTTTTATAATTAGAATTAAAATCAATTGTTAACTGCCCTTCATCTGCTTCTACCTTTTTAATGCTAATATCGTCTGATTTTACTTTTCTTAAAGAAAGATCCTTTGGTGAATTTTCCATTGCTTGTAAAAGCTCCCAAATAAGTTCATCAGAAGAAACTTTTCTCGCCTTATAAATTTCTGGTACAAGCTTTGTTTCTTCATTATTTAGATAATAAATTTCATAGGAATTAGCATCTTGTTTTTCTTCCTCCTCTTTTTTGTCACAACTTATAAAAAAGCAAAAAGAAATGACAGCAATTATAAGAATAAGGAAAGAAAATTTTAGGTAGGAAATACCAAATTCTTTTCTTTCTTTTAACATTTTTCTTGTTCCTTTCACTTAAAAAATTAGATCATACCCTAAACGCTGTCTCAACCATCAATCTATAAAATATAATTCAAAGGCACACGTACTGTAAACGTTGTTCCCTCTTTTTCTTTACTATATACTTTAATTGCCCCTCTATGCATTAAAATCGCATTTCTTGTAATAGATAATCCAAGTCCTGTACCGCCTGTTTCTCTGGAATGTGCTTTATCAACACGATAAAAGCGTTCAAAAATATTATCTTGTGCTTCTTCTGGTATTCCAACACCAGAATCAGATACTTTAATATAGAAAAACTTATGATCTGCATTTAGGGAAACTCTTACCCAACCATCATCATAATTATATTTAATCGCATTTTCAATTAAATTATTAATAGCAAGAGAAAGTTTTACCTCATCCACTTCTGCTGTTACAGGACGAAAACTTTCATAAACAAGTTCAATATTTCTCTTTTTTGCAATTGGCCGCAGACGTTTCAAAATCATTTCCAATAGTTCATTAATATTAACACTAGCAATATTCATCTCACCAGATGTTTTATCCATTTTTACTAAAGATAAAAGATCATTAATAATCTTATCTTCTCGTTCAATTTCTGCTCCAATATCTATCATAAATTCTCGATATAATTCTACTGGTACATCTGGCTGACTAATTAAAGAATCAGATAACACTTTCATAGAAGTAATTGGAGTTTTTAATTCATGAGATACATTAGAAACAAATTCCTGCCGAGAATTTTCAAGTGTCTGCATTTTATTTAACATCTCATTAATTACAGAAGCTACATGAATTGTTTCTGTAAAACCTTTTTCTGGAATCTGAACATCCAAATAACCATCAGAAAGATAATCAACTGCATGCATCATTTCTCTCCACGGACGAATAAAATACATAGCAAGAAAAAAGACAGCAAGTATAATAAATACAGTAAAAAATGCAAAAATCACGCCAAGTCTTGCTGCAAGACCGCTTTGTACTTCATAGATATTAGAGATGGAAAAATTAATAATCATAATTCCTTGTGCTTCCTTTTCCGATGGTTTTATAATAGGATACACAAGTTCTATATATTCATTTTCTTTATCTGTATATGTACTGCTCTCTCCACGCAGTCCTTTCACTGCTTCCTCTGAAATTAATGTTTTATTTTCTTCCAAGCCATAAGTATCTGTTAAAATTTGCAGATTTCGATCTACAATTAAAATCCGTCCCTTATATACTTCTGCCACATAAGAAATCTCAGATGCAATATCTCTTGTAGTACCAGAATCTCCTATTGCAAAATAATTGACATTTAAAATAAGATTACTAATAATATTAGCGTGATATTTCATTTCACTAATTCTTTGTTCCAAAGCTTGTGATTCATAAGAAGAAAGACTAATTTTCCAAAAAAACAAAATGGGTACTAATCCTATCAATAAAAATACAAGCATTAGACGAAGCCTCATGCTTTTCCACAGACTTTCTTTGAACATAGATTTATTTCTGGAAATAATAACCCACTCCCCACTTTGTATGTATATAAATAGGTTCACTTGGATTGCTTTCAATCTTTTCACGAAGTCGGCGGACATGAACATCTACCGTTCTTGCATCCCCGGGATAATCATAACCCCAGATAGTATTTAATAAATCCTCTCTGCTATATACCTTATCAGGATTATTCATTAAAATTTCCAAAAGATCATATTCTTTTGCTGTTAAATTTACTTCTTTTTCTGAAATAAACACACGTCTGCTAGCACAATCTACTTTCATATCTCTAGAACTTAACCATTTTCTCTTTTCTTTCTTTTCCTCTTTTTGAGAACTGCGGCGAATAATTGCTTTAATTCTTGCCTTTACTTCTAAAATATTAAAAGGTTTTGTAATATAATCATCTGCACCATATTCTAATCCTAAGATTTTATCTATATCATCCCCTTTTGCTGTCAACATAATAATAGGCATATTAGAAAATTCCCGAATTTGCTGACATACTTCAAAACCTGTTAGTTTTGGCAGCATAACATCTAAAAGAATAACATCATACTCCTTTTCTTTTGCTGCCTGCAATGCTTCTTCCCCATCATAAGCACAATCTACTTCCATTCCATCCTGTTCCAAACTGAAACGGATTCCCTTTACAATTAATTTCTCATCATCAACTACTAGGATTCTTCTGCTCATTGAAATATACTACCTCCGCAAATAAGATTCATTAAATTGTTATATCATTGCATAATTTATTATAAATACCTTCTTTAATACCGGGAATCTGCATTAACTCCTCTATTGTATGAAATTCTCCTTTTTCTTCACGATAGCTAAGAATTGCCTCTGCTTTTGATGCTCCAATACCAGAAAGTGTCATAAGTTCTTCTTTTTTAGCAGTATTGATATTTATTTTTTCTTTTTCGGAATATACATTCTTAGAAAGCTTTTCATCCAAATACTTTTGACTACTTTCACTTTCTATTTTATCATTTTCTTCTTTTTGTTTCCATCTTTTTGCTTCTTTCTTAGAAGGAATATAGATACGCTGTCCATCTTCCGCTTTCTGTGCTAAATTTAAGTATTCTTTTGCCGCTTGTTTAGAAAAGCCCCCGGCTGCACTGATAAAATCAGACAGCCTAGCTCCCTCAAAAAGCTCATAAATACCTACATTTTTTACTTTTCCACATACAAAAGCACAAATCGTTTTTTCTACTGTCGTTTCTTTTATATTTTCTATTTCTTTTGTATTTTCTAAGTGACTATCATTATCTATCTCCTTTTTTTGTTCTTTTTGCATATTATCTTGATTGTCTAATAGTTTCTTATCTTGTTGTTTCTTTTTTTCTTCTAAAGGTTGTGCTTCTTTTAAATCCTCTGATTCTTCTGTTTCCAATAAATTAAAATAAACATCTTCTGTTGAATGTTCTACAAATACTACATAAAATAATAACATCGCTGTTATAATTGCTGCTGTCAAAAATATAAAAATCCCTGTCTTTTGTGACATAAAAATCTCTCCTTACTATTTTAAACAATTTTTATTATGATTACAATAGGGTTCTTGTTTTTTTTCCTATTTCCATTTAAAAATTACAACACCAATAATAAACACAACAATGCCAATTAATTTTCTCCATTCAAAAACTTCTTTTTCTGCACCAAACCATCCAAACAAATTAATCAAATAGGCAGCAATTAATTGTGCACATACAATCAACATAACTGATTTTGCAGGTCCTAACTGATTCATACTTTGGATAACAGTATAAGTAATAAATGCTCCCAATGCACCACCAAGTAATATATATTTTGGTTGTACATGCATCAAATCGGAAACAGTTCCTTGTTTACCTGTAAGAAACCATGCTGCAATACAAACAAGTAAAGCCAGTAATTGAACAAATCCAGATGCCATCCAAATACCACTTTGTTTTGTTACACCAGCATTCCATACCCCTTGTACACTCATTAAAATTCCTGAAATTAATGCAATTATCATTCCTGACATTTCTTTTCCTCCTTTTTCACTATTTTTTCCTAAATCTAAGTATTTTATTACAGGAATTATTGCATTGCCTATAATGCTTTTATTTATAAAAGCATTACTTATATCTTGCTTTGTTCTATAATGCATTGTTTATGTTTGTTGGAAAATAGAAAAAAATACTTTTATTATAGCAATGACAAAAAAGATAAAATCAGAACATATATTCGTATTTATCCTATCATATTTTTTCTTAAAATGCAATGAAAAAAAGAAACGATTTTTTTATGCAAATTGCACAAAAAACAGAATATGCCAAAAGACACATTCTGTTTTTTTATAAAATTATTATTTTAATTCCTACCACAATTTTTTCCATTTATCTAATACTTCTATTAAACTATCAGAATCAATATTTTGTACTGCTTCTTCTACTTGTAAAAGATAATCTTTTTCTTGATCATTAAATTGGTATTTTTTTAATTCCTCTACAAGCATTTCCATTGTATCTAAGTCCAGCATATCTGCAGCTTCTGCCAACTGATCGCAAAGATTTATAACTATCTGTTTTGAAATTTTTTCCTTACCTTTTTCTTTTTCTTCGGTTGGTGCATAATCTTTTAATATATTTTGATAATTTCGATACATTGACAGCATTTTTTCTGTTTTTTCATGAATTAATTCTATATTTCCTTCATTTCCTGCTTCCTCTAAACGTTCTGCAAGTGTTGCCAGTTTTTCTGCTCCAATTAATCTAGATGCACTTTTTAATGCATGTACTTCAATTGTATAAGCTTCTATTTCATCATTACGTTCATATTCTGCAATTAAATTTGCCTTTTTCTCAATAACAACATAGTAATCACGCAAAACCTTTTTATAAAGTTCTACTGTTCCTGCAAAGGACATCCCTTGTTTTATATCAATTCCTTCTAAAACAATCTCTGGCATCTTATCGGTATCTTGTTCTTTCATTTCTTCTTGTGTAAGCATATGTACTTTTTCCTGCGGCAGCCATTGTTTTATTTTTGATGCAATTGTTCGTATTTCAATTGGCTTTGGCACAAAATCATTCATACCTTCCCGCATAAACATTTCTTTTACTCCACTAAGTGCATTTGCAGTTAATGCAAGAATTGGAATATCTAAATACTTTCCACCAAGTTCTCGAATAGAATGTGTTGTTTCTACTCCATCCATTTCTGGCATCATATGATCCATAAAAATCAAATCATAATCTTTCTCTTGTACCATAGCAATTGCCATTTTTCCACTAGAAGCTGTATCTATATTCATTTCTAAAGGCTTTAAAAGCCCTTCTGCTACTGTTAAATTAATTCCATTATCATCAACAATTAATACATTTGCTTCTCTTGCTGTAAATCGCATTTCATCGCTGCCATTATTATTATGAAGATTTAACATATTTTCTCCATTAAAAACAGCCGCTAAATTTAAACAATAGAGAGGTTTTTTCATCCAAATAAAATTCTCTTTGTCCGATATTTTTACAAAAGGATCAATGACTGCTACACAAGTAACATCTTGTTCTCTTTCTGCAAATGCACGAAGTCGAGAACCAATACAAGCATATTCAAGAAAAAAATAATTTGCTCCTTCCTCTTTTAGTTCTAAAAGTCTGGCATAATTATCCGCAATTTCATAATGAATCCCATATAATGCCAAACAAAACTGCCAACTGTTTTGCATATATTCATTACGAAACATTCCAACGGCAAAAATCTTTTCTTTGTTTTTAACAACAGCCTCTTCTCGTCTATCTATAACTTTTTGTGGTATTCTAAAATGAAATAAACTGCCTTTACCATAAACAGATTGTACATCAACACCACCATTCATTAAATAAGCAAGCTGCTGCGTAATTGCAAGACCAAGCCCTGTACCTTCAATGTTTCTATTTCGTTTACTATCCACCTGTTGAAAAGACTGAAATAACTTCCCAATATCTTCTTCTTTTATTCCAATTCCAGTGTCTCTAACACTAACATCTAGCCAAATATTTTCACTATCCATTTCTTCAAAAGTCATCTCTAATGTAACAGCACCCGAATTTGTAAATTTTACTGCATTATTTCCAAGGTTTGTAATCATTTGCTTAATCCTGACATCATCTCCATAAAGGATATGTGGCAAATTTGGATCTGCATTTACAATTAATTCAATATCTTTATCTCCAATTCTTGATTCAATTACATTAACAATATCATTAATAATAGACATAACTTCATATTCAACTTCTACTATTTCCAGTTTCCCAGATTCAATTTTTGAGAAATCAAGGATATCATTAATAATCGCAAGAAGGCTTTTGCCACTTGCCTTAATCTGTGTAATATATTCTCTTGCAGTATCTGGAATATCCTCACGCAATGCCATTTCCGCCATACCAATAACAGCATTCATTGGAGTACGGATTTCATGACTCATATTTGCAAGAAAATCTGCCTTCATCTGTGCTGCACGTTCTAATTCATAGCTTAGATTAATTGCAGCACGCTGACCCATAGCAAGCTTTGACATTGCGGAAGCCACAGAACCAAGATAGGCAGCAGAATTGTTAATTGTTTCAATATCAACTACATTTACTTTTCTGACGGCTTCCACCATTTCATCTGGATCAAGTCCTATTTCCAAAGCACTTTTACGATAATAATTTTCATTTGGTTTTTTTGGAAGAACCTGTCCCCCAACAAAAGCACCAACAATTTGACCATCTGCTACAATTGGTGCAGCAAAATCAATTAATCCACTATGACAAAAATAGGCACTAATTTTTTCATTCTTAAAAGAAAGAAACGCTCCTTTTTTATCACATTCTATACATCGTTTACAGCCAATTTCCGATTTTCTAATTTGATTTTTACAAAAATCGGTAAAACCACTTCCCTCCGTCACTGGATTTCCATCCTTATCTGTTGTCAATGCTGCCATACCTGTCAATTTTGAAAAGCCATCTTGGAGCATCTGAAGCGTATCTTTATCAATCAGATCGGTTAAATAGATTTCTTCCATTGTATCTTTTACTCCCTTCAGATATATTTATCCCAAAATTTCCTTCAATTTTTTTAATAACTCCTCTCTCTTTACTGGTTTTAACATATATCCCTGCGGACGAAGTGCAAGACATTCTCTTACTTTTCCAGCATCAGACATTCCAGTTAAGAAAAATACTGGCACATTTGCAAATGCTGGATTTTCACGTATTTTTTCAAGGACAACCTTTCCATTTTTTCCCGGCATCATATAATCAAGCAAAATTAAGTCTGTTTCATGCCGTTCTAGAAACTTTAATGCAATATCTCCATTAGAAGCAACTGCTGTATCATAATCATCCTTTAATATTTCTTTGATCATTTTCAAAATACGAATATCATCATCTACAATTAAAACATGTGATCTTTTTTCTTGTTTTGTTGGCTTTGATTTTATCGGCTGCACTTTTTCAGGGCTTTTTACCTGTTCTACTTGTTGTTGCGGCATTTCCCAAGCTGGCTGTATTCCGATTTCTTTTTTTCTTTTCTCTCTTGTTATTAAATCAGGAAGTCCTTTTAATAAATCATCTATATTGACATCCTTTTCTGACTCTTTTTGTTCTTTTGGTTTTTGTTCCTTTTTTATCTTTTCTAATTCGTCTTCACCAATTTCTTCTTGTAAATCATCCAACATATGTTCTAATTTTTGTTGCATATCACCTAATCCCATACATGACACCTCCTTTTTATTTTTCCAAAATTACTTCTTTTTATTTATTCTTTGTATATTTAGATTTCTTTTTCTTATTTGATAAATATAAAGTGCCTAATTACTTGTGATTCCATCCACTGCTTCATCAATTGCTTTTCCGATATCATGCCGCATATATTTATTTTCAAAAGAAATCCATTCCGTAGCAGCATAAGCATTCTTTCTTGCCTGTTTTAAATCACTCCCTTTTGCCGTAACTCCAAGAACACGACCACCATTTGTTACAATTCCTTCTTCCGTTTTCTTTGTTCCTGCATGAAATACATAATATCCATCTTTATTTTTAAAATTTTCAAATCCAGTGATTACTTTACCCTTTTCATACTCAAGAGGATATCCTTCTGAAGCAAGTACAACACAAACACAAGCATTTTCTTCAAACTGCAAATCAATTTTATCTAACGTTCCATCAATGCAAGCCTCCATCACAGTAATAATATCATTTTTCATACGTGGAAGTACCACTTGTGTTTCTGGATCACCAAAACGTGCATTATATTCTAATACTTTTGGTCCTTCTTTTGTTAAAATCAACCCTACAAACATAATACCAACAAAATCTCTGCCTTCTGCTTTCATAGCATCCATAGATGGTTGATAAATATATTTACGACAAAATGCATCCACTTCTTTTGTATAAAATGGACTTGGTGAAAATGTTCCCATACCACCTGTATTTAATCCTTCATCATTATCTTTAGCACGTTTATGATCTTGTGCACTTGTCATTGGTAAAATAGTAGTACCATCACAGTAACAAAGTACGGATACTTCTCGTCCTATTAAAAATTCTTCTATTACAATTTTATCTCCAGCAGAACCAAATTGTTTATCAAGCATTAGTGTTTTAATACCGTCTTTGGCTTCTTCCTTTGTATTACAAATCAAAGCTCCTTTTCCAAGTGCTAATCCATCTGCTTTTAATACAATTGGATAATTACTTGTTTCCAGATAAGCAAGTGCAGCTTCCGCAGAGTCAAAATTTTCATAAGCAGCCGTTGGAATCTGATACTTTTTCATTAAATTCTTAGAAAATACTTTCGACCCCTCAAGAATTGCTGCATTTTTTCTTGGTCCAAATACACGTAGTCCTCGTTTCTCAAATACATCAACAATACCACCAACTAAAGGTGCATCCATACCAATAATCGTTAAACCAATTTCCTTTTCTTGTGCAAAATCTGCAAGCTTTTCAAATTCCATAGAATCAATTGGTACAAGTTCTGCAAGCTCCGCAATCCCAGCATTTCCCGGTGCACAATAAATCTTATCAACTTTATCACTTTTTGCAACACTATAAGCAAGAGCGTGTTCACGTCCTCCACTTCCTACAATTAAAACATTCATAATAAATCAGCAAGAAATCTAACTACTTTTTATATTTTTGTACTAAAAAGTATTAGATAGCTTACATCCTCCTTCTTACTTTTTTAAGGTTTTTTATAAGTATACCATCTTTTACTGAATTTTGGAATACTAAAGTTCTGAAATATTATAGATATTGACATTAAGAAAGAGAGGCTAGTCAAACCTCTCTTTTAAAAAAACAATAATAACGATTTTATTTACTGCAATTTTTTAAAGTCCCAATTCTACTTTTCCTGTATCCATTCCATTAATCACATAGTAAGCCGCATTATCTTCTGGTTTTACATAAAGATCAATAGATACAAATTTTTCTCCACTATGGTTATTTTCCTGCCAAATAGCCTTTGCTTTTTCTACAATTTCATTAATATCAGACTCACCGCCCAAATATTGCAAACAAATATAAGGTATGACCTGTTTTGTTTCTATTTCTTTTTCTACTTCTTTAATGACTTCTACCTCTTTTACTACTTCTTTTTCTATTTCCTTTACAATCTCTTTTATTTCTGGCTTTTGTTTTTTGCCTCTAACAACACTTCTACCCATTGGTTTTTCTACTACTGAAAGCTTTGCTAATGCAAGTCTTACGGATGGTCTTACAAAATCTATTTCTATAGATTCTGTTACCTCTTTCTTAGAAGCTCCTTTTTTTGAAGAATGCTTCTTTTCTGTTTCTTTTTTTGCATCTTTTTTCTTTGCCATAAAAAATCCTCCCTTCTACATTTTAAACAGCATATCCAGTTTTATTTTATTTTAATTTCATAATACCCAGAAGCTTTTTTATTTTCCTTTGTTACCTTAATATAATAAGTTCCTTTTGACCATTTTCCTTTTGTTGGCATTTTGTATTGTGCTGTTTTATTCATTGTTCTTGTTCCAAATGGAATCGTTCTTCCTTTTGAATCACATACTTCTACTTTAAGTTTTCCACTTACATAAGCATCAATTAAAATTGTAAATTTCTTTTTTTCCTTTAATGTTAGTCGATACCAATCTGTTTTCTTTACAGAATCTGATAATAGTACCATACCGCTTTTTAATTTACCACCTATGGTTAGTTTTGCTGCTTTTGTTCTAGAAGCACCAGAAGCATCTTTCTTATTTACCATAGAATATCCTACAATATAATGGGAAGTTGATGCAACAGCAGAAAATTCTATATAATAAGTACCTTTTTGTACCGTATAATAAGCTCTAGCATATTTTGCATTTGTTGATGTATCTTTATTATTGGAAATCGTTTCCTTTACAGAAATTGCCTGTTTCTTTGCATTATATATAGTAATATCGCCTCCAAAGGTACTTGTATAATCAGATGGAAATGCTGCAAAAGCCATCACTCCTGTTTTCTTAACCTGAAGCTTGTACCTGATTTTATTATGTTCATTATCAGAATATGCAATTGCTAGTGTATCTTCTGCTAAATCACGATCTGCATTACTTACAAAAAAAGAACCTAAAACAAAGCTCAATGCATCTGTAACATTATCTGCTCGATCTAAAACTACTTTTAAATAATAAGTGCCTGCATTTTGGAAAAAAAGCTCACTTTCTTGTAATGTCTCCTCATTTCCATATGCCATAGTTCCATATTCTTCTGTGCAAGATATATCAGAATATAGACTTATTGTCAAATTGGAAAATGCTGTCGTCATATTATTTCGCATAACCATAAAGGTTACTGCACCTTTTTGTGGAACTGTCACTGGATATATCTGTGTTACACTTTCCTCACCGGCTGGAATATCTAAAATTGTTTCTGTATAATCAGATGCTTGTTCCGATGTTTCCACAAAAACAGGGCTAATTGTGGTATCTTGCAAATAAGAAACATCGGTTTCCTGCGAAATATCACTTAGCCCTATATCATTTGTTAGTGGTGGATTTGCTTCTTCAGCTCTTGCTACAGAAATATTCATTGTATTAATCGCTAATACCATAGCAAGTATGCCTGCTGTAAGTTTTTTCATTTTTCTCTATCTCCCTCCGTTATAATTTTTTCCTACCCTTATTATAAAGAATAAATTTATTATAACGTATTCCCAGAGATTGTCAACTGAAAAGATGCTTTTTTAGAAGTTTTTACTAAATTTGTCCTATTTTTTTATTTTGCCAAATAGCAAGTTTGCAAAAATGATTTTGTCAACGAAATCAACGCATATGCCACCACAAAAATGCCTTAGCATTCTGGCATTATAAAAAATAACAATAGATTAAAAAAAATTGCAATTTATTTTCTAAGAAAACCGTTCTTTTAATTGTGGTAAAACCACCCGACATAAAAATCGGTAAATCCGAACAATACAAGCAATACAAAGACCACATGGATAAATCACAAATAATACTGCTAAAAAAAGATATATTTCCCGATAAATGTCACGAATTCTGGAAGCATTTTCCCAATAAGGATATTTTACCGCCTTTGTTATCATAGTCCTTTTTGCAAATTTACCTAGATCTTGAAATACCTGCAAAAATTCTGCACGATTGCTATTTTCTAAAAGTGTTATTTCTTTCTGTTCTGGTGCTAAACTTTGTGTTAAAATTTCTTTCGCCCATCCATTGACAGGATTTGGCATAACAATTTCATAACAAGTAATTGGCGGTTTTTCTTCTTCTGAAACAAGTGTACTATAACTTATCCATGCTCGATTATTTTCCCCATATGCCGCAATATCTGCGTCTGTCTTTCTTCTATCTACCGTTCCCGCTACATAATATGTTTTATCATTAATTTTTAAAGACATTCCCTCTACATTAGAACTTCCAAATAAATTCCATGCAAGTTCTTTATCAAGTACAATTCTATCTTGCATAATATCATCTTTTGAATAGGCATATCCAGATAACCATAATTGCGGATGAAAATAAAAGAAATCTCCTCCTGTTGCCGTTACAACTGCCTCCGCTGTACTTTTCCCATGAACTAATGTCATTTTTGTTTCACAGCTATAACAATCAAGAAGCAATCTATCATCCCCGCCTTGTTCACTTTCATTTGTAATAGAATTTTCTTGAAATGCCGTCCTTATTTGACCAAGAAGTGTTTTTCTATCAGCCTCTGTCCAATTTTCCTGTGGGGATAGAAAAACAGAAATTTGAGCAAATTCCTGTTTTCCTGATTTCCAGCGATGTGCAGCACTTTGATCTACATCCTGCTCATTTATATTTTGAAATAATTTTAAACATATACCGGCAGCAAGGAGACATATCAATGCGGCACATAACATAATTCTATGACTTTTTACTTTCCAAAAATTCCGCATAATTTTCTCCTCCTTCTTCTAAATTAAGATGCAAGACGTACATAATCTCCCGGCTCTACTGATTTTGAGCTTGTAGTTATAATACTTGTATAGCTATCAAAACTTGCTGTAACTGCTGACTGTGTTTCATCTTGTGTAATAATGGTAACTGCTTCTTTTCTTGCAATATAACGATTTCCAACAGGACTTGATTTTTCTTCAATACGCAAAATAAACTTCCCATCACTATCTTCTCTAATTGCACTTGTTGGTACAATTAAGTCATAATTTGCCGTTCTTTCTCCTATGGAAATACTTAAAGAAGTTCCATTTTCCACATCACCAGAAACATCAAAAACTAAGGTTCTTCCAGCATTTGGATTACTTGGATCTGTCTTAATTTCTGAAAGAATTGCCTTTACATCGCCATCCCAAATATTTAATACAGAAGCATTATCCCCACGTTTTACCTGTTTACTTTGATCCATTGTTACAGGAATGTTTAACTTAAAACCATTTTTCTTTACTGTAATTTCTGCAAGTGGTGTATTTGCCGTTGTCTTTTCTCCTACTTTAATTGTAACCGAACCTACAACGCCCGCCTGCTTTGCTTTCAGTTTTACAGGTAGCTTTTTCTTTTTTAGCCTTGCAATTTCCTTTTTCTTTCTTTTAATTTCCTCTTGTTTTTGTTGACTGTCTAAATCACTTTTCTGCTGTGTAAGAGAATTATCTGCCTGTGTTTTTGATAAGGTATTATATAAAGCTTCTAATGCTTTTCTTTTTTCATCTGCTGCCTGATTGACTGTATCCATTGCATTTTCATCTACTTTTTGAAAAGAATCTACGGCTGCTTTTGCTGTATTGTAAGCTTCTTGTACTTCTGTATAGTCAGCATCTAATTTTGTTTTTTGATTGTCAAGCTGAATTTTTTGTGTTCTTGTTGTTTTAATCTTTGCCTCTAACGCTTCCAATTTTACAGATAATTCTTTTGAATTTGTTTGTTTAAATGCATTTTCTGCATCCTCCAAAGCTCGTGTTGCTGTTTTCTCATTTTTCTCTGCTGTCTTTAAGGCTGCCTGACAATTTTCCACTTGCTTCTTTGCCGCATCTAACATCTTTTCTTTTGATTCTAAAGACAAAAGCTCTGACTGACAATCTGCAATCGCTTGATTTACTTTCCTTATTGATTTTTCATTACTATTAATATTTTTTGTCACTGTTTCTATATCATTTTCAATTGCTTCATTAATTTCATTTTGCTTTTCTATTATCTCTGCCTGCAACTTATTAACAATTGCAGCACTTGTAACAGTTCCTATTTCATCTCTAATATCTTCTATTTGCTGCCTTAATTGTTTTATTGTCGCCTTACTTTCTCCTTTTGCATTTTTTGCATCTGCCCAGTCATTATATAATTCTGTTTTTGCCTCCTGCAAAGTAACAAGTTCTTCTTGTTTTTCTTTTATCTCTTTCTCAATAACAGAACGTGTTCTATCTGCTGTAATTTCATATTTTTGTTGTACTTCTTTTGCTTCTTCTAAAGCAGCCTCTGCATCTTCTTTTATACGCGTTGCTTCTGTTTTTGCTGCTCTTTTTGCTTGAATATCTTCATTATCACTTCCATCATTTTCACCTGTCAGCTCCGTCTTTTCATTATTATATTCATCTAATAAGTTCTGTGTTTTTTCTACTTCCGAAGCTTTATCCGCTACAGCATCTGCTTTTTTATCCATCTCTTTTTTTGCTGCTTTCATCTTCTGTTTTAATTCCTTATATTCTCCTTTTTTCTTTTGAATATCCTCTCTTGTATCCTCAATTGCTTTTAATGCCTTTCTTAAATCCTTTTGTGCATATTTAATTTCCAGATTATTTTCATCATAATTAGGCACTGTGATTTCCAATAAAGATTTTGCATATTCATAATTTAGATTCATTAAATCTGTTTGTGCCTGTTTTAATTCATCTACGGTAGTTCCTTCCAGTAAAAATAATGTCTGCCCCTTTTTTACCTTATCCCCATCTTTTACAAAGACTTTTAAAACTTCACTTTCTTTATCCGTTGTCACTTGGATAGGATCTTTTGCTTCTACATAACCATCCCCACGAATTTTTGTTGTTAAAGGTCCATGAGAAGCATATGCTGTCCCTACCTCTGCCAAAGAGTAATTCATAATTGTATTAGAAAAAAATGTTAAAAGCAGCATAATTGTTAAAAATAGAATTGCAATATTTTTAATTCTATCTCTCCGTTTCTGATGCTTCATCATTAATTCCTGTTCTGTCATTTTTTCACACCTTCCTTATCATTAAATCTCTATTAAAAAGAAGTCTTTTGAAACCTTTTTATAAAAATTCAAGTTTTCGCATAAAATTGTAATCCCACGATTTTTTTCTAATCCCTGTTTATTTTATAATTTAACCTAACCCTTTAATCCTCCTGAGTAAGAAATACCTTCTACCAAATATTCTTCTCCATATAAAAATACTAAAATACTTGGCACCATATAAATAGATGCTACCGCAAATGCCAGACTGATTTCACCAGAATTAATTTTTGATAAAAATACCGACAAGGGATGCATATCGGTATCCGATAATAAAATCAATGGCTGCTCTACCATATTCCAGTAATCAATAAAGATTAAAATTGCAACAGAATAAATAGCACCTTTACAAAGCGGAACACAAATTTTTGTAAAAATTTTCCATTCCCCTGCTCCATCAATCTTTGCTGCTTCAATTAATGAATTTGGTATTCTCCGCATAAATTTTGTCAATAAAAATACACTGAATGGCGATGCCACACCCGGCAGCCAAATAGCCCATTTTGTATCCAAAATATTTAGCCAATCCGATACAAGATAATTTGGAACAAGCGTTACTTGATATGGCATTAGCATTAAAATAATATAAGCAAAGAAAATAATCTCCTTTAACTTTCCACGAAATCTCATAAAACTATATGCTGCAAAAATGGCAATAATAATTTGTATTACTAAAATCGGTGCTGTAAATATAACCGAATTCCAAAATTTCAGCAAATACTCCGGGCTTTTTAACAGTACTGTAGAATATTGTTTAAAAGAAACGATATCTGGAATGAATTTTAAATTTACTTTTTCAGATATGTAATTACTGCTGCTGTCTGAAAAAATCATTCCATAGTTGGCATTAATCTCCTGTGATGTCATAAAAGAATTTGCCATAGTAAGTATTGTTGGCATTAGAAAAAATACAGCAAGTCCTCCAGCGATAATTACAAGTAATATTGTCCTTATCCCTTTTTTTATCTGTTTTTTCTTTTTTCTTATCCTCTGTTTTTTTTCTTCCTGACTAATAACAGCACTTTCTATTCCTATATTATTAGTAATTATAACTTGCTTTTCTTCTTTATTTGTCACAGTCGTTTCTTGTGCCTTTGTTTTTATTTCTGCCTTTTTTATAACTTTTGATTCTATTTCCCCTTGAATAGATTCTACTGTTTTTGCCATTTCTTTTTCTTCTTGATTTTCTATTTTCTTCTCTATATTTTCTACTTTTTTTCTTTCTATTTTCGTGCCTATATTTTCTATTCTCTGCTTTTCTTTTTTTAACTTTGGAAGTTTAAGACTTCTTTTATCTTTCTTTTTCCCCCTGCTTCCAAGCTTTGGAAATTTTGGTTCTTTTTGTTTTTTCTCCCTAACCTTCAAGATCCTCACCTACCTTATTTTCAATAAAGAATAAGATTCCGATCACAACAATCATAAACAAACACATAATAATTGCTGCCGCTGATAATTTCTGGTAATCCATAGACGCAAATGTATTATTCATAAAATGCTGCAACATATAGAGCGAATCATATGGATAATCTCCAGATAATAAATATACTTCACGAAATACCTTGAAGGAATTAATTAAAGATAATATGATAACAAATAAAATGGTAGAACCAATATAACGAAGCTTGATTTTAAAAAATATAGTAAACTTTCCTGCTGCTTCTAATTGTGCCACTTCAATAATATCCTTTGGTATACTTCCCAACGCTGACATAAATAAAATCATATTATACCCAAGGTTTTTCCATAAAAACATACTAATGACAACTACCATGCTGTATTTCGATTTTAACCAATCTACACCAGTAAAACCAAATACAGTAAGAAGTTCATTCATAGCACCATGATAATTAAAAATTACTTGCCAAATCAAGACAACCGATGCTACTGGAACCATCATTGGACTTAAAAAAAATGTTCGAAACTGACTTTTCCATGGAATATTCATATCCAATAACAATGCCAAACCCAATGACAGAATCACTACTAATGGTACGGCTACTAAAGAAAAAAACAATGTATTTCCTGTTGCCTGTAAAAATGCGTCATTTTTCATCAGTTTCTCAAAATTCTCAAGACCGACAAAATTTTTACCAATCGGATTGTCAATCAAAGAATAATATATAACCACACCAAATGGAATCAAAAGAAATATCAAAACACCTATCATACTTGGAGATAAAAATAGATTCGATTTGATATGCTCTTTGATTTTTCTCTTTGTTGATCCTTTCGTAGCTGTATGCCCCCTCTCCTCTCTTTGTTTCTATTCTTTTAATTTTATAAAGCTTTTTTACCCACTCCCTATGTAACTTCCACCATTATACACTCTTTTTTTCATAAAATCCTTACAATTTTCTTAAGTTTTAATGAAGAAGTTTTCACATAAAAATTTTTTTAGTAAAAGAAACTGTCACCAAAAATAAAAAATAATACAAGATATTACATATATAGAAAATTTTTACATAACAATATCTTGTATTATTATATTATTTTTTATTTATTCCACAGCTTCCATAGAATCTACAATGCTCATTTTTGCAATCTTCCTTAGCTGTGCAGCAACTCTGGCTTCTAATTCGTCTAAATCAAAAGGTTTTATAATATAATCATCTGCACTTACCTAAAATCCAGCTATTTTGTCAGCAGATTCGATTGTCTCCATTCATTATTTATACTGAACGGTCAGATTTTTGACCGTCAGCATAGATGATTGCCTTTATTATTAGATTTTATATCATATTCTTTCCTTTATTTTCTATTAAGGTTCGATTTGAAACTGCCCAATTAGATTATTAAGTTCTCTTGCCTGTTCGGAAAGGCTCTGAAGAGTATCCGCACTCTGATTTACAGCAGAAGAATTATTTTGTACTACATAAGAAATTTCCTCAATCTCCTTACCTACACTGGTAATCATATCCGATTGCCGCATACTAGCATCAACAATTCCATGCATTTGTTCTTTAATTGAATCTGTACATTCACCAATAATATGCATAATATCAACAGCCTGTGTGGTTGCTTCCATACCAGTATGTATATCTTCAATAGAATGATTAATCAAATTAGCAGTATTTTTTGCCGCTTCTGTAGATTTTGTTGCCAATGCCCGAATCCTTTCTGCCACCACAGCAAAACCATTACCAGCATTACCAGCTCGAGCAGCTTCTATAGCAGCATTTAATGCAAGGATATTCGTTTGAAATGCAATATCCTCAATAACCAAGATAATTTTTTCAATTTGAGCAGAGGACTGAGCAATATTATCCATAGCATCTGTCATCTGAGCCATCTTTTTATCTGCCTCAGCTGTATGTAAAGCAGCTTGTTCTGTCAAACTTTGAATTGCAGAACAATTATCTGTATTAGAACGAATCTGAACAACAATATCATCTGCATTTTCCGTTAAACGAGCAATAGAGGCTTCTTGTGTCAAAACTCCTTGCAATAAACTTCCTGCATTTTGTGATACTTGATTTGCCTCATCTGTCACTTGATTAGAAACTTCCACAATATTTCGGGTAAGCTGAAGTAATTTGGTACGGATTGTTTTTAAACTTTTTGCTAAAACCTGAAAGTCACCTATATAATAAGATTCCCCAGAAGTCACATCAACAGCAATATTACCATCTGCCATTTCACCCAAAATTCGACCAATATCATCAATAGTTAAACATAATCGTTCACATAAAGCATGCGTTGTTCTAGCAATACTGCCAATTTCATCTTCACGATCGTATAAAGAAGATAATTCTTGATCAGCCGCCAATTCCAATTGACCTAACCGTCTAATTGCACTTTCTACTATAACCAGACTTTTTCCAACCCATCGCATTATCCCTATCAAGCATAGAATAATCAACATTGTGACTGCTATACAGATTAATCCCACTTTCGTCCTTATCATATTCACCATATAATAGACTTCCTTTATATTGTCTCGAACCATAAATATCCAATTCCGATCTGCCAGATATTGATAGACAACCAATTTCCTTGTACCATTTTCATCCTTGTATGTATAAGTTCCATTCTGCGAAGTTTTGCTGGATTGTACACGCTGCATAATTTCCCGATAACCAGAGTCGGTCGTTTCTGTATTTAACAATTCTTCCTCTTGATGATAAAGATAGACACCAGTTTCTGCATTAATAAATACATATTCACTATTTGGCAGTCCCTGAATATCTAGCTCTAGAAGAGAATCCATCAAGTTGCTGGCAAATACACCAGCACCTACATATCCAATACAATGCTGATCCTCAAAAATAGGATAGTACATAGAAAGAATCATTGCTCCCGTACCCGGTGATTTCATAATACCCAGATTGGTCAATTTTGGCTGTGCTAGAATCGTATTTTGAAATGGTGCTAAACTATCGTCTGGACGAGTAACCATTCCAACTGCCTTTTTCTCCGTATGCGTAAGGACACGAGTTTCTGGGGAAGCGATATATAATCCCTCAAAAATGCCTTTGATAGCCGCAAAATCTTCCGTATATTGTTGAACTTGTTCAAGTAATTCTGCATTTTCTGGATCATGCAAAAGATTCCGAACTTCATTGCTAAGAGCAAACGCAGACATATATTCTTCTGCTGAAGTCACATAATTATTAATAATAGCGGCCCGCGATTTGACTGCATCCATCATTTGATTCGTAAGATTAGTTTTTACCGTTGTGGAAACATTATGTGTAACAATACCCCACAAAAAGAATAAACCTGTTATGGTAATAATAGATATTAAAATACTGATTTGTGCAGCCAATTTCTGCTTTTTCAAAAATTTCACTCCAGTTTCCTCCTTATTTTTTCTTTATAAAACTATAATTTGTTTTTACAATTTATTATTAAAATAAAAACATTTCATTCTTCCGTTGATAAATAAATTTTTCTTTATTAATACTTTACCATACTTTCATAAATATTTCTACCATATTTCCATAAAGTAATTTCTTAATTGACAAAAAATATTTTCATAAGAATAAAAATATTATACTGTTGATAATTGTCGCAATCCCTAGCTTGTTAATTTCTTTATCTAAGTAAGTAAATAACTATCATGAAAAAAAGGATCGTTCATCCGATCCTTTTTTTCCATTTATAAAATCTTCAAACTCTATACAATTTATTTCTTTATTTCTTGTTCTTCTTTCTCAACAACTATAATCTCAATTCCTTTTTCATCAAATAACTTTAAATCTTCTTCGGAAGCATCCCAATCTGTAAGCATGATATCCAATCTTTCTGCAGGGCAAATACTAACAATAGAATTAAATCCTATCTTTTCTTTTGGAAATAATCCAATTGTTTGTTTTGAACTATTTATGACTGCATTAAAAAAACTAATTGCAGTTGTTCTTTGAATGGACAAACCAAATTCTGCTGAAATAAATGCTGATGTAATAAAACATTTATCAAATCGTAGACGATTTACTGTTTCCACTGCTATTGCATCATAACAATTTCCTTTATTATCCATCTCACCTCCTAATAAAATAAGAGATACATTATCTTTTATTCGTAATTCCTCTGCAATAACGATAGAGTTTGTTACAACTCTAACTTTAATATTGCTAGGAAAATTTTTTGCCATAAAATAACATATTGTAGCAGAAGTCAAAAATATAACATCATTATTTTCAATCATTGATAATGCTTTTAAAGCAATAAAAAGATAATTATCTTTAATACTTTCTATATCTTTTATTGTTTTCTTTGCTGCTCTGCCAACAGCAATTTGATGTAATGATAATGCCCCACCATGTGTTCTTTTTAATAATCCCTTTTCTTCTAGTATCCTTAAATCTCTTTTTGCAGAATCATAACTAATCCCAAACTGTTTCTGAATCTCTTCATTTGTAATGCTTCCTTTTTCTGTTAGCCATGTTAAAATAGCTTGATGTCTTTCTTCAATAAACATATAAACTCCTTTCGTGCTGATGAATAGTTCAAATTAAATACCGGTATTAAATAAGATACTATCACAATCGTTAATATATGTCAATATATTTTTCACGTTTCGTTAATATTCGTTTATTTTCCTATTACATTCGTTTAGGTATTGACAATCTATAATAGGAATGTTATTATGTCTAACAAATTAACATAAGGAAAAGCGATGACGGAAACAAGTAGCATATTCATTGCAGACAGAGAGAACATCATTTGCTGGAAGATGTTTCTGTGGATTATATGTGAAAACCATTCCTTAGCTGTAATGCTGAAAGTAGAGTAAGTATTATCGTATACCTGCGTTAAAGGTTAGGATTTGATAGAATCTGAAGTAAAAAATTAAGGTGGAACCGTGCAATAAGCACCCTTAAAGATACTATATTAGTGTCTTTAAGAGTGCTTTTCTTATGCTAATCAAACTATTTTATTTAAGAAAGGAAAGGATAAAATGAAGATTAAAATGAAAGATGGTTCTATTCAAGAGGCTGGCTTTGAAGAGGAATTGGGAAAAAATGCATTTAGGCATACGACAGCACATATTTTGGCACAGGCAGTAAAAAGATTATACCCAAATACAAAATGTGCCATTGGTCCATCTATTAAAGATGGTTTTTACTATGATTTTGATTTTGACTTCCATTTTTCAGAGAAAAATTTTCCTGAAATTGAAGAAGAAATGAAAAAAATTGTAAAAGAAAATCTGCAACTTAAACATTTTATAACAGATCATGAAAAAGCAATGCAAGCTATGGAAAAAAGAAAAGAAATATATAAAATTGAAATGTTAAATGAGTTACCAGCAGATGAAAACATCAGTTTTTTTCAACAGGGAGAATATTTAGAGATGTGTGCTGGACCTCATGTAGCATATACAAGTGCAATTAAATCATTTAAACTATTATTTATTGCTGGTGCATATTGGCATGGAAATGAAAAAAATAAGATGCTCACTAGAATTTATGGTACATCATTTCCAAACGAGAAATTACTAGAAGAATATTTAAACCGATTGGAAGAAGCAAAAAAAAGAGTATATAAAGCACTAGAGCGGAAATATAAGAATTGGGCTTATTTGCACTATTTGAGGAAGGTCCGGGATTTCCTTTTTTTCTTCCAAAAGGAATGATATTAAAAAATCTGCTGATTGACTATTGGAGAAAATTGCACACAAGAGAAGGATATGTAGAAATATCCACTCCCATCATATTAAATCGTCAGCTCTGGGAAACATCGGGACATTGGGAACATTACAAAGATAAAATGTATACAACAGTAATTGATGGATCGGATTTTGCTATAAAGCCTATGAGCTGTCCGGGCAGTATGCTTGTATACAAAATGGAATCTCGTTCTTATCGTGAGTTTCCTATGCGTATCAGTGAACTAGGATTGATACACAGAAATGAAAAATCAGGTACTTTACATGGTCTTATGCGTGTTCGTTGTTGTACACAAGACGATGCTCATATCTTTATAACACCAGAGCAAATACAGAATGAAATAAAAAATGTTGTCCATCTAATTGATGAGGTATATTCCAATTTTGGATTCAAATATCATGTGGAATTATCTACAAGACCAGAAAATTCCATTGGAAGTGATGAAGATTGGGAAATGGCAACAAATGGTTTAAAAAATGCTTTAGATGACTTAAAACTTCCCTATATTGTAAATGAAGGAGATGGTGCATTTTATGGTCCGAAAATTGATTTTCACTTGGAAGACTCTATTGGAAGAACATGGCAATGTGGAACAATTCAATTAGATTTTCAATTACCACAGCGTTTTGAAGCAGAGTATATAGGAAAAGATGGAAATAAACATCGTCCCATTATGATACATAGAGTTGTATTCGGTTCTATTGAAAGATTTCTAGGTATCTTAATTGAACATTTTGCAGGAAAATTTCCATTATGGCTTTCGCCAGTGCAAGTAAAAATATTACCTATCTCAGATAAATATATCAACTATGCAAAAGAAATTGAATCCATCTTAAAAAAAGAGGGATTACGTTGTGAAGTAGATGAAAAAACTGAAAAAATAGGTTACAAAATAAGAACGGCTCAATTGGAAAAAATACCTTATATGCTTATTATTGGAGAAAAAGAACGGAAAACTAACCTTGTTTCTGCCCGTAAAAGAGATGATGGCGATTTAGGAAATATGTCAATAGAACAATTTTTGGAAATCCTTTCTAAAGATGGTATTCGAAAATAATAACCATATTAATAAAAAAAATTTTTTTCTTCTATTATGCAATTTATAAGTGCAAATCTTAATGAAAAAGCATGTTAGAATTGATAAATCAAAGCAAGTAATTGTAATATAATATTATCATCAAAGACAAGAAGAAAGAAATTGAAATAATATTTGGTAAAAATTTGCAAATATTAAATCAGTTATTTCAAAATAAAAGTATATTTTATTTCTACTGATTTATAAAGAGCGTAAATCCATTATCTAAATTTACGCTCTTTATATATTTGACTATATGATAATAATTATATTTTCTTCTTTATCAAATATTATAAATACAAGAAATACATTACTTTTCTGTTACAAACTCAACTTTTTTACCCTCTAAAATCATATTTGTTGTTCTCATAGCACACATTTTACCGCACATAGAACAAGTATGACGATCTTGTGGTGGAGTAGATTCAAAATATCTTTTTGCTTTTTCCGGATCAAGTGCATATTGAAACATACCTTCCCAATCAACTCTTCTTCTTGCATCACTCATTTTATTATCAATCTCTCTTGCTCCCGGAATATTTTTTGCAATATCTGCTGCATGAGCTGCAATTTTACTTGCAACAATTCCTTCTCGTACATCTTCCAAATCCGGCAGCCGCAAATGTTCCGCAGGTGTTACATAACAAAGAAAATCAGCTCCCGATGCTGCTGCAATTGCACCACCAATCGCAGAAGTAATATGATCATATCCCGGTGCGATATCTGTTACTAAAGGTCCTAAAACATAAAATGGTGCATTATGGCAAAGACGCTTTTCTATTGTCATATTAGCAGCAATTTCATTCATAGCCATATGTCCCGGTCCTTCTACCATAACTTGTACATCTTTTTCCCATGCACGTTTTGTCAAAGCACCAAGCTCTACTAATTCCGAAATTTGTCCAGCATCCGAACTATCATGAATTGATCCGGGACGAAGTGCATCCCCAAGACTAATGGTAACATCATATTTTCTAAGAATTTCTAATACTTTATCATAATATTCATAAAATGGATTTTCTCTCCCTGTCATTTCCATCCAAGCAAATAAAAGAGAACCTCCACGAGAAACAATATTTGTCATTCGCTTTTGCCTTTTAAATGCTTCTATTGCACGCTTATTAATTCCTGCATGAATTGTCATAAAATCCACGCCTTCTTTTGCATGTGCCTCAATTACCTCTAAAAAATCCTCTGCTGTAATTTCCAATAAATCTTTTTCTAAATATCCAATTGCATCATACATTGGAACAGTTCCAATCATAGCAGGTGATTTTTCAATTAATTCCCTGCGAAATGTATTTGTTTTTCCATAATTTGATAAATCCATAATAGATTCACAACCAAAGTCAATTGCCATTTGTACTTTCTGCATTTCAATATCATAATTTTTACAGTCACCAGAAATACCAAGATTTACATTAATCTTTGTTCGAAGTCCTGTACCAATTCCTTCTGCTGAAAGCGAAGTATGATTATGATTTGCTGGAATTGCTACTTGGCCACAAGCAACAAACTCTCTTAATTTTTCCACTTCTATTTGTTCTTTTTTTGCTACAATTTCCATTTCAGGTGTTACTATTCCTTTTTTTGCAGCTTCCATCTGCGTACTATACTCTCTTTCCATTTTATCTCCCTTTCTTTTTTAAAATAAATTTTACAAAAAATAAGAGGCATATCAGAAAGATACACCTCTATCATACTTGTATATCTCCCTACGATGGCATTATCCATATCAGGTTCTAAGGTCGAAACTTCCGTTTCCTCTCAGCCTGTCGCTACAAGCTCCCTCTTTTTTATCATTTCTTTAATCTCTTTACTTTCTAAGCTCTTTTTTCTATTTATTAATAATGATACTCACAAAAGAAAAGATTTTCATTATTTACTATTATTACTATCACTTATCTATTTATATTTAATCCTGTCGTACCTCTTTCATACTAAAGCTATATCTACCCATTTTATCTTTTCCAAGGCAGATTACCTTTACTTTATCACCAAGTGTCAAAATATCTTCTACATGATTAATTCTTTCCCTACTAATACGAGAAATATGAACCATACCTTCTTTTCCCGGAGCAAATTCAATAAAAGCACCAAATTCCTTAATACTAACAACCGTTCCTTCAAAAATCTGTCCTTCTCTGTAATCGGTTGTAATAATTTTAATCATTTTCATGGCTTCTGCCATTTTATCTTTATCTGTACCACAAATAGAAACTAAACCATCATCCGTAATATCAATTTTTACATCAGTACGTTCAATAATCTCATTAATGGTTTTTCCACGTTGTCCAACAACATCGCCAATTTTCTGTGGATCAATCTGCATCTGACAAATTTTTGGAGCATAAGCACCTACTTCTTTTCTTGGCTCTGCAATTGCTTTGCTCATAACTTCATCCATAATATAAAGTCTTGCCTGTCTTGTTCTTTTAATAGCTTCTTCCACAATTGGCTTTGTAAGTCCATGAATTTTAATATCCATTTGAATTGCTGTAATACCATCATGAGTACCAGTTACTTTAAAATCCATATCGCCAAAGAAATCTTCTAATCCTTGGATATCGGTTAATACAATATAATCATCATCAGTATCTCCTGTTACAAGACCACAAGAAATACCAGCAACCATCTTTTTAATTGGAACGCCAGCCGCCATTAATGCCATACAACTTGCACAAGTAGAAGCCATAGAAGTAGAACCATTTGATTCAAAGGTTTCCGATACTGCACGAATGGCATAAGGAAATTCTTCTGTAGTTGGAAGCACTGGTACTAAGGCACGTTCTGCTAATGCCCCATGTCCAATCTCACGTCTTCCCGGCCCTCTGGAAACTTTTGTTTCTCCTACAGAATAAGAAGGAAAATTATAATGATGAATATATCGTTTATTTGTTATTGTTTCATCCAGACCATCCACTTTTTGCATTTCTGATAATGGTGCTAATGTAACAATATCACAAATCTGTGTCTGTCCTCTTGTAAACATAGCAGAACCATGCACTCTTGGGATAATATCAATTTCTGCTGCTAGTGGACGAATTTGATCAATCTTTCGCCCATCAGGACGCTTATGATCTTTTAAAATCATTTTTCGTACTGTTTTTTTCTGATACTGATAAATCGCATCACCTAATAATGGCAGCCATTCCTCATTATCAGCAAATGCTTCCTCTAGTTTTGCTGTAATATTACGAATATTTTCTTCTCTTACTTGCTTTTCATCTGTAAATACAGCCATTTCCATTTCCTCTGGCGTTACAATCTCCTTAATTGCAAGAAACATTTCTTCTGGAACAGCACAGCTTATATACTCATGTTTTGGTTTCCCGCATTCTGCTACCATCTTATCAATAAATTCGATAATTGTTTGATTCACTTCATGTGCTTTATAAATTGCTTCTAACATCCTATCTTCTGGAATCTCATTTGCACCAGCTTCAATCATAATTACTTTTTCTCTTGTAGAAGCCACTGTTAATTTTAAATCAGAAATATCCATTTGAGCGTAACTTGGATTTATAATAAATTCTCCATCAATCATTCCAACCTGCGTTGTAGCACATGGCCCATCAAATGGAATATCAGAAATGGAAGCTGCAATTGCAGAACCAAGCATTGCTGTAAGTTCTGGCGTACATTCTGGATCAACCGACATAACAAGATTATTTAATGTAACATCATTTCTATAATCTTTTGGAAAAAGAGGACGCATTGGTCTGTCAATGACACGTGAAGTCAATACTGCATTTTCCGATGCCTTTCCCTCTCTTTTATTAAATCCACCCGGAATCTTTCCAACTGCATACATCTTTTCTTCATATTCTACACTTAATGGGAAAAAATCAATTCCATCTCTTGGTTTATCCGATGCTGTTGCTGTTGATAAAACAACAGTATCTCCATAATGCATAAATGCTGCACCATTTGCCTGCTTTGCTACTCTGTCAATGTCAACAGTCAATGTCCTACCTGCAAGTTCCATTGTAAAACTCTTGTACATAAATTAATTCCTCCATCATTTCTGTAATCAATCTCTTTTTTCACTTTCTAAATACAAAAAAAATTTTTACTTTATTGATTACTTTTTACTTTTTAACTTTTCTTTTTACTTCTTCTTACTTTTTTTGCTTTTTAAATTTACCATTTTCCTAACATTCTATTATTACCATAAAATATTACTGCCATATAGTAAAACTGCCGAAACAACTGAAAAACACAGAAGTTTTGGTCTTATATGCTTTTCAGAAGTCTCGGAATCATTTTACCCAGATTTTGACAGCACTACTATTATAACACTTACTTTTCTATTATTCCAGCTATTTTTTTCTAAAATTCTTTTTTTGCAAATTGTTTTCTAATATTTATAGATTATTTCTTAAAATTTATTCTTTGCTTATCTCGAATACGTCTAAGAGCAGATAGAGAATCTTTTTCTTTTCTTCCCTATCTGCTCTTACAAATTCTTCCCATTTGCCTGAACAATGATTATTTTCTTAATCCTAATTTCTCAATTAAAGTACGATATCCTTCCAAATCCTTTTTCTGCAAATAAGCAAGAAGATTACGTCTTTGTCCAACCATCTTTAAAAGACCACGTCTGGAATGATGATCCTTCTTATTAATTTTCAAATGTTCTGTCAACTCATTAATTCTTTCTGTCAACAATGCTACTTGAACTTCTGTAGAGCCTGTATCCTGCTCATTTTTTCCATAAGCCTTTACAATTTCTGCTTTTCTTTCTTTGCTAATCATAATCGTATCCTCCATTATTTATAATTAATAAAATATAAAAATTATCCGTCCACTCAGCATTGGCCGGAGCTTTCCTGACACCGGGCAGCGGACTTTTTATACTATAGCATAGAAAAAAGCTTCTGTAAAGGGGTATTTTTTATTTTGAATTTCCCCATTTTTTAAGCTTTAAGTACCATCAAGCCCCATTTTGAATAAAATTAGCAGGAAATTGGTAGCGTGGCAGAACTTATTTTCTAAAATAATTCATTATATAAATTGTTCTATTTTGTATAATAAAAAATTTCTATAAAAACATAAAAGAGAAAAATGCGAGGGATTCCGTATCTGGTTTCTTGAGACAAACGATAGAATGCAGACCAAACTCAGTATTTATGTATCTGTGTATAGTTACTGGGGTGTAATCATATCCCCTTGCGTGCCAGATAAACAATCATACTCCCGTAGCCATCTGCTCCATTATGACTGTGATAGATTTCCCCGATTTGTTCCAAAACTTTTCATAACAGATACCATTTTGTTTTCCTCCTTATTCCATATAATTTCTTTTATAATAGAAACAATATTGCTGAAAAACTCCAGCTTTATCACTTACCATCCATTCTGGCATAATCCCATAATACTCTTTATCAATTATTTGATGCATATGAGTATCAATCGGACAAGCTTGTAATTGATGTAAGGCAAAGAGACATACACAATTTGCTATTTTATCTCCTACACCATTGATACTCTGTAATACATTTTTTGCGAAGGGATACTCTTTTTTAAATCTTTCCATATCTATTTTAGGATATTCTTTACAAAACCATTTTGCTGCATCATATACATATACATCTCGATAACCTAAACCACATTCTCTTAGATCAGAAATAGACACTCTACTTAAATCTTCTGGTGTGGGAAAAGCATTTACTATCACAGTTGAACCATTCCTATTAAGTCCACTTATTTCCTTACCATATCGATAAGAAAGAGTTTTCACACATTTTTTAATAGATGGAATACTCTTTCGTTGGGAAATAATAAAAGTAATTAGCATTTCAAATAAATCTTGTTTTAAGATTCTTATCCCCGTTGCATATTGCATCGCTTTACTTAAATAAACATCATATTTAGCATTTCGCTTAATTTCTGTATAATCTGTATCTATATCAAAATAATCTTTCCAGAATCCCTCATATTCTTCTGATGTACAAAAAAATATAAGAGTATTTCCTAATTGTGATACTTCTATATATTTATCAAATGCAATCATGGAATAGCTACCTCTCCCTATATAATTCATCCGAAAACATTGTCCTGATTCCGCTATTTGTCCTAAATCAAAATCATTTACTGTTATTGAAACCATTTTGTTTCACTCCTTTATAATTCTAGTACATGATACTCATCTTCAGATATTAAGGAACAAAGATTCTACTATTGGAACAGAAGCCCTTTTAAAATAAATAGAAAAATAATAAAAAAATCTATTAATCATAGTATTTTTATGGTATCATAAATTTAACATACAAGTTCTTCTTTTTGTGTTTATTTATTCTCAAACTTATTATATCACAAAAAAATCTTGTATATTATTTATTTTTTCATAGAATTAAAAACTTGTAAACTACTGTAGGACAATTACAGAAAGGGGAAGTTTCATTATGCTGCCAACAAGAGAAAACGCAGAAAAACTTTTAATAGAAGCAGAAAAATGTAATCCCGGTGCATGGGGAAATCATAGTCGAATTGCTGCCCATTGTGCAGAAAAAATTGCCAAGCAATGCTCTGATTTAGACCCAGAAAAAGCCTATATTTTAGGACTACTGCATGATATTGGACGAAAATTTGGCATTCGACATTTAGGTCATGTATCCGATGGCTATTCTTATATGATGTCATTAGGATATGAAGATGCTGCAAAAATATGTCTAACACATTCCTTTCATAATCAAACAATAGATGGGTATGTAGGAAACTTTGATACTACAAAAGAAGAACTGACATTGATTCAAGATACCCTAAAAGTAGTTGTTATGGACGACTATGATAGATTGATTCAATTATGTGATTCTATTGCAGGTGCAGAACAAATATTATTTATAGAAGATCGCATGAATGATGTTAGGCAACGATATGGATCTTATCCTCAAGAAAAATGGGTAACTAAACAGTTACGGTAAATTCAAAAAAATATATACAAAAAAGCTGTACGACTCAAACAGTAATCTGAAAAGATAAGTTGAGTAGTACGAAAGC